>JANLPS010000490.1:0-8450 GCA_031367385.1 Archangium sp. | reverse complement strand
CGCGTTTCGGTTCTCGGCACCCCTCACTTTTTTTGAAAATAAAATTCGCGACAGCACACGCAATCAACTCGAAGTCACCGCGTACGCGCGCGCCGCTTCGGGTCGAACTGAACCTCGAGGTTCAGATTTCTGAACCTTGAGATTTCTTCAGGTCACGCCGGCATTCGCCGGCGGTTTGGTCGCTGCCTGCGGCCACGTTTAAGGTCATGACTCCATCAAAGCCGACCAAGACGAGGAGTCAGACAGAGACGAAGGTTGAAGCCGAAACGCCTTCGCTTTCTGGCCCCGAGTTAGCGAACGACGATGCGCCCTGATAGTTGGGGTTTGTAAACGACCTTCAGTCGGGGCAGGGCTTTGCTGAGTCGTGTGTACAGCGCCTTGCTGCCGTTGAATTCGAGTCGCTTTACCGACGCAGGCAACCCCGTCACATCGAAGGAGGTGGCGCCATCTTCACGCGGTGCGCCCAGCGTGTGGCGCTCCATTCTTTGCCTCGCTGAGTCACCTCGAGGGTGATTGACAAGCCGGTCAGTGATGGGTTGCCTGTAATCAGCGCGATGACTTCTGGCGATGGTGACTGATCACTGACTGTCTCGACACGCGGTGATGGGGCGCCGAGCAGCATTTCCTCGGCGATGCCAACTCTCAGGTTCTTGAGTGCACCCGATTGCATGAAGAGCGACAGATGTTTCTTGGCACCGTCGCCTCGCACCACTCGTTCGACTGTCGCCAACTGCGGGTCTCGTGCATGTGTTGCCCACTTCGAAGTCGCCGAAGCCCGCCCGAGCTCGATTCGCCACAAGAAGCCCCGGCGCATCTCGGCTTTCGCCAGTGCAGGTCGCAACGCCCCTAACCAAGCTGCACCGTGTTGTTTTGATAACTCACGAGCGCGCTCGACTTCTGTGAGCGACGCTTGGCCGCGCGCCTCGCGAACCTGGAGTGCAATGAATTCACCGCGCGGGTCACCTTGCTCCTGCAAGAAGTCAGACAACACCAGGCGCGGAGCGTCTTCGTCAGGTGAAGCAAACACCGCCTGCCAAAGCGTCGATGCCGTCATCGACGAGGTCATAGCATCCGGGGTGCGCGACCCGCGCTCGACCAGGCCTTCGACGAGCAACACCGACTCACCGTGCCTCGGCCGACCTCTGAATAGACCTGCAGCTGCCCACCCTCACGCACCGGTGACCCGAGCAGCTGAGGGTGCCGCGCGCCCGCGAACACCGCGTACGCGTCGTCGTAAATCATGATGCCGGGCTCGCCCCACAGCATCACGATCAGCCCCGTTACCGCACTCAGTTGTCGTCGGTTACGCAGCGCGAATAGCCGCTGTTCGCCGCTTTGGTCTGCGCCGGGTCGACGTTGCCCGCGTTGGGGGCGAAGTTCACGCCGTAGTAGCTGCTCGGCGTCACCGTGTTCGTCGTCGACGTCAGAAACGCAGCCCCGGCGGGGTTGGGAAACGCCGTGGGGTCAATCGGGACGACGTCTATTCGGTGGTAGTCGGTGATCGACATCAGCTCGTTCACGCTCGGCAACCGCCACACGCGCCCGCCCGTGGTGACCAATGTACAGAAGGTGTGCCCGGTCTCCCAGGTGCCGACGGCTGGCGAGCTGTTAGTGCACGCGGTGTCGATGGTCTGCCCGTACGAGCACCGCTGCCACAGCAACCCCGTATTCAAGTCACTGACCGTGCCGTCGCCGTGAATCTGGTACGGCGACCGAATCGGCAGCGTGCCCGAGACACAGCGCACGTACAGCCCGCTGGTTCTTGGCGTCAGGTACACCTGCCCCTGAGTGAAATTGACATACCAGGCATAGCTCAACGATTTGAGCTGCGGGTGCGCTGCCCAGAACGACTGCAAAGGAGTCGCCGGGAAATTGCCGTCGGTCGACGGGCTCGAGGCGCTCGCCTTCACCAACCCGTGCAGCTCCTCGAGGCTGGGCAACCGCCAGTCGGTACGCCCCGCATACCCATTGCCGGAGTTGGCATCGTTGAGCGCCCGGCACGCGCTGGCGGCATCCGTCCACGCCAGGGCCGAGGCCGTACCGGTCGAGCACGTGGCTCCGCTCAACCCCTCAGCGCAGCTCTTCCACACCAGGCCGGTGGTGTTGTCAGCGGTGGTGTAGTCGCTGGTGTACGTCGCGTGTGACGTGGGCCCCGTGAAAGCGCGGGCGACATTGACGAAGCCGTCTTGCCGCGGCGGCAAGGTGTTCATGCTGCTCGCCACCGTGCACGAGGTGGGGTTGGCCGCCCAGACGTTGGTGTTCGAGCGCTGGTAACACAGCGTCTGACCCGTGTCGGCGACCGGCAGCTTGACCGGGCCGCAGGTCACTCCGAACTTCGTGAAGCCCGCGGCGCCAGCGGAGACCGTGACCTGGTCGAACCCGTTGTTGCTGCTGTCGGTGTCTTCGCCGATGACGACGCAGGTTTGACCCCCATCGAGACCGCTCGTGGCCACCGTGGTCTTGATGGTGACCGCCGAGGCCGTGCTGACGGTGCTCCCGAACTTGAAGGGGCCGTTGCCTTTGGTGACGAGCATGTCTCCATTCTGGGTGTTCGTGACGGTGATCAGCTCTTGCACGCCCGAAGTGAAGCCCCCGACATTGCCCGTGCAGGGGATGACGGCGCCCCCGCTCTTCATGCAGTACGGAGGCGCTGGCGTCGTGCAGGTCACCGAGACGGTGCTCACGTTCGCGCCAGAGACAGTGCCCGAGCCACTCGAAACCGTGCAGGTTTGACCCGCGGGAGGCGTCAAGATCGTCACCGAGTAAGGCGCACCGTTCGCCACAGCGGTCGCGAAGGTGAAGCTGCCGTCGGTTGAGCGCGTGAGCGTGTCGCCCAGGTTGTTCTGCAGAACGAGGGTGCCGGTGAGGCCCGTGATGGTGCCTCCCACCGTGTAGAGGCTCACGCAGTTGACGCCGACGTTGGTGATGTTCGCGCCCGCCAGCGTGCCCGAGCCGTTGGTGACGGTACACACTTGCCCTGCCGGTTGCGTCGAGACCGTGACCGAGTACCCGCCGCCATCCGCAACCCGCGTGGCGAAGGTGAAGACGCCGTTGCTCGAGCGCGAAAGCGTGTCTCCCAGGTTGTTCTGCAGCACGACGGTGCCCACGAGGTTGGTGATGCTGCCGCCCACCGAATAGGTGCTGACGCAGCTCACCGCCACGGAGCTGACGTTGGCGCCTGCAATGGTGCCCGAGCCGTTGGTGACGGTGCACACTTGCCCCGCCGGCTGCGTCAAGACGGTCACTGAATACGGCGCTGCAGTGAGCAGCCTCGTGGCAAAGGTGAAGGCGTTATTAGTCGCGCGAGAGAGGTCATCACCCGCGTTGTTCTGCAGCACGACGGTGCCGGTGAGGCCGGTGATGGTGCCTCCGACCGAGTAGGCGCCGACGCAGCTCACGGTGACATTGCTGACATCGGCACCCGCCATCGTACCGGTGGCGTTGCTCACGGTGCAGTACTGGCCCGCCGGTTGCGTCACGACGGTCACTGAGTAGGTGGCTCCCGTGGTGAGGCGCGTGGCGAAGGTGAAGGCGCCGTCGGCTGAGCGAGGCAGGTCATCGCCCAGGTTGTTTTCGAGCACCACGGTGCCGGTCAAACCGGTGATGGTGCCGCCCACCGTGTTGCCAGGAGCGACGCAGTTGATTGCGATGTTGGTGACGTTCGCGTTTGCCACGGTGCCGCTGCCATTGGTCACGGTGCAGACCTGCGTACCGGGCTGCAGAAACACCTCGACGTTGTAGGTCGCGCTGGTGCTCAACGGAGTCGAGAAGGTGAAGGCTCCATTGGCCGAACGGCTCAAATACTCAGCCCCCGAATTGTTCTGCAGGAGCACCGTGCCTGCTGACAACCCGGTGATGGTGCCGCCGATGGTGTAGGCGCCGGCGCAGGTGACTGAAACGTTGGAGACATCGGCCCCTGAAATCGTGCCCGTGGCATTGGTGACAGTGCACAACTGACCGGGTGGGTGCGTCAGCACGGTGACCGCGTACCCCGAGGTGTCGGCGAGCCGGGTGGGGAAGGTGAATGCGCCGTTGGCGGAGCGGGTCAACGAATCGCCGGCGTTGTTCTGCAGCACCACGCTGCCCGAGAGACCCGAAATGCTCCCACTGACGGTGTAGGTCGAGCTCGAGCACGCAATCGAGACCGTGGTGATGTTCGCGCCCACGATGGTGCCCGAGCCAGAAGCGACGGTGCAGGTTTGACCCGCGGGTTGCGTTTCGATGGTCACGGCGTAGGGGCTGCCATTGGCCAGGCGCGTGGCGAACGTGAAGGCGCCGTTGGTCGACCTGGTGAGCGGGTCGGTGCCGTTGTTTCGAAGCACGACGGTGCCGCTCAGGCCGGAGATGCTGCCCGTGACGGTATAGGTCGACGCGCAGACGACGAGAACGTTGGTGACGTTGAAGCCAGAGACCGTACCGCTGCCGTTGGTCACGGTGCACAGTTGACCCGCCGGCTGCGTCTTGATGCTGACGGCGTACCCAGCGCCATCGGCGACCGGCATCGTGAAGGTGAAGCCAGCGTTGCTCGAGAGCGAGAGATCATTCGCGCCGTTGTTTTGAAGCACGAGGGTGCCGTTGAGCCCGGAGACTGTGCCTCCGATGGTGAACGCGCTCGAGGAGCACACCACGGTGACATTGACGACTGCGCTCCCACCGATGGTGCCGCTGCCATTGGCGACCGAACAGGTTTGGCCGGCGGGTTGCGTCGCGACCGTGACGGAATACGCAGCACTGACGGGCAGAGATACTGCGAAGGTGAATGCGCCGTTCGTCGAGACCGTCAAGGGGTCGGTGCCGTTGTTCTTCAGTATCAGCGTGCCCGCGAGCCCAGAGACTGAGCCGCCCACGGTGAAGGCCGCGATGGTGCCTGCGTCCTTCGCGCCGCCCGCATCGACGACCGCCGTTCCGGAGTCGGCGCTTTGAGCGCCTGCATCGCCCCCGCCACCGCCCATGCCGCCAGCATCACTCGGCGTCGAGACCGGTGGGGTTTGACACGCACCGAGGGCCACGCCCAGACACAGCACCAATCCAAGTCGAGGCGTCATGTGCTCCCCTTCAGATGCAGATTGCAGCGGCCAAACTGTAGGGCATCGAGTCTGTCTGAGCGAAGTTTCCACGGTGACGTCGCTGCGGCGGCTTGATCAACATCATCGGCGCTGCCGTTCGCGATTCACGCGACGCGCGACTCCTTCCTTCCGTGTGAGCTTCTCGGGCGCAGACGGTCGCTTCGAACCAACTCGAAGCGTTTCGCGCCGTTGCAATGGTCTGCGTCTTGCTTTGGGGCCCGCCACACCTTGGAGGCAGCACATGCAACGAATTGGCGGCAACGGCGCAGTGGACGGCAACAAGTATTCTTTCATCGACGATGGAGGCGGGGCCACTGCGGTCGACGCGTCTGTCGAGCCCAATGTGAATGAGTCGGGTGACACATTCGATCAACCGACCTCATGCGCGCGGCCACCTCGGGTCAAGCCACCAGAGCGCGAAGACGACCTCGCCCCGCTGCCCACTCTGGCACCGCCGCCACCTCCCTCTTCAGCGTCGGGCCAGGGAGCGCAGCCCATCGGACAAGGGCCGTCGGTACGTCTCGGGCCGGTGACCATCAACGGCCGTGTTCCGCAACCGCCACCCCCCGTGTCGACCGGCACGCAGAGCTCGAGCGCTTCTGCCACGGTCGAAGCGCTCGTCGGCAACGCTGCTTCGTTGCCGTCGCCTCGTGAAGTCGCCGAATCGGCCCGCAGCCACGGCATGCGTGCCAGCGTCACCCACGGTTCATCACTGCGAGACATCTCGCGAATGATCAACCACGGCGCGCCGCCGATCGCGCTCATCGACACCGGCGAAGGCTCGAGCGCCAAGCCCGCCTACGTCACCATCAGCGGCTACGGCGCCGACGCGAACGGCCGCATCAATTCGGTCACCGTCACCGACGTGAACGGCAAACAGACCCGAATGCCAGTCTCCGAATTCGAAAAGCGCTGGAGCGGCGTGGAGGTCGACGGCCACATCTCAGACCGCACGCTCATCTCGACGCTGCCCAAAGGCAATCGACCCCTGCGAAGCGTCGACGGCACGATGCGCACCGCCAACAGCATCCCCCTCCCGAAGCAGAACCCCGACGTCTTCAAAGGCATCTTCAAAGGCATCGGCGACTTCTTGAACTCGCTCTTCGGTGCCCTCTTCAAAGCCCCGACCCAACATGAATGAGGTGACCGCTCTGGGCTCGGCGGCACTTGATGCGTGTTCTCGCTCGTCATCACGCTGCCAAAGCAGAACCGCGCGCGGCTGAAAACGGCCTGGTTCGCATCTGCCCGAGCCCCGGCGGCGAATGTGTCGACGCACGTCAGCCACCCTCGTCGTCGAGCCCCGGGTCACCCCAACCGTGCTCGCTGACACGTGGCGCCAAGATGGGCGGATGTGTGCGCAGCCAGGCCCGGTCGTCGCACCAGCCAACCCGGAGGGCTCGAGAACTTGCCGTGCGGGGCCAACCTGCTCAACTGCGCCACCTTCACGTTGAGTTTGGAGAGCAAATGCCCTCGTTGAATCGCGGTCTGCTGGTCGGCGCGGTGTTGCAGGTGTTGTCTCTCTCATGCGCACAGACGAGCCTCGAAGACGAGGCAGGCCCGCCAGTCGCGGTGAATCAGAGCGCGTTGTTCACCAACGGCGGGTTCGAGACCGGCACCTTCGGAGGGTGGACGAAGAGCACCTACCTCAACCCCACCGGTCTCGCGGTCGTACCACCCACCACGTTCGCGAACCTGCAGCTGGCCGCGGGTGGCAAAGACTTCTCGTTCATTCGGACCAACGCGGCGCCGATGTCGCAGCTGCCCGCAGGCCTGGTCGCTGGGGCAGGTGTGCCGCTCTGGCCGAGGTTCGATTTGTCGTCAGCGGTGATCAACGAGTGGGGCGCCACCAACCCGCCCGGCGATGGCAACCATCAGGGCGCCAATCAAAACGTCAATTCGATCAAACAAGCCACGGTGACGACGTCAGCTGACGTCGACCCGTCAGACGGCAAGGTGCATGTGCGGTTCGTCTTGGCGCCGATACTCGAGGCCGCCGGCCACGTGCCCACGCAGCAACCGTACTTCTTCGTGATGATTCGAAATGCCAGTCGCGGCAGTGCCGTGATGAGCACCAACTTCAACTTCGCCAACCAGACCGGCATCCCCTGGCAGTCGCAGGGCGCCGGGGCCACCGCGCTCTTGTTTACCTCGTGGGTCGTGTACGACTTCGTGCCCGACGCAACCCAGTTCACCTTGGGAGAAACCATCGAAGTCGAGGTCTTCGCATCGGGGTGCCAGCCCGGTGGCCACTCCGGCAGCGTCTACGTCGATGGCTTCGGTGCGTCGCTCGCCAGCCTTGCGATTTCAAAGATCGCGCCGACGCGGGCGAACATCGATTCAGACATCACCTACACGTTCACCGTGAAGAACCTGACGACCGGCATCGCGCCGAACGTCGTGGCTGATGAGGTGCTGCCTCCGAATACGACCTTCGTCTCGTACAGCGCGCCTGGCGCGACCTGCACCACGCCGGTGGTGGGCTCGGCGGGTACGATCTCATGCACCTACGGGTGGCTCAACCCAGGGTCGACCAACACCTTCACCGTGACCGCGCACGCCTTCACCGCGTCTTCGCAAGGCACCACGACCGCGGCCACGACCACCACCATCACCGACCTGGCTCAAGCCTGGGCCGTCAACGCGTGGCGTGGCTACACCGCCTACGTCACCAGCGGCGCGCAAGCGGGTCAGCAGGCCGTGATTTTGTCGAACACCGCGACGCAGCTCACGTTCTCGCCCGCCTTGCCCGGCGTACCCGCCGTGGGCAGCACCTTCAAGATCATCAACCCTCCCGCCGCGATGGGTGCGTCGACCGCCGTGGCCAACGGCTCGATCACCAAAGCCGCCTCAGGGTGGACGTCGAATCAATGGCTTGGATGGAACGTCGTGATGCTGAGTGGGGCGCAGGCGGGTGCCGTTCGCGTCGTTTCAAACAACACGGCGACCCAGCTCAACCTGATCTCGAACTGGGCGACGAACCCCGCTGTTGGCGACGTCTTCGCCATCACCAAGCCAGTGACTTCGATCGTCAACGGCGATTACGGCGTTGGTGCATCGACCGTCTCCCGGCTGTTGGGGCCCCCTCGAGAAACCCTGATGAGCGTCGGGTCGAGCTTCGCTGACCTGTCCATCACCAAGAGCAACGGAGTCGCGGCCCTGGTCAAGGGCCAAGCCTCGACCGTCTACTCCATCACCGTCACCAACCTGGGCCCGGCCAACGTCACCGGCGCGACCGTCGCCGACGTCATACCGGCCGAGCTGCTCACCCCGACGTGGACCTGCACCGCTGGCTCCGGGGCGAGCTGCGCGGCGTCGGGCGCGGGCAACATCAATGACAACACGGTCAACCTGCTGGCCGGCTCGAGCGTCACGTACGCCTTGACC
>JANLPS010000422.1:0-18325 GCA_031367385.1 Archangium sp. | reverse complement strand
CCCCGTAATTCTCGGGCAGTGCGAGCGGAACTGTCACCAAGGCATCGGCAAGGCGCATCGGGCGATCTCCTTACTTCGAGATCGCCGCACTATGATCCTCCCTACGGCCCGCACAACCGTTCCGTTATCTGATCGGCATTGCAATTAGGTCGCGCGCGGCAGCCTCGATGTTCGACATGCGAGTTGGGTTCACGTGCGCCCGCAGGTCGTTCTCGACAAAGACGCCGCCCGTCGATGACGCGCTGAGCCCTTCGCTCCACGCCCGATGCAACTCCGGCAAGGCTCGAATGCCCTTGAGAACTGGCTGGCCGCTCGGGCCGTCAGGGCGAACGACGAGGCCATGCTCGGGAAACCCGGCGCGAAGGGCGAGCGCTTCGAGCGCGTGCTGGTTTGTCACCAGCGCGTGGCAATGGCGGCCGGGTGCGTACCCGCGACCGAGAATCTCGATGCCCCGTGCTGCATCGATGAGAATGAGCAACTCGAGGTTCCACGGGCCAAAACCACCGGGCCCTGGCCCGAACGAACCTTCACTGCCCAAGCCGACGGAGAGCCCAGACAACGCCAGTGCCACACGGGCTTTCTGGCGCGCGGCCTCCATCTGGCTGCCGAAACGCGAAACGTCGCGCGTGAATGTGCCGAAGACGTCGGTGTCGAACCCGGTGACGACTCGCACCGGTGCGGCCAGGCCTTGGTGAAAAAGTGGAGCGATGACCTGCTCTTTGCCGTGCTGCGTGAGCAGCGCGATCTCCGCTCCGGCGTACGCTGAGAGACGCGTGACCCCCTCAATCATCTTCAACCGGGTGCGGTACCCAACGGCGCTCTTGATACGCAAAGATGCCCTCGTCTTTTGCGTCGAGTCGAAAGAGGCTGAGCCACTCATTCTCGACGAGCGCACGCACACTCGCATGTTTCTGGAGCACCGCTTCGATGGCTGAGGCCGGCGCCTCGATGAACACACTGAGCCGCAGCGGTGTGTGCACCCATCGCTGGCCATCATGAACTGACTGCAGTGGGAGCCCGAATCGAAGGTCACCCCCATTGCCCTCGAAGACACCCAGATGCCCGCCGACGACATTGTGGAGCACCTTGTTGCCACTGCCGTAGTGGGTGTGGTCGACGGTCGACGCGTAGTACTGAAAATTGATCCAGTGGGTGACGAGCATGGGCGCTGTCATGATCGCCTCGAGCACGGCGTAGCCTGGGTCTTCTTCGTGGCGATATTCGTGAAGAAACGCGCGCCCCTCGAAGCTCAGCTCACGGCAATGCTCGCGCGGCGCCACGACAAAGGCCGCGTTGTTCGCCAGGCCCCATTCCGGTCTGACCTGAGCCCAGTCGGTGGTGCGCAAGCGGATGGAGGCTTCGAGCCGCGAGGCCGCGACGCCCTGAAGGCCCAACAGCGTGGCTCGTTCGGTGCGGGTGCGTGCGCCAGCCTCGGCCAGAGCGGCGGTGAGCATGGCGACGTCGTGCCCGTGCGACGCCGGGAGCTCGTCGAGATCAAATAGGCTCAGCTCGTCGGTGGTCGTGTTGTGAAGCCCCGCCACGAAACAAGTGCTGTCGGGCACAGAAACCCCGCGCCGCGCCAGGCCCTTTCGAACCTCGGGTTCGTTGAGAAGGGCGGCGGCGGCGCGAGCGTTGACCTCCCCCGTCTGCCCACAGCAGGCTCCGCAGTCGAGCCCTGAAGCGGTTGGGGTGTTTCGGGTGGCGCTCCCGTGGCCGGCGAGAAGAACCAGGCGCGCAAAGTCGCGCGTGAGACTCATCGCACGGAGCATCGCCTCGGCGAGCTCGCAGCGCGCGTCGAGACCGAGGGGGCCGCCATCAGCCAACCCGATGAGCCTGGGTTTTCGGCGGGTGGCTTCGGCCTCTGAGAGCCCAACGCTGTCGACCCCGCGACCCAATCGAAGGCCGAGGCTGTCAACCAACAGCTCACCGGCGTACGTCGGCCCGAGCGCTTCGACGAACGTGAAGGTCGAGAGCGGGTCGGTTCTGAACGTCTTCCAACGCGCCGCAACCTCGAGGTGCTTGCTCTGGCGCTTCAGAACTTCGGCGCTCAGCCCCGTATCGCCTGCGCGAAGACGTGGCGACAGGAGGCCTGGCAGCTGTGGTCGCGACGACCCAGCGCCAATCGGCTGATACTCGAGTGGCAGCCCAAAGAACCCCGCGAAACCGAGCGTTTGAACCGACGGCGACGTCGCTTCGAGCGCACGGCGAAAGACCTCTGACCGCACGTCGATGCAAAACACGGCCTGAACCGACGGGCTGGCGGAGCGTGCCGTGCGAAGACAGGGTCTGAGCGCGCGCAGCACGGGCGTTCGCCACGCACTCTCCATCGCGGTCTGAAACAGCCAATCGTCTTTTCGGCGGGTCAACGCCGCGGCGTCGAGATCAGGCCAGCTTGCCACGGCGAGTCGCCAGCGGCGTGCGACGACATCGCCCCCATCTCGGTACAGCATCAGCTCCCAGGCGAGGCGAATCGCCAGCACGTCTGAGATCGCCTCGTCATCGGCCCCGGCCATGCGCGCCGTCCAACGACGGTAGGCGCACCACGACGCCCACCCGTTCTGATCGAGAAGAAGGCCCCAGAGGTAGCTCTCGCGCTGGTGCGTCGGCACTTCGAGTATTTCGACCGCCGCCTCGATGAGGCTGCGAGCGCTCGACGGGAGCTCTCGCACCTGCCGCCGATACGATCGAAGGCCCATCAGCAGCGCAGGGCTGTGATCGTCCTCCGCCTGACGACGCCAGCTCGCATAGACGCCTCCCTCTCGATTGGGCCCAAACGATGCCTGGCCTTCATCGAAGTACGATGCGCAGAACTGACTGACGCTGTGGGCGACGAAAGCGCGCCACGACATCTGGTGACCGAGGTCTCTGAAAGTGTCGACGACGTCGATGACACGGGCGCGCACCTTCGTCGGCGGCTCATCGGCCTCGAGCAGCGCATGCAGCTCATCGAGCGTCATGGCAGACCCGTCTCGCAAGAGCGCGGCCTCGAGGTGCTCGTCGCGAAGACGACCATCGCGGGAGGCCTGACGATACCAGTCGCGGGGCATGAGCACCTGCGCGCCCGAGAGCGAGCCCAGCCTGGCGGCGACCTCGGAGACCGGCCTGTCAATCATCGACCAGAAGGGGTTCACCGCGATGCTGCGGTCGAGCGGCCAGATGGGCGCGACCCGGGCGCACGCGCCGTCAATGGCACTGGCGAGGTCGTTCGGCGAGCCGGCTTCATCGGCCGACGAGAGGCTCTTCTGCTGAGCGACAGAAGTGTTCGCGGTGCTCATGGTGAGGGCACCAGGGCCTGCTGACGGGCCATCGGGCGAAGGTTTTCGGTTCGAGGGAGTCGAGGCGGCCACAGGCGAAACGTCAGCCGTGTGAAGTATTCGTCGAGGTACAGCCCCGCGAACAACCATGGGTAGAGCGTGCGCGAGAAGCGCCCCTGCGGGTGCAGCTGGAGCATCATTTGGGCGGCGAAGAGACCCACGAACCCCGCTCCGACCACAACCCACCCGAGCTCATTCGGTGCTTCAAGTGGAGGCGAAGGCACAAGTCGCGCGGCGACCCCATGCCAAGCCACATAGAGGGCGCAGACACACAGGCCACGGGCAATGACGGTGGGGCTCGCTGTCGACCCAGCGCCCCCCCGCCGTGCGAATGTCGGCACGAACGAGAGGCCGACCATCAAGGCGAGCACGTCGACCGAGAGCGAATCGTGTGGCCCCCCGAACCGGCGCTGCAGAATTCTGACGACCACGAGCGCTCCGACGATTGTCATCACTGCCGTGATGCACAGGCGACTCCACGACGGGGGGCCCTGACGTTTCGCTCCCGATTGGCGACGCCAGTCGTCGACGGCGGTGCCCGAGTTGAGAAAGGCATGCGCCTTGTAAAGCGAGTGCGCCACGAGATGGAGCAACGCCAGATGCCACGCATACAAACCGCATTGAACCAGCATGAAGCCCATCTGCGCGCAGGTGGACCACGCGAGCGCCACCTTGACGCTGACCCGCGTGGTCATGACCAAGGCCGCCAGAATCGTCGTGGCGAGCCCGATCATCACCAGCAGCGTCTGGGCCAGCGCAGCGTGCACCATCAGCGGGGCCAGGCGAATCATCAAGAAGCCGCCGATGTTGACGACTCCGGCGTGCAGCAGCGCAGACACCGGAGTCGGGGCCTCCATCACCTGCGTCAGCCACCCATGAAAAGGCAGCTGCGCAGACTTGAGCACCACCGCGATGACGACGAGCACGGTCGCCACGTGCATCGACGGTGTGAGACCCGGGTGCGCGGCCGCCCAGTCGGCGATGCGGTCGAGATCGAGGCTGCCCACGTTCACCCGAATGAAGGCGAGGCAAGACCAGAGACACACATCTGCAAGCCGACTGATGAGAAACTTCTTGTGGGCCGCAACGAGCGCAGCGGTACGGTCAGGGTAGAAGGTCAGCAGTTGATGCAGCGCGAGGCTCGTCGCCGTCCACGAGGCTGCGACGATGAGCAGGTTGTTCGCGATCACCAGCACGGTCACCGTGCCGAGCGTGAGCAAGAGCCATCGCGAGTATCTCGCGAGCCCAGGGTCGCCCAGCAAAGACCGCTCAGAGTAGCGGGCGATGACCAACCCGATGCCGCACACGAGCATCAACATCACGCACGTCACGGTGTCGACACGCACCCCGAAAGTTCTCACGGTCCCGGCCGCCCAGGCGCCACCGAGGGTCGCCGCGAGGGTGAAGACGAGCGAAAGCAAGAGCGCAAGGCCGCCAGCCAGTGAAGCGTGCCGACTCAGGAGGCGAGGCGGCGAGGCGAATGCGGCCACCGCGAACGTGGTTGGTATAGCGAGCGCCAAGGCACTGACAACGAACGACAACGCTTCGGGCGTATTCATTCGCGAAGGTGTACGCGGGCTGTGCGTTCGTTAAAAACACATTAATGAGCAGATATCGTTCTATTTTAAAGAAGCCATGAACCTCGACCAATTCAACTTTCATCACTTGCGCTACTTCTGGGCCGTCGCGAAAGACGGCAACCTCACGCGAACGGCGGCCAGGCTGCGGGTCGCGCAGTCGGCGCTCTCATCACAAATTCGGCAACTCGAGGGGCAGCTGGGCGCAGCGCTGTTTCTCAGAGAAGGGCGCAGGCTCGCGCTCACCGAGGCGGGCAAGCTGGCGCTCGCCTACGCCGAGCAGATCTTTGGAGCGGGCGCCCAGCTGCTCTCGACGCTTGAGCTTGGCCGGCCGCGGCAGCAGATCTTACGGGTGGGCGCCGTCGCAACGCTCTCTCGCAACTTCCAGGAGTCGTTCATCAAGCCGCTCCTCGCTTTGCCTGACGTTCGGTTCAGCCTGGTGGCTGGAGGCCTCGACGAGCTCCTCGTACGACTCGAAGACCATTCGCTCGATGTCGTGCTCGCGAACCGGCCCTGCTCGCCCGAACCAGGGCGCCTGCTCCGGTGTCGACGCATCGCCCGGCAACCGGTCAGCATCGTCGGCTCCAGCCGCCGCCGCGCCTTTCGGTTTCCGGCCAGCATCGGCGATGCGGCCATGATTCTCCCCGGGCCCGAAAGCGAAATTCGCTCCGAGTTCGGGGCGCTCTGCGAACAGCTCGGCGTCCGAATCCGCATTCTCGCGGAGGTCGACGACATGGCGACCATGCGCTTACTCGCGAGAGACTCGACCGCCTTCGCGCTGGTGCCATCGGTCGTCGTTCGAGACGAGCTCCGCCAGGGCCTGCTGTATGAGCACTGCGTGGTGCCTGGTCTCTTTGAGACCTTTTACGCCATCACCGTTGAGCGCACCTTTGCGCACCCGCTGCTGCGGGGCCTCCTCTCCCGAGATGAAGGTGAGCTCCTTGCGATGGGGCGCGAGAAGCGAATCGCGCGGTGAGCGGGGGGCGCACATTCGTGCTTTCTCAGATGGTCATCGATTTTTTCTCAGTTTCTAAAGCAAGTGAGGCTCCTACTTCTGAGGCCGCATGACGCTGCCTTTGTCAGAAGCACAATCGAAGATCTGGCTCATCAAGGCGCTGGCCAGCGCGCTGCGGCTCGAGCTCGACCCTCTTCACGTTCAACAAAGCGTTCGAGACCTGCCTTCGCTCAGGGCCGCCGGGGCGTCGTGTGGTCTGTTGCTTGATGACGCGAAGGCCGGAGGAGTGCCACGAGCGAGCGCAGGTACCGCGGCCTCTGGGTGGGCACCCGTTCTGGTGCGTGAGGAGCGCGGAGAGGCGCTGTTGGTCGAGCGACCGGGAGAGCCAGGCCAGTGGCTGCAACGGTCTGTGCTCGATGCGTGGGCTGATGCCGAGTGGGTCACCGCCGTGCCGAGCGCACCGCTCGAGGCCCTTTCGCACCAGCCGCGACCCGCTCAACGGCTGTGGGCGCTGCTCCGCCTCGAGCGCGATGACCTCGCTGTCATCGTCGCCTATGCGGCAGTGGTCGGCTTGCTGACCCTCGCGACGCCGCTCGCTGTGCAGGCGCTCGTCGGTTCGGTGGCCTTTGGCACGCTCCTTCAACCGATCTTCGTGTTGTCGATGATCTTGCTGGCAGCGCTGACTTTTCAGGGCCTCTTCAGGGCGCTGCAGACCCAGCTCGTCGAGTTGATACAGGAGCGGCTCTTCATTCGAGCCTCGATGGATCTGGCGTGGCGACTCCCTCGCGTGAAGCGTTTGACCAAACACCCGTTTGGCGCCGAGGCCGTCAACCGGTTCTTCGAGGTCGTGACGCTCCAGAAAACTTCGAGTCAGTTGCTCACCGATGGCATTGCGACGGTCTTGCAAGTCGGCATCGGCGTGCTCGTGTTGGCCTTCTATCACCCTGCGCTGCTGGGTTTCGCCCTGGTGTTGGTGGTCTTCATCGGGCTTGTGGTCGTCACGCCATGGCGATTGGGGTTGGCGACCAGCATCGACGAGAGCAAAGCCAAATATGGCGTCGCGGCATGGCTTCAGACACTCGCCTCGGTCACGGCCATTTTTCGAGGCACCGAGGGCGCCCAGTTCGCGGTCGACCGGGCCGATGCCCTGACCAGGCGCTACCTTGAATCACGACGTCGCCATTTTCGAGTCGTGTTCGGGCAGACGGTCGGCGGCCTGGGCCTTCAAATCATCGCCAGCGCATCGTTGCTCGGGCTGGGCGGGTGGCTCGTCGTGCAGCGAGAGCTCACGCTGGGCCAATTGATTGCCGCAGAGCTCATCGTGGCCTCCATCACCTCGGGCCTGGCCAAGAGCGGCAAGTTGCTCGATGCCGCTTACGATTTGATGACCTCAATCGACAAGTTGGGGCACGTGCTCGATGTGCCCATCGAAGACGAGAGCCTCGTCGAGGCCATACCCCTCGAGGGGCCCTTGAGCGTTGAGGTTCAGGCCGTCGCTCACGAGGGGTACCTGCCATTGTCTTTCACGGTGGCACCGGGCGCCCGATTGGCGATCATCGGCGCGCTGGGCCACCCACTGGCGGAGTGGCTCGCGGGGTTGCGCGCGCCCTCCTCGGGTTCGGTGGTGCTCAATGGCGTCGAGACTTCTCGAGCACGGGCATCGGCGGTCTGCGAACAGGTCAGTCTGATTCAGCGCGGAGACCTCTTCGATGGCTCAGTGCTCGAAAATGTGGCCGTGGGGCGGCAGAGCATTTCGGCCCTCGAGGCCCGAGCGGCACTCGACGCCGTAGGCTTGTTGGAGACCGTGCGCCTGCTGCCCGACGGGCTCGATGCGCCACTGCTCTCGACCGGCTTCACGTTGAGCCAGGCGAACGTCGTTCAGCTGTTGGTGGCGCGGGCGATCGCTGGTCGACCCCGCCTCATCGTCATCAACGAGTCGCTGGAGGTGCTCGATTCGGTGACCCGGCTCAAGTGTGTGGCTGCCCTCACGAACCCCGCCGCCCGATGGACCCTGGTCTGCCTGGTGTCAGACGCGGCGGTTGAGCTTCGAAACGCTTGCCACGATGTTCGACACCTGAGCGATCTTACTCAGAGACGAGAGACGCCATGATGCTGGGCCAACGAACCGCCTCCCTCTTGGTGCCAACGCCCAGGTCGACCCGCGTTTTCGTGCGGTTGCTCGCGGGGTCGGGCGCGCTGTTCGCGCTTACGTTGATCATCACCCCTTGGCAGCAAAACATCGCCGGGTCAGGGCGCGTCGTGGCGGTTTCTGCCAATGAACGACCACAAGAAATCGACGCCCCGATAGAAGGCCGGGTGACGACCTGGCATGTGCGCGAGGGCTCTCGGGTGATGGCGGGAGACCTGCTCCTTGAGCTCAGTGACAACGCGCCAGAGATTCTGAGCAGATTGGCCGACGAGCGAGAGGCGGGCGTCGCCCGGCGAGAACAGGCGGCCTTGCGCGCCTCATCGATTCAGAACCGTCAGCGGGCGCTCGAATTGTCGCGCGGGGCAGGTGTGCGCGCAGCCCTGAGCCGTATCACCATGGCCCAAGAGCGAAGCAGCGCCACTCGCCAGGCCCTCGCTGCCGCGCAGGCCGCAGCGGTCACCGCGCACTCGAACCTGGAGCGCCAAACCAAGCTCCTCGGGAGCGGGTTGACCTCGGTTCGTACTCTTGAGCTGGCCCAACTCGACGATGTGCGCGCAGCCACCGAGGTTGAGCGTGCGCAAGCGGCACTGAAAGCGGCGCTGGGCGAGGAGGCCGCCCTCGAGGCCGACCGCTTTCGCATCGAGCATGATCTGACTGCCTCAATCGACGATGCTCACGCGCAAGAGGCCGCGGCGTTGTCAGAAGAGGCGAACGCAGCCGCTGAATTGGCACGAGTCGAAGTGCGACTGTCGCGTCAACAGACAATGGACATCAGGGCCCCGGTCAACGGCACCGTGCTTCGGGTGTCGATTGGCCAAGGCAACTCTTTCGTCAAGGCCGGGGAGCCCCTGCTCATCTTGGTGCCCGACGCAGCTGAGCGCGCCGTCGAGCTCTGGGTTGATGGCAATGACATGCCATTGCTCTCAGAGGGGCGGCCAGTGCGGCTGCAGTTCGAGGGTTGGCCGGCAGTTCAATTCTCAGGCTGGCCGTCTGTGGCGATCGGCTCGTTCGGAGGCACCGTTGCACTCATCGACTCCAGCGACGATGGCAAAGGCAGGTTTCGGGTCTTGGTTCGCCCTGACGGCGTCGACGCATGGCCCAGCGGCACCTACCTGCGGCAGGGGGTCAGAGCCAACGGCTGGGTGCTGCTCGACACGGTCAGGCTCGGCTACGAGCTGTGGCGCAGGTTCAATGGGTTTCCTCCAGTGGTTCGGCCGGCAGAGCCGCAGCCCGGTTTCTCGGCCGACCAGAAGGTCAAGTGATGCTGCTTGCGCTGATGCTGGCTTCTCTGAACCCCTCGCAAACGCCGCTGCCGAGAACGGGCCCGCTTTCGCTCGCTGAAGTGCTGGCCTCCGCAGAGGCACTTTTTCCCTCGCTGGTGGCCGCTCGCAGCGAGGTCGACGCGGCTGAGGGCGAGCTCCAAGCGGCGAACGGTATCTTCGACCCGAGCCTCCGCGCCCGAGCCTGGGTCGTACCCATCTCCGGTTACCCACAAACCCGAATTGACGCCGCGGTCGAGGTGCCGACGCCGCTGTGGGGCACCAGCCTCTTTGCCGGCTATCGGCTCGGCGCTGGGCTCATTCAGGACTATTACGGCGAGCGAACGACGTGGACGGGCGGAGAGCTTCGCGCGGGAGCGGCGATACCGCTGTTGCGAAACGGGCCAATCGACCGGCGGCGTGCCTCGATTCGGCGCGCCGAGCTTGGCCACCAGCTGGCCGGCCAGGGCGTCGAGCAGCAGCGAATTGAGATCACCCGCTTGGCGAGTTCTCGTTACTGGGACTGGGTCGCCGCGGGCCACCGCCGCGAGATCGCCGGTACGCTCCTCAAGATCGCCCAGCGTCGCGACGAGCAGTTGTCAGCGCGGGCGAGCGCCGGTGACGTGCCCCTCTTCGAACAAAAAGACAACCAGCGGGCGCTCATGCAACGACAGGCCTTGTGGGTGCAGGCCCAGCGTGGGCTCGAGCAGGCCGCACTCGAGCTCTCACTGTTCGTTCGCGATGACGAAGCCAAGCCCTCGCTCGTACACGAAGCCCGCCTGCCAGCGGCCTTGCCAGACCCTGATGATGGCCTTGTGCCATCGTTCGACCTCGACCTCGCCGTCGAGCGTCGACCTGAAGTTCAGCGACTGAGTGGGCAAATGAAGCAGCAAGACGTCGAGCTTGGGTTTCTGCGCAACCAATTGCTCCCTGCGCTCGACTTCACGGCCACGGTGTCTCAAGACGTGGGGCGCTCACCAGGGGCCAAATACGACCCGTTGGGCAAGACGGAGGTCGAGTTCTCGTTGTTGCTCGATGTACCGTTGCTGTACCGCGGGCCGCTCGGCCGGCTTCGGGCCGCCCAGGCGGTGACGAGCAAGCTCGAGGCTCAGCTCAAGTTGGCGCGCGAACGTGTTCTGCTCGAGGCCACAGATGCCCTCTCTGCGATTCACGCGGCGCAATTGCGGGTCGCCTTGATTCGGCAAGAAATCGAGCTCGCCACCCAGCTCGAACAGGGCGAGCAAACGCGTTTTGAGCTCGGTGAATCGAATTTGCTCTTCGTCAACCTCAGAGAACAAGCCAGCGCAGAAGCGCGCTTGCGTGAAGTCGACGCCTTGCTCGACTTTCACAAGGCAGTAGCGGCCCTGAAGGCGGCAGCTTCGAGCGCTGCTCGGTGAGCGTCGAAGATTCAGACCGCGCGGCCGCGCCACGCGGGCGTCATCGCAACTGCCGCTGTCGCTCCAACGCCCGCGGGCTCAAGTGCGCGGCCGTGGTCAACGCACGGCGCCGCTTGGTGAACGCGGCCTGAATCATCTGAACGCGCTCCTCGGCCGGGTAATAATCAGCCGGCGGGTGCTTCTCGAACTTGCCGTGCGCGAGCAAGAAATCGCAAATCGGGTCTGGTGACACCGCCAGGTCCGCCAAGGCTCTCCCGGCGAAGCGATCGGCGCGGGCCTCTTCTTCGCGTGAGATTGAATCGATGGCCTTCTTAGTGAGGTGCGACATGTCACCCTTCGGCCATTTCCACGGTTGGTGGCCGATTTCGTGCGCCATCACTGCCACCAACAAGGCATCATCTCGCTCGTGCTTTTCGAGCAAACCGAAGCCGAAGGCGATCTGCCCGTCTCGGTTGATGCTGGCGTTCTCACCCTCGGCCAACGCCACCGTGAAGGTGTTCTCGCTCACGCCCAGCACGTCAGCCAATTGGTCTTTGGCCATGCCCAGCTTTCGCATCGCCTTGCGCAGGTGGGGAAAGCGGCGCGGGTCGACCAGGCGCGCCGGTTTCTTACCGAACAGCACCACGTCGATGCTTTGCTGACCCCCGATCGACTTCGGCATCGAGGCCGACTGGCCCATCGAGGTCGAGAGCGAGGTCGAAGGGGCTTGCGTCGAAATCTTCACGAAGCTCGCATCATGCCTGAAGCTTGGCCCAGAACCGAATATCGCCTGCCTCATCAGTTGGGAGCCCCCTGAAATGACGACGCTTTCGAAGGTTCTGGTGCCCCTCGCGGTGCTGTCGCTGACCGGCTGCTTCGACCTCGATGTGCCCAACCCGCCGCCTCCACCGGGGCCGGGCACGCTGCAAGGTACGCTGGTGTACTCCGTGCCGGGCCGCATCGGCTCGAGGCCTGCCGGCGGAGCTACCGTGCAGCTGATGAACAGCTCGGTCAAGACCGTCTCGAACGGCGAGACCGGCCGCTTCTTGATCGGAGGCATCACCGAAAAGTCTGGCCAGGCGCTGATCACCTTCGACTCCGACCATGACGGCACGGTCGACCGCCAGAAGGTGATCGACTTCGAGGCGGTCAAGGCAGGCCCCGGCCGCGACGTCGAGCTCGGCGAAGTCTCACTCGGCCGCAACGCCGCCGTCAGCGGCAAGGTCTTGCTGGGTGATCACCCTGGCTCGTCGGGGCACTCGGGCACCACGGTGTTCGTCGCCAGCACTGCGTTTCTGACCACCACCGGCGATGACGGCAGCTTTCTGCTCGAGGGCCTCGCCGAAGGCGTCGTTGAGCTGAGCATCTACCGGCCCGGCTACCTGCTCGAGAGCCGTGAAGTGACGCTCTCGGGCGGGCAAGAAGCGCGGCTTTCGAGCGTGTCACTCGAGGCCTCACCCCCGGGAGACATTCGGCCTTCAACCCTGAGCGGCGTGGTGCGCCTCGACACTGGCATGCCCCTCGCCTCTGCGCACGTGCGGGTGGTGCTCAACGGCATTGCGAGGGCCACCGACACCGACGGCGAGGGGCACTTCAACTTCCCCATGCTCGCGCCAGGGCTCTACCAGGCGGGGGTCGAGCGCAGTGACGTGAGCTCGCTCAAAATCGCCAACATCTTGGTCGGCCCCGGCGAGAACGAGCTCGGCGTGCTCACCGTCACCTTCGGCGCTCCGATGCGCCTCGATTTGGGCGAGGTCGACGGAGGCTTCATCGACAACTCGATTCTGATGGCCCGCGTCTCGGCACCCGTGGTGTTCGCTGACCCGGGCTCGCAGGTGGTCTTGAACGGCATTGATTCAAGCGGCGTGCAGCCACTCGTGTACCACTGGAAGCAGACGGCAACCGGCCCGCAGGTCGCGCTCTCGCCCAACGACTCGAGCGTCGCAGGCACAACGCGATTCACCGCGCCGGGCACCGTGCAGAAGCTCGACTTCGATTTGACGGTCACCGATTCGCGCCAACAGACCAGCGGCCCGGCCCATGTGACCGTGCTGGTCGGCAAAAAACCAACCGCGCTCATCACCTCACCCGCTCGCTTGCAATCGGGCCAACCGGCCACCTTCAGCGCGAGCACCAGTACGAGCAACGACTCGCAGGCCATCGCACACTACCGGTGGCATCAGACCTCGGGCCCTCCTTCGGCGAACATCGACACGACTGACAGCGCGACCCTCGCCATCACAGCGCCAGTCGTCACGTCGCTCACCACGATGGTGCTCACGCTGCAGGTCGAGACCACCCTCGGCATTTTGAGCGACCCCGCCACGGTGACGCTCTTCATCGACCCTCCAGGAGGCCTCTCGGTGACGGTGAAGATCACCTCGGGCAGCGCAGTGCAGCCGGTGACCAGCTACGGGAGCGCGGCCATGAGCCTCACGGCCACCATCACCAACGCGCCCAGCGACTTCAACCTGGCCACCTACTCGTGGACCGTGACACCGCCCTGCCCCGGGCCCGGGTTCGACGGGGGCGTCAACGAGTCATGCATCAACTTCAGCGGCACGCCGAACGGCACGACCGTCAGCTTTCCGGCTCCCTTCAACACGGGGACGCTCGACTACACCGTGACCTTTCATGCCAACTACAAGGGCAACGAGGTGATCAGACAAGACACCCGGTTTACGTTCACGAATGCGTCGCCGCCGAAGTGCGACTTGCGAATCTCGCCCATCGGCTTGTTCTACAGCTGCGACCGGCCCCTCACTGGCTCAGGGGTGCTCGACGCGGGGTTCAGCGACCCACTGCAGGTCGGCGTCGATGGCCACACCCTGCTCGTACGATTTTCGAAGCCATTGCCCTTCAACCAGCCGCCCATCGGCGTGGCCCTCACCGGAGTGAAGACCACGGACGGCTTCGCGATACCCGACGTGCATGGGACGTTCAACGTGAACTCCCAAGGCAGCCCTCACGTTCGGAGCCGGGGCAGCTCAACCCAAGAACCCCGGCCCGGGTTTCTGTCGATCAACTACAACACCCAACAGCAGCAGATCGTCGGGCGCAAGGTGGAGTCTGACGGCAGGTGGTCACTGTGGTGGATGCAGACCTATGACCCGAGCTGCATGACCATGCAGCCGTGCACGGTCAATGACTTCAACACGTTGACGCCTTTCTCTGGCGCGAACACCACACCGGTCAGCGGCACCACCGTCTTCGCCGTCGGCCCCCTCGGCTACGCGGCGCTCTCGCAGACCGACCCGGCGAACGGCCTCTTCGAGTACACGCCGAACTCGGGCAGCTGGGCACCGATCAACAACACTCCCGCATTCATCGCACTCGGCACCGATGGCACGACCCTCACGTTGCTCGCCACCGCCTTGCCCGGCCTCGAGGCTCAGACGTTCAACAGCCTGAGTAAGACCTGGAGCGCTCCGCTCAAGGTCGACATGACCAACTCCTACTCACCGATGACCTCGACCGCCATGTTCGACTTTCACGTCAAAGGTCAGCCCTCGGTCGTCGCCACCGACGCGTCGGGGCAGGTCAAGCGCTTCGTCAACGGCAGCTCGGGGTGGATGAATGACCCCGTCTCGGCGAACCCCTCAGACAAGGTGCGGGGCATTGCTCTGCGCGATCGCTCGCTCGTGCTCACCTCTCAAGGTTCAACCCAGCTGATGGCGAACAGCGTCGACGACGTCGGTACGCCCTTCAAGCAGCAGCTCGTGCCCGCGGTCACTGGGTTTGATGTGGTGCCTTGGGGCTCGACAGCGCTCGTCGCCTACGCAGAGCCCTTCCCCTCCGGCAAGATTCTGCTCGGCCTCTACGATCTGACCACCCACCAGTTGAACCCCGTGCCGTGCCAGCCAGGAACGGACACATCATGGAACAACGCCACGCTCCCGAATTTCTTGCTGGCCTCGTTCCCCCGCTTCACGCAGTTCAACGACCAACTGTTTCTGACCTGGCAAGAGACCGACGGTACCCAGTGGCGCATGGCCGGTCGCTTCATTCAGTGACCTTCACGGCCGGTAGACGAGCACCCGTTCTTCGGTGAAGTCCTCCATCGCGTAGCGAACGCCTTCTCGGCCCAGGCCCGAGCCCTTCACGCCGCCGTACGGCATGTTGTCTGAGCGAAAGCTCGGAGCGTCGTTGACGATCACCCCGCCGACCTCGAGCTCGTGAAACGCGGTGCGAACTTTCTTCAAATCATTGGTGAAAATGGCCGCTTGCAGCCCGTACTGCGAGTCATTCACCGCCTCGAGGGCCTTCGCAAAATCGGCGGCCTTTTCGAGCAACACCACCGGCCCGAAGATCTCCTCGGCGTAGGCCTTGGCGGTTCGAGGCACGTCGGTGAGCACGATTGGCTCGATCAGCTGCCCCTTGCGCGAACCCCGCTTCAAAACGGTCGCGCCAGCGGCGATCGCTTCGTCGACCCACCCTTCAATGCGGTCGGCTGAGCGCGCGTCGATGACCGGGCCGACCTGGGTCTCTTCTTTGGCGGGGTCTCCGACTTTCAAAGCGGCGACGGCGGCCAGAAATTTCGGCACGAACGCACCCCACGCGGCGGCTTCGACGACGACCCTCTGCACCTTGATGCACACCTGCCCCGAGTAAATGAAGGCACCCAGCGCAAGCTTCGAGGCGGCTCTCTCGAGGTCGGCGTCGGCACAGACAATCGCCGCCGCATTGCCCCCGAGCTCGAGCACCGCCTTGGCCTTGACCAGGCCCTTCAAGTGCCAACCCACCTTCGCGCTGCCGGTGAAGCTCATCACCCGCACCCGGGCATCGGTGGCGAGCTTCTCGGCGACGGTGTTGTCACACGAGATGACCTGCATCGCAGCGGGGTCTGCTCCGGCGGCGAGCGCGATCTCGGCCAGCATGCCCATCGCTGACGGCGCTTGCGGAGGCGGCTTGACGATGATCGGGGCGCCCACGGCCAGCGCCGGAGCGACCTTGTGCGCGCCCAAGTTCAGCGGGAAATTGAAGGGCACCACCCCCACCACCACCCCAGCGGGAAAGCGCCGCACCTCGCACTCCGAGCCTTCAGCGCCCGCGGCGAGATCGACTGGCACCACGCTGCCGCCGAAGCCGGCGAGGGTGGCCGAGGCCAGGCGAAAGGTCTCGATCGCCCGGGCGACTTCTCCCCGAGCCGCCGTCAACGGCTTGCCCGCCTCATGGCAGATGACCTGCGCCAACGCATCTGCGCGTGCGGTCAGCCCAGCGACGATGCCGTCGAGCACCTTTCGACGCTGCCCACCCGAGAGCGCGGCCAAGCGACCCCGGCCCGCCGACGCGAACGCCAAGGCCCGTTCGGCCTGCTCGGCAGACGCCTGTGCCGCGAGTGCGACAACCCGTTGGTCCCAAGGCGCCAGAATCGACGCATTCGAGGCGCTTTTCTCCCATCGGCCCTCAATCAGCAGCAGTCTGTCCATGAATCGTCAATTACTTCGCCCTCCCCCCCTTGGCAGAACAATCTGACCTGGTTTAGGTCATTCGCACACCGCAGGACCTCTTGAGGGGGCACCACATGGCCGCAGTTCGAAGCACCGAAGAGACGAGACCCGTTGCGAAGCCCGTGAAACCTGCTCGCCCGGGTGGCGTTGTTCGCCCGATGTACGGCGTGTTCATTCGCGACCAGGTCGGGTCGCTGCGCAATGGCATTCAAGTGGCGCTCGATCAGGTCAAGGCCAACATCGCCAAGGGCAAGCCGAACGCGAAAGAAGTCGCGCGTGACGGCAAGCTGCAAGGCACCGAGCTGACCCGCGCCAAGGCGGCGGCGAAAGATCTCCAGTCGGCGATCAACTCGCTCAAGCCGGTGCTCGCGGGGCTGCCGACCTCACGACCCTTGCCGGGCCCCGCTCCGATTCGCATCATGCCGATGTACGGCGTGGTCTTGCGCGATGACCTCTCGGGCTTTCGCGACAGCATCGAGACCAACTTGAGCACCATCGAGGCGTCGATCGCGGCGGGCAAGCTGAACAAGCAAGCCACCACCGAGGCGAAGAAGGCGGTCAAGGCGCTGAACCTCGCGCTCAAAGACTTGGGCTCCGTCGGCACCAACTGGTAGCCGAATGTTCGGGCCGATAAGCGATGCGCCAGCGGTGAAGCGGTTCGTCACCGATGATGACTTGCGCACGTGTCGGCCCGTCTACGCGGTCTGGGAGATCACGCTCAAATGCGACCTGGCCTGCAACCACTGTGGTTCGCGCGCCGGGTCGGCCCGTAAAGACGAGCTGAGCACCGAAGAGGCCCTCGACGTCGTCGCCCAGTTGGCGGCGTTGGGGTGCCGCGAAGTCACCATCATCGGAGGCGAGGCCTACCTGCGCAAAGACTGGACGCGGCTGATTCGCGCCATTCGCGACGCTGGGATGGACTCGACGATGACCAGCGGTGGTCGCAACTTCACCGAAGATCGAGTCAAAGCCGCGGCCGATGCTGGGCTGCAAGGCGTGTCGATTTCAATCGATGGCATCGAAGAGACCCACGATCGCATTCGCGGCGTTCAAGGCAGCTACCGCTCGGCCCTCGAAGCGATGGAGCGCCTGCGCCGCCACGGCATCACCGTCGGCAACAACACGCAAATCGGCGCCCTGTCGTGGAAGCAGCTACCCGAGGTGATGCAGAGCATCATCGACGCCGGCTCGACCCACTGGCAGGTGCAGCTCACCGTCGCGATGGGCAACGCGGTCGATCACCCGGAGCTGCTGCTCCAGCCCTACCAGCTCCTCGAGCTCTACCCGCAGCTGGCCTCGCTCTATCACCGGGGTCTCGAGCAGGGCCTGCTGATGGTACCCGGCAACAACATTGGCTATTTCGGGCCGTACGAGCACCTCTGGCGCGGCGGAGAAACCGGCAAAGGCCATTGGATTGGCTGCAACGCCGGGCAGAACACGATTGGCCTCGAGGCCGACGGCACGGTGAAGGGGTGCCCTTCGCTGCCGACCAGCGGGTACACCGGCGGCAACATTCGCGACCTGACCATCGAAGACATCTGGGTCAAGTCACCCGAGCTGAGCTTCACCCGCGACCGCACCGTCAACGAGCTCTGGGGGCGATGCCGCACCTGCTACTACGCCGACGTCTGCCGCGGCGGCTGCTCGTGGACCACGACGGTCATGTTCGGCAAGCCGGGCAACAACCCGTACTGCCACCACCGGGTGCTCGAGCTCGAAAAAGAGGGGCTGCGCGAGCGGGTCGAAAAGGTGAAAGACGCGCCGGGCACGCCCTTCGACCAAGGGCTGTTTCGGCTGGTTGAAGAGCCGATTGATGCACCGTTGCCAGCAGCGTTGCCGAATACGCTTCGGCCTCCGCGGGGGCGTGCGGTGCGGTTGCCGGTGCTGCCGTGAGCACGGCGCCGAGGGTCAAAGGGCGGCTGCCTCCGCAGCTGACGCGGTGCCCGGGGTGTAATCGGCACATCTACCCGCAGGCGCAGACGTGCCCGTTGTGCGGGGGCTCTTTGGCGGTGCTGAAGCGAAAGCAGCTCAAGGCGATCGCCCGTGCCGAGGCCGCGTTGAAGACGCTGCAATCGTTGCTGGGCGAGTGAGCTCTCTTCGTTGCCCTCTCCGTAAACGAAGAACTCTCATGGTGAGCGTCGAACCACGAACCGGGCACCGTTTCCCATGGTTCGACAAGCCCACCATGAGAGTTGGGCTCGCTCACAGGAGTGTGCGTCTTACAGCAGCGCGCGCACGAGCTTCG
>JANLPS010000418.1:0-35108 GCA_031367385.1 Archangium sp. | reverse complement strand
GGGCACGACATACCATTGACGCAAGCGTGCGTTCTGGTCACACGCAGGTAGAATGCGCCTGCCGATGGCAACGCCTCCCCCAGGACCAAGAATGTTGGGCCGCTACGAGCTGCTGTTCATGCTCGGTCAGGGCGGCATGGGAGAGGTGCACCTGGCCCGGCTCTCGGGTGTCGGCGGCTTCGAGAAGTTGTGCATCGTCAAGACGATCTTGCCGTCGATGCAGGCCGACCCGCAGTTCGTCGACCGCTTTCACCATGAGGCCCGGGTGCTGGTGCACCTGACCCATTCGAACATCGCCCAGGTGTACGACATGGGCGACTACGACCGCACGCTGTACATGGCCATCGAGTATGTGCCGGGCGTCGACCTGGCGCGGGTGATGAGCCGGCTCGCGGTCACAGGCTCCGTGCTGCCGCTGCCCATCGCGCTCTACATCGGTCAGCAAATCGCCGAAGCGCTTGGCTATGCGCACCGCAAAGCGGGCCCTGACGGCATCGCGCTGGGCATCGTGCATCGCGATGTGTCGCCGCAAAACGTGATGGTCTCGTACGAAGGCGAGGTCAAGGTCATCGACTTCGGCCTGGCGAAGAGCTCGGCGCGCAGCAAGCACACGATGCCGAGCACGGTGATGGGCAAGCTCGGGTACATGTCACCCGAGCAGGCGATGGCGAAGCCGCTCGACCACCGCAGCGACATCTTCTCAGCCGGCATCGTGGTCTGGGAGATGATCGCCGGCCGCCCCTTGTACCAAAGCGCCACCATGGCCGAGATGGTGATGATGATGGCGCACCCGAGCATCCCCTCGTTGATTGAGGTGCGGCCCGACGTCAGCCCGGCGCTGAATCAGATCGTGATGCGGGCGCTGGCCCCTGAAATCGGCAACCGCTACTCGCGCTGTGACGACTTCGCGCGAGCGCTCAATGAGCTCGCGGTGCGTGAAGGGCTGACCACGAGCGCCGAAGACGTGGGCAACGCCGTTCGAGCGATGTGCTCCGATGAGTTCGCCGCCGAGCGGCAGCTGCAGTCGAAGCTCTCGCTGCTGCGACGAAAGAACCGCCACCAGGCCCCCGAGCCCGAAGAGCCGCCTGACGAGCCGGAAGACAAGAGCACCTTCTTGCGCGGCTCCGATGAGGTGCCGTTGACGCCGGCCCAGCAGGCGCTCTCGGCGGTGCGCACGCCCGCGCCCAAGTCATCGAGTAAGCGCATCGCCAGCATGACGAGGCGCTCCGAGCCGTCGGTGATCGTCGGCGATGACGTCGAAGATCAGTCTGAGAACGAGACCGAGGTCGCTCCGCCCCCGCGCGAAGACGCTCTGGTGGCACCCAAGAATCGGGCCCCGATGGTCATTCTGGCGGTGCTGGTGCTCTTGGCGCTGGGCGCGGTCGGGTACACGTTCGTGGGGCGCCCGAGCACGGTGACGCCTGCGCCCGTGGGGCCGGGCAAGGTCGCGGTGAAAGACGAGACTCCCACCAAGCCCGATGAGCCAGGCAAGCCCGAGGGCGACGGCACGCAGCCGGTGGCCGATTCGAAGCACGAGCAGGTGACGCCGTCAGGGCCGGTGTTCAAGGTGGTACGGCGAGGTGGCGCGCTGTTGCTGTTTCTCGAAGAGGGCGCGCGGGTTCAGCTTCGAGAGCGGTTTCGCCTGGTGGGGGCGGCGCAGGAGGGCACGACCAAGCGTGAGGTGCTGGGCACCGCTGCGGTGGTCGACACCAGCGGGGCGCTGCCAGAGATTCTCAGCGATCAAGACGCCGACGCCTTGCCCAAAGAGGTCTTCGCGTTTCGCGATGCGAGCGCGGTCAAGGCGGTCAAGAAGCCGCGGGTCGAGCCGGGCAGCACGACCGTGGCCGTGGCTGAAAAACCAGCCGAGCGCCCGGTCGAGAAGCCGGTTGAAAAGCCAGCCGAGAAGCCCACTACGACGGTTGAAGTGATCAAGCCCACCGAGCCCGCGGTGACCTCGCCGAGCAACAAACCTTCGGAGCGGCGGGTCATCAAAGGCGACGTGAAGCTCGACCGGCGCAGGCGCGCGTTCGGCAGCGCCGAAGAGACCGTGAACGTCTCGACCCGCGAAGGCGACACCTTGACCGGTTGCACGGTGTGGTTGGCGAACGGCAAATCGAAGTACTACGACCGAATTCCTCCCAGCCGGGTGCAGGAGACGTCGCTCGACGAGTACACAGACGACAAGCGCCCGCTCGACGCGAACTTGCGTGGGGGCAAATACGCGCTGGCCCAGTGCAAAGAGGGCTCAGGGTATTTCTACTATTCGACCAACGACCGCTGAGCCTTCACGTCAGTGGAGCTGGCCGACCCGATCGCGCAGGCCCTTCGCGGTTCTGACCAGGGCGGCGTAATCGGGCGGTTGGGGCGTCTCGGTGAGGCACGACTCGATGTCGGTGAGGGCAGCGCGAAAGGCTCCCAGCTCCATCAGCAGCCCGGCGCGCAGGCGCACCTCAGAAGGGTGTCTGGGCGAGAGCACCAGCAGCATGTCGACCGCGCTGAGCGCCTCATCGGTGTCGTTTCGCTGAATCCACGAGCCCTTGAGGTTGTTCAAGATTCTGGTCGCGATGGCCTTCGCCGAGGGTGGCCTGAGCATCTCGGCTGAGAACTGCGCCGAGCTCGACGCGCGCTTGACGATGCGTTGGGCATCGCGCTCGGTCAACCGCTTGCCGTTGTTGAACGGGTCGATCAACACCTTCTCGACCTGCACCACGAAGTGGCCGGGGAGCGCGACGCCTCCGGCCTCGAGACCCGCGCGTCTGGCGACCTCGAGGTAGAGCACTGAGAGCAGAATCGGCAGGCCGCGGCGCCGCTCGAGCACCACGTCGAGAAAGCTGTTCATCGGGTGGTCGAAGACGACGTGGTCACCCTCGAAGCCCTCTTCATCGGCCAGCACCGAAATGAGCGAGGCCACCGGGTCATCACCGGCGCGGGCCCGAACCCGGTTCGCGAGCGAGTCGAGCCGCCGGAGCGGGCCTTCGAAGTCGAGCTCGGGGTTGCCCAAGCGTGAAATCGCAAGCGCGATCAGGTCGAGCCGGGGCGGCCGCATGGCGAGGGCCTCGAGCAGCTCATCGCGCCCGGGCGGGTTGCCCACCTCGTAGGTCTTGCTGGTCACTGGAGCGCCACGTCCCACTTCACCCGTTTCCACGACGAGCGAAAGGCATCGGCGGTGGCTTCGAAGGCCTGGGCGGTCTTCTCTTTCGCGTCGATGAAGAGCACGAACTCGAGCGGGTGGCCAGGCACGGCCAACGCCGAGTCGTATTGCCGAACGATGTCATTCGCCGGCAGGGTGCGCCGCCCCGCGACGTCGACCAGGTCGAGGGGGATGCCCTTCATCTGGGCCGACGGTTGGTAGCTCTTGTAAACGAGCTCGGTGCACACCAATGAGGTGTCGCTGAAGAAGTCGAAGTCGAAGTCATACGGTCTGCCGACGTAGGCGAAGGCCCGTTCAATCGCGCGGGCTTTCTCGAGCGGTGAGACGGTGGGGCGCATCGCGGCGAGGTAGTCGACGCCGAACGCGTGCTCGACGGCGGTGAAGCTGACCCCCTCGCTGATCGACTCGATGACCCGAATCGGCGCGTGGTTCTGAAAGTCGGGCCCGGTGGTGTAGCTCTTCCACTTGGAGGGGAAGCGCTTCGCCAGCAGCTCCGACAGGCCCGCGGCCTTCTCGGGTTGCGAGAGCGCCCAGGCCTTGACCTCGGGGTTCTCGTCGAAGGTCGCCTTCAGCTCGGTAGGCGTGCCGACGAAGAGCAGCGCGTGCGGCCAGAACCCGGGCAGCCCGATGTTCGAGAGAAACCAGTTCTGCCGAGCGACCAGCACGTCGCCGGGTTGCAGCTTGGGCAGCACCAGCGCGTCGATTTGCGCCCGGGTGATGAGCGGCTTGCCTTGGCGGGCGACGCGGGTGTCTCCGGCCCACTCGGCGAAGCTCTTCTGCACGGGGAAGATGGCCTGCGCGGTGTTGGTCTTGACGATGTCTTTGGCGTTGACGCCGAAGAGCTTCACGCCAGCGGTGGTGAGGGCGGCCTTGGCCAGACCGGTGTCGCGTTTCATCTCGGCCAGGGCCCACTCGACGTTCTCGGCCTCGGGCCCAGGCTTGGTCTCGAGCGCGGCGTGCGGGGCGCTCGACCAGAGCTCTCCGGTGAGCAGCTGGGTGGTGGTGGCGACGTGAATCGACTTCACCTTGAAGCTGGCGAAGGCGCCGCGGGGCACTCCGAACTCGTCGTTGGCCTCGTCGAAGAGGGTCTCGAGCTGTTTGTTGCCGAGCGTTTCATTGGCGAACTGCAGGCCGTGCGAGAGCAGCGCGGTCAGCGCGGTGTGGGTGAGCAGAAACCCCCAGGCGTGACGGGGGTCGAGGGGTGAGCGCTTGACGAAGTCCCAGTATTTTTGGCGCAGGCCTTCGGTGGCGCTGAAGAAGGCGAACAGCGAGCCCCAGGTGCCCAGCAGCAGCTGCTTCTGCTCACGGTCGTAGATGCGACCGGTCGAGGCCGAGAAGAGCGCTTGGTTGGCTTTGACCGTGGTGGCGACGGTCTCCATGCCTTGCACGAAGCGTCGCAGGCTCACCAGGTCGCTCTTGGCCATCGCCACGAAGGTCGCCGGGTCGAGCTCGTAGGCCGAGGCCGGTTTCGAGGGAGCAACCGACACCACGACAGTCACTAACAGAGAGGCGATCATGAGCGCGGCACTCTACCCGCAGCTGGCCCGGTTTTAATACGCCAGGCAGACCGACTCGGTGCAGACCACCGACCCGGTGGCCGGGGCGTAATGCATGCGCACGAAGCACTGCTCATCGCCGAACGCGAACCCAAAGCGCACCTGCGAGCCACCGGTGTTGGCCCAGCTGCAGTCGAGGCCGATCATCTCGCTCGAGGTGAGCGAGCGGGGCGGGGTGACGACCGCGAGCGAAGGGTCGTTGGGCGTCGTGCTGGTGTAAATGAGCGAGGTGCCCAGGCGCACTTTCTCTTCGGTGCCCAGGGCGTGCGTGTGCGCGGCGACGACGAGGAGCTTGCTGCCGACGGCGATGGTGGGCACGGCGAACGTGCCGGTGGTGGTCGGGCTCGACGCCGCGGGGATGTTGATGTTCTGGGTGCCCACCAACAGCATGCCGGCCTCGTATTGAAAGTCGGCATCGGGCTGGGTGGTGAAGCTGACGGTGGCAGAGACGGGCGTGGCGGCTCCGAATTCAATGGCGTGCACCTTGAGGCGAATCAACTGCCCCGCGCCAAAGGTGAAGCCGGTGGCGGCGGGCAAGGTGAGCGTCTCGTTGGCCTTTTGGGTGAAAGTGAGCGCCGAGCCCTTGCCCTCGTTGAAGTCGCCCATCAGGCAGTCGGTGGGCGTGCGGCTCTCAGCCGAGGCGTTCGACGTGTAGACGACGAGCTCGCTCGAGCCGGTCAGGGTGGTGTGAATCGATTGCACGTGCACGGGCGCGGTGTTCGACAGCGCGAGCACGACGCACTTGGTGACCTCGGAGTCGGCGGCGAGGGTGATCGGGTCGAGGGTGACGGAGAAGGTCTGCACTCCGGAGTCGGGCGTGACGGTGCCTGCGTCGCGAACAGCGCCTGCGTCGACGAGCGTGCCGGCGTCGATTGGCGTTGAGCTGCCAGCGTCGGTCACGGTGCCCGCGTCGACGGGGAGCACGGCGCCTGCGTCGACCCGGGTGCCAGCGTCAGAGGTGGCTGTGCTGCCCGAATCGGCCGCCGACCCCGGTTCGGAGTCGTTGCACCCAGAAAGGAGTACGAGCGCACACGTCATCACACCCCAGGCACTGGTTCGCATGCTGGGGCTTTTGCTCTCAACGGGTGCGCTTCGCAACAAGCCAAGGCATCAACCAAAACGAGGGCGCGCCGCGGTTTTCAGCTAACTTCGTGGGCGTGCAACGGTTCGAAAATACCGAACGCTTTCAGATACTGCGGGTGCTCGGCGAAGGGTCTCACGGCGTCGTCTACGCAGCGCTCGACATGGAGACCCGGGAGGTGGTCGCGCTGAAGACCCTGCGCACGATCAGCCCCGACAGCCTGTTCGCGTTCAAGCAGGAGTTTCGGTCGATTCAGCACCTGACTCACCCGAACCTGGTCGAGCTGTTCGACTTCGGCAACGCGCAGGGCACCTGGTACTTCACGATGCGGCTGGTCGACGGGGTGGGGTTGCTCGAATACGTGCGGCCTCTCGGCGAGCGGTTGGCCCCCGCGCCCACGACGGAGCGGCTGCCGATCGTCGAGAACCTGAGTGCTCCGGGGCAGTTGAATGACGTGCCGAGCCGCACCATGGGTGGCACGCTCAATGTCACGCGACTGCGGGCGTCGCTGGCGCAGGTGGCGAGCGGGCTGATGGCGCTCCATGCGTCGGGCAAGGTGCACCGAGACATCAAGCCCAACAACATGCTGGTCACCGCGAACGGCCGGGTGGTGATTCTCGACTTTGGGCTGGCTGCCGAGGTTCATGATTTCGGCAAGCCCCGGCAGCAAGAAGAGATCGCGGGCACGGTGGCCTACATGTCTCCAGAGCAAGCGGCGGGGCGAGCGATCACCCATGCGGCTGATTGGTACGCCCTCGGAGTGGTGTTGTTCGAGGCGCTGACGGGGCGGCTGCCCTTCTTCGGCACCGCGATGGGTGTGCTGGTCGAGAAGCAGCAGCGGGCCGCACCCGACCCGAGGTCGATCGAGCCCCTGTTGCCAGCTGACTTGAGTGAGCTGGCGAAGGCGTTACTGCGCGTCGACCCGGCCGAGCGGCCGAGCGGGGCGGAGATTCTGCGCCGGCTCGAGCTGAGCGCCGCGTAAAACGGTGGCGAACGGCCGGGCCTTTGGTGATTGTGCGGCATGGCACGAATCATCGAAGACGAAGCGGGCATCGAGCAGGTCGTCAAGCAGACCAAGCGCATCGCGGTGCTCGGCATCAAGACCGAAGGGCAAGCGGGCCAACCGTCATTCGACGTGCCGGCGTATCTGCAGCGTCAGGGCATCGAGGTGGTGCCGGTGCCAGTGTACTACCCCGATGTGACTCAGATTTTGGGGCAGCCGGTGTATCGCTCGGTGAAAGACGTGCCCGGCGAGCTCGACCTGGTCGACGTGTTTCGCCGGCCGTCAGACGTGTTGGCCCACGTGCCCGAGCTCATCGCCAAGAAGCCCAAAGTGGTGTGGATGCAGCTGGGCATCGAGAATGACGAGGCGGCGAAGCTGCTGGTCGCAGCGGGCATTGATGTGGTGCAGAACCGGTGTCTGCTGGTTGAGCACCGGCGTTACGGCTGATTCTCGCGAAGTGGCCGCGGTTGTTCCATGCTGAGGCTCCATGCCGGGTCTCCTGCTGAGCCTCTTCGTCGCCGTCGCCCCAGCCGATGCCCCCAGTGAGCTCAAGTGGCTGCCCGCGGTCGACTTGCCAGTCACCATCACCCTGGGGCTGGGCTGGCTCGTGACCGAGATCGCGTTCAAGCGGCCACTGGCGCCTGGCGGGTGCCGCTGGTGCGCGGTGAACGACTTCGACACCACGATTCGCCGCAACTTCAACCCGACCCTGACCGGGAGCCTCTCTGGGCTGCCCGCGCCCGACACCGCGAGCAACCTGGTGTCGCTGGTCGCGATGCCGGTGTTGTTGTTCGGCCTTGATGCCTTGTTCGAGCATGACGGCACTGACTCCTGGCTCACGCGCTGGGCGGCCGATTTGACGATCATCGCTGAGGCGACCTTCGCGGCGATGGCGACGAACCAGCTGGTGAAGTTCAGCGTCGGGAGGGCCCGGCCGTACACGGTCAATGAGTCAGATACGTTCTTGGCGACGGCCCCCGACCGAGCCGATCAGAACCTGTCGTTTTACAGCGGGCACACGACGTTCGCGGTGGGCCTGGCGGTCTCGGCGGGCATGGTCTCGACGCTGCACGGCTTCAAGTACGCGTGGGTGACGTGGGCGGTGGGCGTACCCCTCGCGACGGCCACGGCGTTTGTGCGGCTCGCGGCTGACAAGCACTGGGCCACCGATGTGATTGTCGGAGCGGCGGTCGGCGCAGCCTTCGCGGTCGCCCTGCCTATGCTTTTTCATCGGCAGACCGGCGTGCGCGTCGCGGTGCAACCGGGCGGCGTGAGCGTGAGCGGGTCTTTCTAGGCGCTCGACTCACTGCTCGGGAAGCCCTGCTTACCTCGAGACCAAGCGGGATTGGTCGTTCGGTACGAACCATCAGGAGCGCCTTCACGGCCCCGACGTGTCGCTACGGTGCCCCAAAGAAGGGAAACGTCGTCGAGAGGTCAGCCGGGGCCGTGATGCCATCGGTCACGCCCGAGCTCTGCCCATTGATGAACAGCGAATACATCTGGTCGACCGCGTCGACACCTGGCGCGCGACCTCCGCAATCACCCGTGACATGTCGCTCGACCGCGAGAACCGTGAGGCAGGTGCCGAGCCGGGTATCGAAAAAGAGTTGGTCATTGGCCAACAGCACGCTCGCATTCAAGTATTTCGGGGGTGCTTGCCCGATGAAGGCCGAGTCACCGCACCCATCGAGCGCATCGTACATCGCGAGACTCGGCGACAGCTCGACATTGAGCGACGACCACTCGGGTCTGGGCGCCGCGTTCCATTCGTCGAGTTTCTGGCCGCGCGAAGCGGCGGTGAAATCGACGAAGGCACTTGAAATCATCGGGCGACCGACTCGGTCGATTTGGGGGCCGAGGGCCGGAGGCCCAGCAGTGCCCGCATCGACGGGCGAACCGGCATCGAAGCCTGGTGTACCAGCATCGGCACCAGCATCGGCAGGAGCGCCCGCGTCGCCGACGGTTGCACCCGCATCGGCGCTGCGGTTGTTGACGCAGAGGTCGCTCAAGCACGCCAGGCCCGGGTTGCAGGTCATATTGCCGTAACATGGCTGCTTCTCGCCCCCCATCGCGGTGGGGCACCCAGTGGCGATCACAACAAGCATGACGGTCGCTGAAAGAAACGAAGCTCGCCGCATCATGGCGCCTGGTGGGTCGAGGCCCACACCGAAACGATGTCGCCGCCCGCGGTCAGCAAGCGCTTATCGAGGCTGATAACCAGCGCCAGCACGTGGCTCGAAGCGAACGCATTGACGGGCGCGCCGCTCGAGGAGCCCTTGAGCAGATTCAGCAACGCCGCTCGGTCACCGGGAGCAATGGTCGGGCACACGCTTTGGTCGTACGCGCCCGCGATCAACGCTGCGCGAAAGTCACGCAGCCCCTGGGTATTGGCAAAGGCCGGGTCTTTGCGTGGGCCGGCGAAGACTTTGAAAGTGCCGCCGGCGTTGCTGAGCCCCAAGGGGCTCGAGGCGTCGCCAGAGATCACTCGGTCAGCGCCCAGCCAGCAGCTGATCTGCTGAAGCGCGTCGAAGGTGCAGATGAGGGTGGTGCTCTTCACCGCCGACACGCCGAACGCGGTCATCGACTCGATGTGAAAGGCATACTGCACCGTGGGGCCGAAGCTTGAAGTTGAGGTCGCGCTAGGGTCGACGGTCAACGCCAGGTTCACCGTGTTGGCGTCAGCGCTCACCCAGGCGAAGAGGTCAGTGAGGTCGCCGACCGGGTTGCTTACGACGCGGGGGCCGTCGAAGTGGTCGAACGCGTGAGCGGCCGACGCGACGAGCAGCAGCACCGCAAAGAGGGGTCGCATGGGGAGCGCACTGTCGCCGGTCGATGCGCCAATCGCAACGTCCGCGTTCGAGCCCTACCGCCGACGCGCCATGCGGGGGGCGCCCAGCTCAAGGCGCCACACCGTCAGACAGCTGTCGCAACGTTGCGACAACCACATGTTCGCCTGAAAGCGCCGTTGTGGTCTAAGCGCACTTCACCGAGACGGAGTGACTGTGCCCGCTGTTCGTCGTCGACGCGACGGTCACGGTGCCACCCTTCTTCAACGTCGAAAAATGGGCCGTCGTCAGCGAAACGATGTGCGGGTGGTTTGCAGCGCCCTGAATTGAATACTTCTTCGCTTTGCCGGCGGCCGCGTCTGCTTTGGGGACGGTCAACGAGTGGCCGTGGTTCGCGGTGATCACGACGGCGGAGGCGCCATTGGGGCAAGTCTGCGCGGCGGCGAGACAGGTCACCGTCACATCGTGCGCATGGAAGGCATCAGTGGTCGAGGAGACCTGGAGCGAAGCCCCCGCGGCGAGTTGGGCAAATTGGGCGGCAGTGATGGTCACCTTGTGGTCGTGCGACGCGCTGCCGGCGATCGAGTACGTCTTCGACACCGAACCGTTCACGTCAGACAGCGGCACATTCAACGAGTGGCCGTGATTGGCGCTGATGGTGGGCGTCGAGCACGAGGAGGCGAGTTCCTCCTCAAGAGAGCCGTCATCGGTCATCTGGTCTTCGAGACCGACGCCGCATGCGGTGAAGAACTGGGTCGAGAGGGCGGCAGCCCCGAGGGCGGCCGTGGTCTGAAAGAAACTTCGACGTGATTGGTCCATGGGCGCCGTATTTCATTTGGTGCCACCCCGACGAAAGACCCAAAGTGGGCAACGCGGCCTTGCCAAGGTGGAAAGGAGCAGCAGAAAGGGCTCCGTTTCCACTCTGGCAACGCCCGTGTCGCCCAGGGGGATGTGTCGCCTCATCGCAACCCGGCTAGGCGCCTGGTCCCGTCGTTCTCCGACCAAGGACCACCATGTCGCGTACTTTCGTTCACCCTTCTCTCATCATCTTGAGCGTCGCACTCGCCGCATGCACCGACGTGATGGACGGCACCGCCACTGCCGTGACGAAAGGCAACGTTCTTGCGGGCCAAGAAGCAGTGCTCAAACGCGGCTGCAACGCCTGCCATACCTCGAGCGCAGGCACGCTGGCGGGAGCCGTTCGAGGCCAGGGCTCTGCGGCAAACCTCACCCCTGATGAAAAAACCGGCCTCGGCGGGTGGAAAGACGAGGCCATCGTAAGCGCCATTCGCGATGGCATCGATGACGAGCAAAACACTCTCTGCTCGACGATGCCCCGTGCACTCGACCTGACCGACGACGAGGCGGCCAACATCGTCGCCTATCTTCGAACCTTGAAGCCAGTGAGCAACGCGGTCACGGCGCCGACGTGCACTCCGACGCTGACTGATGTCGCCCATCACGGCAAAGTGGTCGTCGAAGCGCAGCACTGCGCTGCCTGCCACGGCGACAAGCTGTCGGGCTCTGATGGCGATGGGGCGAGCATGGTGTTCGCTTCGAATATCACCAGCGACGTCGAGACCGGCATCGGCGCATGGTCGGCCTCTCAAATCGTCGCGGCTGTCACCACGGGCGTTGACGATGAAGACGGCGCGCTGTGCTCGCAGATGCCCCGCTTTGCGAACTTCACCGATGACGAAGCCGCCGGAGTCGCGGCCTATCTCGCCACGGTACCGCCGGTGAGACACAAGGTGCCCGCGAGCGTCTGCGGCAGCGAGCAGCCTGACCCGTTGGTCGAGGGCAAGGCCTACGTCACCAACCGACACTGCGCTGCGTGCCACAAAGCAAACCTGGGAGGTCGCCCCAGCTGCAAAGCGGGAGAGCCCGCGAATTTGACCAGCACCGGCCTTGGCGGTTGGTCTGAGAAACAGATCATCACCGCCATTCGCACGGGCGTGGACGACGAGGGCAAAATGCTCGGCAGCGACATGCCGAGGTTCGCCACGATGGGCGACGATGAGGCGAAGGCAATCGTGACCTACCTGCGAAGCGTGCCGGCGGTGGTGCGCCCCGGGTGCGCAGTCGATGGCGCAGGTGCTGATGGGGGTCTTGCCGAGGTGCGCGACGCTGGGGCCCTCGATGCGGGCCCAAGCGACGCCGGTGTCTCACCGGTCACCGAAGGCAAGGGCTACGTCACCAACCGGGAGTGCCAAGGCTGCCATGAAGAGACCCTTTCCGGCAGCCCTACCTGTCAACAGGGTGAGCCCGCAAACCTGACGAGCACCGGCCTTGGCAAATGGTCTGATCAGCAGATCATCACCGCGGTTCGAACCGGCGTTGACGACCAGGGCACCATGCTTTCCACCGACATGCCGAGGTTCAGCACCATGAGCGACCATGAGGTCACCTCCATCGTCGCCTTTCTTCGCAGCCTGCCCGCGGTGGTACGCCCGGGGTGCGAGCGCGACGGCGCAGATGCTGGCGTGCACCAGGGGAGTGACGGAGGCGTGGCACGGGCCGACGCTGGGACGCCAAGACTCGACGCCGGTGTACCCGGCGGCTGCACGACCAACTCGGTGGTGATCAGCCAGGTGTACGGTGGCGGCGGCAACATCGGGGCGCGGTTCAACGCCGATTACATCGAGCTGCACAACCGGTCGAGCCACGCGGTAGAGCTTGGCGGCTGGGCGATTCAGTACTCCAGCGCGGCCGGCACGAGCTGGAAAAGCCAGCTGGCTACCATCCCTTCGCCAACTCGCCTCAAGGCGGGCACCTATGTCTTGCTCGCGATTGGCCCGACTGGGGTGAAGGGGGCTTCGCTGCCGGTGACCGCGGTCAAGCTCTCGAAGCAGGTCGACATGAGCGCCACCAACGGGAAGGTCGCTCTGACCATGGACTCCGTCGCATTGGAGGGCGACTGCCCCATTGGCCCGTCGGTGGCTGACTTCGTGGGCTATGGCACTGCGAGCTGCTCAGAGGGAGGCTCGGCGGCCTCACCGCTCTCCTCGGCCCTGGCCGCAGGGCGGCTCCTCGAGGCGGGCGCGGAGATGGCCTGCGTCGACACAGATACCAACGCGAGCGACTTCTCGAAGATCGCGCCGCAGCCACACGGCTCGGCGAAGAACATCTGCAGCTGCCCGAAGTAGTCACTGGCAGTACGACCCGACAGATTCTCACGAGGAGCGAGGGGCCCCGCGGCTTTAGTCTGCGCCCAACCACCCCTGGGGCTCGCGCGCGAAGGCCTCGAGCGCTGATTCGCGGCCCGCATCGATGGCCTGCTCACCCAGGTGCATCGTCTTTGGAGTCACCTTTGGCAGCTCCGACGTCACCACATACGTTGGGAGGCCTCGCGCTCTGAGCACTTCGAGTTGAAGGCGAAAATGATCTCTGCGCACGGCTGCGAACCCGGCCGCGAGGCCTGATGCATAGGCGAATGGGCCTGCTGGTTCGACGGGCGCTCCGTGGCTCGGCAGGTAGTGCACCACCAGCGCGTCGAACCGGTCTTTGAGCGATTCGGCGAGTGCGAGGGCAGGCGCCTTGTCGACGATGCCGCCATCCCACAGCAGGCCGGTGTCGTGCCGCACCGCTTGAAATAGCCCTGGGTACGCACAGGTCGCGTGAACTGCTGTCACGAGGTCGCCTTCGGTCAACAGCACCGCCCGCTGAGTCGTCAGGTTCGTCGCGACCAGCAGCAGTGGCGTCTGCAGACCGCTGAACTCGCGCACTGGCAAGTGCTTCTGAAGCAGCTGCCGAAACCGCTCGCCTTTCAGCAACCCACTCGCTCGCGAGCCCTTGCGCACTGACGAGACCGCCAGGCCGAAGTAGTCGGGGTCCCAGAAGTGCTCGCGGCGTATCGACAGCAGCAGCTCGCGAATCGAGGCTGACGAGACGCCCGCCGCTGCCAGCGCGCCGATCAACCCTCCGGCCGAGGTGCCGCCCCATGCGGAGGCCCGAAGACCGACCGTGTGCAGTGCTTCGACGAAACCGGCATGCCCGAAGAACCCGAAGTACCCGGCCGACAGTACGACGCCGACCCGCTTGCCCTCGAGCGTCGCGCGCAGCGTCGTCATGGCTTGCCGGAATAAAGGGGACAGGCTGGTTTAAGTCGCCCAAGTGAAACGGGCCAGCCGTGCGACTTAAACCAGCCTGTCCCCTTTATTCGCGGCGACGTCATGGCTTGGGGCGCGCGATCGCCGAGCACGCCTCAGCGCTGCCTCGATCGCACGCGGTGCGAAGCGCCCGTGCCGCCGCCTCGACATTTCTCGGAGCCCCCACGCCCACCGCCATCAACCCGGCCTGCTCGACGCACGCCTCGGCCACGCCGCCCTTGCACGCTCGCTCGAAATCATCAGCCGCTTCGACCATCTTGCCCTCGTAGCGCCACTCGAGGCCAGCGCGCAGACACACCGCCGGAGCCCCCTCTCGGCAGCGCCGATCGAGCGCCGTTCTCGCGCGCTGCACGTCGGCCGGCCGCCGCGCTCCGACGAGCAACAAATCGGCTTCGCGATCGCACGCTTCACGGCTCTTGCCGCACTCAGCGCTCTCTTTCTTCACCTGTTCGCGCCACTGCGGCACCTTCAGCGCCCAGCACGCCCGTTCGACGCCCAACGTGCACCACGGCTTGAGCACCGCCGTGTACGTGTCGACGGTCTTCGCGTTCGCCAGGTACGTCAGCTGAATACACGACTCGAAGTTCTTCGCGACGCACCCGCGCTCGTAGTCGTTGATCGCTAAGACCGCCCGCCCGGCGTTGTGCAGGTTCTGCCCCAGCGCCAGGCACGCGGCGCCGTTGCCGGTGCCACAGACGCGATCGCACTCTTCGATGGGGCACACCGGGGCCCGCGCTGCCGGCGGTTCGAACAGCCAGGTCAGCATCGTCAAGTCAGGCACGGCCGGCCGGCTCACATCGGTGCGCTGCCCCCGCCGCGACGCGGGGAAAATCAGCGGCAACTGCACCGCGTCGACCACCTTCGAGACCTGCCCATCACCCGTGGCGCGCAGCCCCACCGACAAGCTCTTCTCGAGCGGGCAGGGCACCGTCGCCACCAGCGTCGAGCTGGTTCGACCGGTGACCTTCTCTTCGCGCAGCACCTCCTCCTGGTGTGGAGGCCCGAACAGCACGGCGAACTGCTCGAGCTCATGAAACGGGTCATCGAGATCGACCCGAATCGAGAGGGTGCACTGGTGCGCGTCGTCGACATCGAGCTTCCACGCGAGGGTGCGAATGCCGGGGCTGAGCAGCGCCTCGACGTCGCTTGCCATGGTGATGACCCGGTCGCCACCTTCGCCAGCGCGCAGCACGCCGACCAACGCGCCGCCTGGCGTCAGCACCGGCCCTGAGGTGTTGCGCATGTGAGCCTCGAACGTCGCCGTCTTGCGCGCCAAAGCGCCAGGGCGAACATGCACGCGTGAGGTGACGCCATCGTCGGCCAGACCCACCGTGACGACCTCCGCTTCGACGCCCGGCGGCGCCACCAGCGACAGCGGAGTCATCGCTTCGTCGGCGTCGGCCAGCAGCAACAGCACGCCTGGCTTTCGGCGCAGCACCGTCGCGCGGCGAAGCTCATCAGAGGGCTTGAGCAACGGCCTGAACGTCAACGCGGTCGGCGTCGAACCTCCCAGAATCGAGTCATCGGCGAGAATCACCACCTGCTTGTCTCGCTGCTGAATCACCACACCGAGCTCGACACGCGCTCCAGCGCGCAGCGTGACCAGGCCGGCCCGCGCGGCGGCGAGCGTCTCGGGCGTGAGCTCCGCGGTCGCGCCACCCGGGCTGCAGCGCATCGACCGGGTGACCCGCAGCAGCTCGTCTCGCGCGAGCACCGTTCTGCGCTCGGCCACCACGCCTATCAGCACGCACAGCTGGTCATCGACCCGCGCCATGCGCAGCAGGCCCGAGCTCCAGGTCAACCCGCGCCGGGTGCGAAAGCTCACCAGGTGGCTCTCATCGGCCTCGTCAGTGAGCTCGTTGTTTTCAGCGACCACGAAATCGACCCACCCGCGCTTTGCAAAATCGGCGGTGGCCTGGGCCAGCTGAGACTCATAGGTCGGTGCGGTGCCCTCGACGCGCAGCACTCGGGCGATCAACGTCGCGCGCAGCGGAGGCAACGCGAACTCGGTGGCCCCCGGCCCATCAGCTGAGGGGCGAACCCGCCAGCCGGTCGGGTCGAATGACATCACCTTCTCGAGCTCGACCTTCTCGGTGACCGGTGTGGTGGCCTGCCTGCGAAGCCACGCGATGCCCTCAGCCATCGGGGCGCGATCGGCCCACGCCCCAAGGGTGCCCACGGCGGTCAAGAACACCGCCGGGCCCGCGGCCAACAACCCGAGCATGCCCCGCAGCGGGTGATCATCATCGTCTTCAGTGCCGAACCACATCGCCGCCGCGAAGCCGCCCGCGACCAGGCACATCAGCGGGTCGAGCCGTACCAGCCCCAACACCACGCCGCCCGAAGCCAGGGCGACCAGCGTCTCGCGGCGCTCGAACAGCCGGGTCACGTTCAGCGCTCCGGCCAACACCAACAGCGTGCACCCCACTGGCGCGAGCCACTGCCCTACGCCGTCGAGCGGGTCATTGAGTGCCGCGATCGCGCCGAACAGCCCGACGGCCACGGCGACCACCCCCGCCCACAAGTACGGAGACCTCGGCGCAGGCGCCCGCATCGGAGCCGATGCCGCTGGGCGGTCTTCGACGAGGGGCTCGGCCTCGATCGCCTGGGGGCTGCTGGCCGCGAAGGGCATCAACGAGCTGGGCTCGTCGTCGTCGGGCAACATCAACGGCGCTTCAGTGACCGTGTTCGGCTCGGCGGGCAGGTCGATCGAAGGCGCGCTCTTGACGAGCTCGACGCGGCCGATGCGTTGCTCGACGGCCGGGGGGCGGGCATCGACCGTCAACAGCGGCTCATTCGGTTCGAAGCTGAACTTCGGCAACGGCGTCGCGCCGGGTATGCGGGCGGCGATGAGCGAGGTGCTCCAGCGGGCGACCTCGTCTTCATCGGCGGCCTCGGCGCACAGCTCGAGCGCGCTGCCGAGCTCTGCCGCGGTTTGAAAGCGGTCTTCAGGCGCCACCGAGAGCGCCTTGGCGATGATCGCCTCGAGCTCAGCGGGCGCCGCGGCCCAGACCTTCGAGAGCGGAGCGACGGCTCCCTCGAGCGCGGCATGGTAGGTGCCCGGCTCGGTGTCGCGGGAGTGCGCGCGAACCCCAGAGAGCAGCTCATAGGCCACCAACCCGGCAGAGAACACGTCGCTGCGGCCGTCGAGCGGGTGACCGGCGGCCTGCTCGGGAGACATGTAGGCGAACTTGCCCTTGATCGTGCCGGGCTCGGTCAGCGCCAGCTCGTTGAACGCCTTGACGATGCCGAAGTCGAGCAGCTTGGTGGCTCCGGCGACGCTGATCATCACGTTCTGCGGCGACACATCGCGGTGAACCAGGTTCAGCGGCTCGGCGATGTCATCGACCGCGGTGTGCACGGCCTGCAGCGCATCGCAGAGCGAGCGAATGATGCGCAGGGCAATCGGCAGCGGCACCTTGGCGTTGGTTCTCTGGGCGCGCCGCATCAGCAAGGCCAGGTCGCTGCCCGAGACGTACTCCATCGAGATGAAGGTAACGCCCTCGACCGCGCCGACCTCGTAGACCCGCACGATGTTCGGGTGCTCGAGGCCCATCACCACGCGGGCCTCGTTGAGCAGCATCGCGTTGAAGCTCTGATTTTCGGCCAGGTGCGGCAGCACGCGTTTGAGCACCACCGGCGTCGGGTCGCCCTCGACGTGGGCCAGCCAAACCTCGGCCATGCCTCCCGTCGCGAGCTTTTCTTCGAGCGTGAAGCGACCGAACGTGGCCATGGGTTTTCAGGTGCAGGGTTCTTCGGCCTTGCCCGTTTTGTCGGCCTTGAGCCCGGCGGTCTCGAGCTTGGTGCTGCACTTCTTCAGACCCCGCTTGGTGCTCTCGAAGCTCACGTTCTTGACGCTGCCCGAGGTTTTCTCTGAGGTGTTGATGCCGGGCACGTCATCGCGAACCTTCGAGATCACGGCGTTTTCAATCACCAGCGTGCCGACATCACCCGCGGTGAGCCCACCCCAGTCGTCGGAGATCGCGCTGAAGGAGATCTTCTTGTCGGGCGTGCCCTTGGCGACCAGCTTGCCGGGGTGTTCGAAGCCGAGCGCGAGCGAGCCTTGCGGCCCGAACGCGAGGCTGGTGCCGGGCTGCAAAGTCAATGTCGCGGCCTTGACCGCATCTTCGGCCTCGACGCGAAGCTCGCTCATCACGTGGTAGGGCGCGTTCAGCGCGGCCAAGGTCACGTCGTGGGCGGTGACGCTGTTCAGCTCGACCCAGGTCTTGTCGAACGTGTTGCTCGAGGCGATGCCCTCGGCCAGCTCCAGGGGCGTTTGAATGGCGGCGCCGGCGGCGCTCTGAAACAGATTGTCTGAGAAGGCGGTGAAGCGCTCGCGCGCCGAGTCGATCAAGATGCCTCTGCCGGCGAGGTTGCGAAAGACCGAGTTGGTGATGCTGCCCAGCGCGCGGGCGTCGTTGTAGGTGATCGCGGCGCCGTCTTTGCGGCCCAGATATTCGAAGACGGCAAAGTTGATCTCAGGCGCACGGGAGGCCTTGTAGAAGCCCAAGCCCTTCGCCGGAGTGGTCTTCATGTCGTCGCCGAAGCGGGTGAAGCGCACTGGCCTCTCAGCGGTGCCTTTGACCTTGAATGAGACCGAGCCTTCACCGGAGTACCCGAAATACAGGCCCGATTCTTCGGCGAGCTGCAGGGTGGTGCCGGGCTCGACGGCGACGGTAATGCTCTTGCCAGTGGGCGCGTCGAAGTTGAGATCGCTGAGCACCCGCCAGGCCAGGCCCTGCTTGGTGAAGGTGACGTCGGTCGGGCTGTTGCCATGCACCGCGAGCACGGCGTCGGCCGCGTAGACGTTGTCGGCCGCGAAGGCCGTGGTCACCTGTCGCACCTCGAGGTCGGCGACGGGCTGATCGGGCCCGGCTTTGCTGAAGTCGAGGCCCGAGATGGCCTTCTGCGGCGTCTCGCTGGGCATGCGGAGCGCGGTGCCCTTCGAGGCGACGACCTTCACGTTCTTGAGGGTGGTGCCGCCGGTGTCGAGCACCAGCGCCCCGTGATCTTCGGAGCCGGCGTGCTCGATGACGACGTTCTCGAGGGTCGAATCGCTGCCGCTGGCGTAGATGCCGATGCCCTTCCACGCGCCGGGCTCTTTGCGAGTCTCCGAGATGAAGCGAATGGGTTTCTCGGTGCTGCCCTTGGCGTTCAGCTTGGCGCGCGTGGAGTACCCGACCGTGAGCGCCATGCCCTCTTTGAAGCGCAGCTCGACGCCGGGCTCGATGGTGAGGGTGAAGCCGTCGACGTTGAGATCGTGGCCGAGCGTGTACGGGCTGCACTTCTCGGTGAGCGTGTAGTCAGCGGCGAGCTCTTGCGAAAAATCCGAGTTGCAGCCCTCGGGGTTCTTGGCTTTGTCGCCCAACCCGGCGCCAGGCCCAGGAGGCGCGATGTCACTGTTCACGCCGGGCTTCGAGCCTTCGGCGGGCGCGTTTTTCGCAGCCTCTTTCGCTGCGTCTTTCTTGCACCCAACCACCGCCACCGCCATCAGCGCCGCACAGAGTACGAGTCGTTTCACTTGGTCAAACCTCCCTTGAGCACCGACCCGCGCAAGTCGACATGCGGGCGGTGAATGAGCTCAGTCGTCACCAACAACGAAGCGTTGATCGCCGCGGCCGCACCATCGAGGGCCGCTTCGACATCGTGTTGCGCGCCCGCCAGCATGAACCAGCCCTTGCCGCCGATGCCCTTGGCGAGCTGGAGGTGGGTGAGCACCACCTGCGCGCGCTTGATCGCCGTGTCAGCCGCCAGCAGGGTCGACCCGACGGTGTGGGTCTCGACGATGCCGACCGAGTCATCGTTCGCGGCGGCGCCGAAGCTGCCTTCGATGGCGCGCACCAGGCTGGGCGAGACCTGCGGCAAGAAGAGCGAGTCGATCAGCACCTTGCCGGCGACCGCGAGGCCTTCGCGAAATGATTCATCGACCTCGGCGACCGGGCCCGAGAAGATCAGCAGGTATTTGCCGGGGGTGACGGCCTCGGCCATCGCGATGCGCACGTCGGCTTTCTTCACGAGCGCGTCGGCGACCACGATGCCGCGGGCGAGCGACTCGAGCTCGAACAAGCCAAGCGCTGGCCCGGGGTAGTTCATTTAGATGATTCGAAACGCGTCTTTGAGCGTGCAACGGCGCTCGCGGGTGAAGCTGACCGCGGTCGTGAGGCCCTCACCGGTGGGCGAGGCGATGGTGAAGCTGGTGTAGCCTTCTCCGCCGAGGCCCAGGCCCGCGAACGAGGGGCCGTTCTTGACGAAGATCGAGGTGTTGATGACCCGCGCCATCGCCGAGAGGTTGTTGATGTTGCTCGAGTGCATGGTCGCGGTGTGACCGAAGCCGTGCTCGGCCTGAACCGCGGCGGTGATGCAGTCTTCGACGGTGCGCAGGCGGGCGAGGCCAATCACCGGCATCAGCAGCTCGAGCTGAATGAAGGGGTGGGTGGGGTCGACCTCGGCGAAGAGCAGCTTGGTGCCAGCGGGCACGTTCAAGCCGGCGGCGGCGGCGATCTTGGTGGCGTCTTTGCCGACCCAATCGCGGTGCGGGTGCCCGTCGTTGATGACCAATTTCTCGAGGCGGCTGATCGCCGACGCAGGCACTTCGTACCCGCCGTTGCGCTGCATCTCTGCCTTGAGCTGGTCGGCGACCGAGGCCACCACGAAGATCTCTTTTTCGACGATGCAGACGATGTTGTTGTCGAGCGAGGCGCCGGCCACGATGTTCTTCGCGGCCTCGGCGATGTTGGCGGTCTCGTCGACCACCGCGGGCGGGTTGCCCGGGCCTGCGGCGATCGCGCGCTTGCCTGAATTCATCGCGGCCTTCACCACCGCCGGCCCGCCGGTGACGACGAGCAGCCGGTTCGACGGGTGCTTCATCAGCGCGGTGGCGGTCTCGATGCTGGGGTTGGCGAGCGTGCAGAGCAGGTTCGCGGGGCCTCCGGCGCCGGTGATCGCCTCGTTGAGCTTCGAGATGAAGAAGGTGCCGACGCCCTTGGCGCTGGGGTGGCAGTTGAAGACGACCGCATTGCCGCCAGCGACCATGCCGATGGCGTTGTTGATGATCGTCTCGGTGGGGTTGGTCGAGGGGGTGATGGCGCCGATGACGCCGAAGGGGGCACGCTCGGTGATCATCAGGCCGTGGTCACCCGAGTCGGCGATGGGCTTGAGAATCTCGTGGCCCGGGGTCTTGTTCGCGACCAGGTGGTTCTTCTGAATCTTGTCGGGCACGTTGCCAAGGCCGGTCTCTTCGACGGCCTTTCGGGCGAGCTCTTCGGCGAGATCTCGGGTCTGCTGGCGCATCGCGCGCACGACCTTGAGCTGGGTCTCGAGCGGAGTGCCTACCCACTGGGCTTGGGCGCGCTGGGCGGCGGCTCCGGCGGAGTCGAGGTCATCGAAGATGCCGGGGCGCTTGGTGATGAAGGCAGGCGAGGCTTTGGCCGGCGCCGATGGAGATGATGACATCGACGGCGTTTTCGCAAGCTCTGTCGAGAGCCGGCGAACGACCTGCTCGACGATGGCGTTGATTTGCGTCTCGTTCATGCGCTTCCATTGAGTTGGGAGGACGTCCTTCGACGGGCTCAGGATGAACGCTCTACTTCAAGGCCAACTCTCATGGCCAAATAGGCCCGCTCTCATGGCCAAATTGGCCCGCTCTCATGGCCAAATTGGCCCGCTCTCATGGCCAAATAGGCCGCTCTCATGGTGAGCCTGTCGAACCACGAACCACGAACCACGAACCACGAACCACGAACCACGAACCACTTCACTTCACGTAGCTGTACTGCCCGCCGACCTCGACCTGATCGACGATCGCCATCACCACGGCATCGACCGGCCGGTCTTTGGTCATCTCGGTCTGCCGAGCCGACGAGCCCGAGGCGTAGAGTACCCATTCACCGACGCCAGCGCCGACGGCATCGACCGCCACCACCAGCGTCGACGTAGGTTTACCCTCGAGATCGACGCCCCGAATGATCAGAAACGTCGACCCATCGAGCGTGGGCTCTTTGCGCGTAGACACCACGGTGCCCACGACTTTGCCCAGGAGCATGGCTTACTTGTTACCACCCTCGGACTTCGCCTGATCGAGGCGGCCGAGCGGCAGAATCATGTCGATGTTCACATGCGGGCGGGGGATGACGTGGGTCGAGACGAGCTCGCCGACACGCTCTGCGCCACGGGCACCCGCTTCGATGGCCGCTTTGACCGCGGCGACGTCGCCACGAACGACCATCGTCACGTACCCGCCGCCGATCTTCTCGTAACCAACCAGCTCGACCTTCGCGGCCTTGACCGCGGCGTCAGCGGCCTCGACCATTCCCACGAAGCCCTTGGTCTCAATCATTCCCAGTGCGTCAGCCATCGGGTTCTATGCCTCTTTTGTAATTGCTGCGTTTTTGCTTACTTCTCTTTGCTCAAGGCCGGCGCTTCTTTACCGGCGACCGCTTTGATCGCGTCGAGCGCGGCTGCCGCGGCCGAGTCAATTTCAGACTCGGTGCCCGCCAAATAGAGCCGGCCAAAGGCGCCGAACGTCGTCACGTCAATCAGCTTCACCTTCGCGGCCTTTTCAGCCTCGTTGGCGGCGAGCGCGGCGTAGGCAGCGGGCTCGACCTCGAGAATGAAGAGCGACTCGCCAGGCTCGATCAACGAGCCGAAGCGTATCTTGTCGAGAATCATCGCGTGCATCGGCTCGATCGCCCGAATGACGGTGTTCGAGATGATCTTCGGCTTCATGCGATCGTTCTCGCTGACGCCGATGCTCTTCAGAATCGCCTCGCCGCCGCTGCGCACTTCGCCTTTGTCTTCGCTGTGCAGCTCGAGCATGCCGTAGGCGCGCTCGACCACCAGCGTGGCCGGCTGAACGCTCGAGCCCTTGAGCGCGACGTCCATCAGGCGGTGAATGGCCATGCCGGGCGCGATCTCCACGAACAACGACGCGACGTACGGCACGGGAAAATAGCCCCGGCAGGTCGTGCAGATGTGAGCGGCGAGCTGCGGCTGGAGTGAATCGAGGAAGACGTAGGCGCGAAGCGACGTGGACAAGACTGCTCCTGGGCGGGGTTCGACCGAAAAAGTGTGGCGGTTGTAGAACCCATACCTGCGGTTGACAAGGCATCGTTTGAAGGCCAAAGCGACGGCATGCACGTGCTTGCGCTGGCACTGGCGAGCGCGCTCGCCGTCGAAATTTCGGGCCCCGAGACTTCAACCCGAGAAACCCACCCGGTGCCGTTCTACGTGCCACGCACTGCGTCAGTGGGCTTCTTCTTCAACCCGCCCAACGCCGTCAGCCTCGGGGTGCGCGTCGCCTGGGAGGTCGGGGTCATCGAGCAACCGCGAAACCACCTGGTGATCTTGCTGCAATTGGGCACGGCGACGGCGATCTCGCTGCCGGTGGGCATGCAGGCGCTCTACCAACACGTCGGAATGCTGGGCTTCGGCTACCGCAGCACCCGCGAGCTCTTTCACTGGGGCTTTACGATCATGACCGGGCCGCTCTGGTACCGCGCGGCGTACCGGCCCGACTACCCGTACAACTTCGAGAGCCGCTTCGTGACGTATTCTGAGGCGACCGCGCAGGCGGGGCTCAAGTTGGCGAAGCATTTGGTGGTCGGCATCTACGCCGGCTACGGCGCCCCGTGGGACATGTCGACCCGTTTTCCCGCGAGCTTCTACACCGGCGGGTTCACCGCTGGCGTCTTCGCCGACTGGCGCTAGGGCAACATGGGCTTCGTCGACCTGCACCTGCATCTGCTGCCGGGCATCGACGATGGCTGCAAGAGCCTCGATGAGACGCTTCAGATGGCGAGGGTGTTGGTCTCGCTCGGGTATTCGACCGTCGCGCCGAGCCCCCACAATCGGCCCGAGTACGCGTCGCGTGAAAAGGCGCTGAGCACGCTCGACGAGGTGCGCACGGTGTTCGCCGAGCGCGGAGTACCCTTGGCGCTCGAAGTGAACTCCGAGAATTTTTTTCTCGATGAGACGCTGCTCGCGACGTTGACCCGGCGCATTGGAGCGGCGGGGAAGTACCTGTTGGTCGAGGCTCCGTACACGGCGCCGCTGCCGACGCTGGCCGACCATATTTTTCGCATGAAGCTCAAGGGCGTGACGCCGGTGATCGCGCACCCCGAGCGGTGCTTCGAGTTCGAGAAGAAGGGCAGGGCGGCCGAGGCGGTGCAGCTCGGAGCGATTCTGCAGCTCGACATGGGCGCGCTCAATGGGCGCTACGGCAAGAACGCGCAGCGGCTCTCACGGCAATTTCTCGACGACGGCTTGTACGGCATCGCGGCGACCGATCTGCATTCTCCGGTGGGGGCCGAGGCGTGGGTGGGTGACAGCCTCAAGGCGCTCGACAAGTACGGAGGCAAGGGCACGCTGACGAAGCTGGTCAGTGTCAACCCGGCGGCGATTCTGGCGGGGCAACCGATATGACGACGAAACAAGCTGCGATTGGGTCGGGGTTTGGGTCGCAAACGACGGCCAGCGAAGTGCTGGGTTCGCAGCGGCTCGACGGGGTCACCGCCATCGTGACCGGTGGGTACGCCGGAGTGGGGTTGGAGACCACCCGAGTGCTCTCGGCCGCCGGAGCGACGGTGATCGTGCCCGCGAGAACGCTCGAGAAGGCGCGCGCCGCGCTGACAGGGCTACCGCGCGTCGAGATTGAAGCGCTCGAGCTCGCAGACCCGGCCTCGATTGACGCCTTCGCCGCGAAGGTCAATGCCTCCGGGCGCCCGGTTCAGTTGCTGGTCAACAACGCGGGCATCATGGCGACTCCGTTGTTCAGAGACGCGCGTGGGTTCGAGGGGCAGTTGGCGACGAACCACATCGGGCATTTTCAGCTCACGGTGAGGCTCTGGCCGGCGTTGCTGAAGGCCAAGGGCGCGCGGGTGGTGGCGCTGTCGTCTCGGGGGCACGTTCGCTCGGGGGTCGACTTCGAAGACCCGCATTTCGAGCGCCGCGAGTACGACAAGTGGGCGGCCTACGGGCAGTCGAAGACCGCGAATATTCTGTTTGCGGTCGCGCTCGATCGGCGCGGTGAATCACAGCAGGTGCGCGCCTTCGCCGTTCACCCCGGCGCGATTCTGACCGAGCTGATGCGCTCGATGCCCGAAGACGAACAGCAGCGGGTGATCGCGAACGCTCAGCGCGAACCAGCGGGTGTAAAGACCATCGCACAGGGCGCGGCAACCACGGTCTGGTGCGCGACCAGCCCAACACTCAACGGCCTGGGCGGCGTGTATTGCGAAGACTGTGAGATCGCCGAAGTGGCGGCGCCCGATGCGAACGAGCGGCGGGGTGTTCGGCCGTGGGCGGTCGACCCTGACTTTGCCGAGCGGCTCTGGCTGACGTCCGAGCGGTGGGCCGGGGTGACCCTGTAGGGTGGCCCGATTCTGGAGTTGCGTTTTTGTAACCTCACTTTGACCGCACTCGGTCGATCGATTCTCGAGGAGAAAACGAGAACGTGGCCATTGTGAGCCAGAAATAGGTAACCTTGGCCCAACCCATGGCTCCCTTCCATACGAACAACGAACTTCCAGTCATCAAGGTCGACCTCAAGTTGAAGGCGGCCTACCTGTCGGCGCTCGGCCAACTCAAGGCGACTGACCCGTCGAGCGCGCGTGGTTGGCTCAAGCGGTACCAATTGGTCGAGAAGATCATCACCGGCCGGCCACCGTTGTATCTGGCTGGCCTGTACCCGACCGAGGCCGCTTTTTTCAAAGGCGAGCTCGGTGAGTCGAGGCAATCGGTCTACCGAAACCTTCGCGTCGCCAAGTACGCCAGCGCCGATGACATCGAGCGGTACAGCGCAAGCCGGCTCAATCTCGCGATCGCCTATGCCGAAGCAGTGAGCGGAGGACCCCAGGACCGCATCGCCTTCGACAGGCTCAAGATTCGCCGGCCGGGCACGAAGGGGCGGGCGCTCGAGCACGTGACGCTCGCGGAGCTCCGCGACTCGCTCGCGACGGTCGTCGGCCGCACGAGCGCGCTGCCTCAAGTTGCCATCGATGCGATCGACGCCGCGAAAAGTGCCGGAGCCAGAGCCACCGTCGTCAGAAAGCACCTGGTCGTGCGAGTGCCGCTCGGCCGCGTCACTGCGCTGGTGCGTGCGTTGGCCGCGCTGGACTTCAGCGAATCGCTGGGCTGAGGTTTCATTGTTCTGAGTTGAGGTCGCCTCGCCCTCGCGAACGGGCCGGTGAAGTGAGGTTACAAAAAAACAACTCTAGAATTGGGGCCGCTCACGAGAGGTGCTTGACGACCAGGGTACGCAGTGCGGCCTCGATGCCGAGCCGGTCGAACGCTTGTTCCAGCCGCCTCGGGTCAGGCAGCAGCGGCAGAATGCCCTCGAGCGCGTCGATGCGAAGCGCGACCGGGCCGAGCCATTCGTACCCGTAGGCTTGGGCGTCGAAGCCGCTCATCACCTCGCGCCGCACCACTGCCGCCCCGGGCACACCCGCCGGCCGGGCTCGTGCGTCGAACAGCGCGGTCAACATCGCGCGCCGCTCGAGCGCCCCGGCCGTGAGGGCCGGCTCGATGATCAGAAACCGCGACCCCTGCCGCACCCCCAGCTCGTCGAGCCTGCGGTGCGAGTCAGCGTCGAGCAGACGCACCTGCTCGTGCAGCGCGGCGTCTCGTCGCACGATGCCCAGCCCCGCGGCGAAGCGCCAGGCGAGCGCGCGCAACGGCCCAGTTCGCACCTGCGCAGTCAACGCCTCAGCGGGGAAGCCGCCCATCGCCTGGGCCACGACATCACGGGCACACGCGGAGAGCCGACGCTCGAGCCGGGCACGCTGGCCGCCGTTCCACAGGTCGGCATCGAGCAGCGCCACCCCAGGCTCGAGCCGATTGCGGCCGCGCACCAGCTTGCCGAGTGCCTCGCCCGCGAGCGACACCCGCCCAAAGGCATCGACCTCCAGCGCCTCACCTCGGGCCTCGACGACGCGCTGCACGAAGTCTTCGGGCTCGGGCCCATTTTCGACGAAGCGCGCGAGCTGCGCGAACGGCCCGCTCGCCTCGGGCGCTGGCACCGGGCCACGACGGCGGCGTGAGGTCTGCGGCGACTTGTGTACGAAACGCTCGACCAGTCGCTGATGCAGCGCGTCTCCGAGCGCGTCTTCGATGGCTCGCGTCTTCTGCTGCCAGTGCGCGGCGTCAGCCACCCATGCCGAGCGGTGCGAGATGTAGGTCCACGTTCGAATCGCCTCCAGGCGGGCGGTGAGGGTGTGCAGGTCGCCCTTCAAGTCGTCGAGTGGCGCCACCTTCTGGTGCAGCCAGTCTTCGCGCAGCTGGCCGTGGCCTTCTGCCAACTGCAGAAACACGTCTTTCACCATGCGTATGTGGTCGCCCAGCAGGCCCTTGCGAAAATCGGGTATTCGGCACACCTCCCAGAGCAGCGCCACGCGCTCGGGGTTCGTCGCCAGCCTCGCAACCGCATCATCGGAGGCCACGGCTTTGAGCGCGTCGAAGTCGTCTGCGCGCTCGACACGGTTGAAGAGCGCATGGGTGGGCGCAGCCGAGAGCGAGTCGAGCAGCGCGTGCGGGCTCTCGAAGTCGAGCTCGACGCTGCGCCACACCAACCGCTTCACGGGAGGAAACCGGTGCTCCTCGATGGCCGAGACGATGCGCGGGTCGAGCGCGGGCGCCGAGGTGAGCGTGCCGAACTGGCCATCTCGCACATGCCGGCCGGCGCGACCTGCGATCTGGCCGAGCTCGTCGACGGCGAGGGGGCGCTGCTCGAAGCCGTCGAACTTCTGGAGCGAGGCGAAGGCGATGCGATCCAAGTCGAGGTTCAGGCCCATGCCGATGGCGTCGGTGGCGACGAGGTACTGCACCTCCCCCGCCTGGTAGAGCGCGACCTGGGCGTTGCGCGTGCGCGGAGAAAGCCCACCCAAGACGACAGCCACCCCGCCTCGAAGCTCACGGAGCGCGTGCGCCAGCTCGTAGACCCGCTCAGTCGAGAACGCGACCACCGCCGATCGCGCTGGCAGGCTCTTGAGCGAGCGCGCACCGAAGCCTTTCAGCTGCGAGAGCCGCTCACTGCGCCGAAACGTCACCCCGGGCAACAGCTCGCGCAGGGCGGGGCGCATCGACTCCGCGCCGAGAAACCAGGTCTCGCGGCGACCGCGCGCGTGCAGCAGGCGCTGCGAGAAGACATGCCCTCGCTCACGGTGGGCGCACAGTTGAATCTCGTCGACCGCGAGAAAATCGGCCGGCTGCCCGACCGGCATCGCTTCGACGGTACAGACCCAATACGAAGGGTGGGGGGGCACCCGTTTCTCTTCGCCGGTGACGAGCGCGACGCGGGCTTCTCCGACTCGGGCGCTGACCCGGTCATAGACCTCGCGTGCGAGCAGCCGCAGGGGCAGCCCGATCATGCCGCTGTCGTGCTCGAGCATTCGCTCAATCGCGCGCCAGGTCTTGCCCGTATTGGTCGGGCCCAGCTCCGCGACGAGAAGTGAGGTCGACTCCATGACTGCAGCGTTGCTGATACCACCGAGGGGCCCGATCAGGCGTCAGACCTGTGCGATGCGCTTTGCTATACGGCCAGGGGTTGCAGGAGGCCGAAATGGCGTACGAAGCGTCGAGTTTGCATGTCTCAGGGTTTTTGGCAGCTGCTGCCGAGCTCGGCGTTCTGGAGAAGGCCGAGCCGAAGCTGTCGCCGCAGAGCCAGACCACCATCGCGCACCTCTTCGAACAGAAGTGGGTGCCTGCCACGGTAATTCAAGATCTGACCGCCTGCATCGGCGAGGCGTATGGCAACGACTCGCTCGAGCACCTCAATTACCTGATGACCAAGCGGTCGCTCGGCAGGTTGGTGCTGCCGATGTTGCGGGTCGCTCTGGCCATCACCGGCAGCTCGCCGGCGACGATCTTTTCTCGGCTTGGTGACTCGCTCAAGGTCGCCATGCGCGGCGTCGAGAGCACCTGGGTTCGACAGAGCGAAACCAGCGGCACGGTCACGCTTCGCTACCCGGTGGTCCCTCCGCAGATCGTGCATCATGCGTGGCGCGGCGTGTTTCGATTCGGCTTCGAGATTACCGGTCACGACGGTCGCCTGGTCGCGCACCGCTACCTCGACGGGGGCAAGACCCTCGAGCTCGACGTCACGTGGGATGCGTAGTCGAATCGTTGTCGCTTCCGGCGACCCGTCGTCGCAGAGTCGCTGCCTGTGAAGCCTGCCTTGATTCCACTCGCCGTCGTGGTGCTCGCAGCCTGTGGCCCGGCGACGACTCCCCTGAAAAAGGCGACCAACGTTCGAGCGACGTCTTGGTACTCGACGTCGACGGGCGAGGTGGTGAAGTTCAATTTGCGGCTCGAGGCCGACGGCTGCCCGACCTTCGACGCGAAGCTCACGGTGAATGGTGGCGACGTGCCGGTCGTGGAGGCGGGCGGCGTCAAGCCAACCTCCTTCTATTTCATTCCTGGTGAGCAGTGCGCTCCCGCGACGTACGAGATCCCACTGTACGGGAAGCTGCCGGTGCAGTCGGGCATGTCGCTCAAGCTCACCGATTCGAGCGCGACGTTCGGGCTCGACAGCTCAGCCGCGTTTCAAGTCGCCGTCGAGCGCGTCGGCACCGAGGCGGTTCACCCAGGCGACATGCTCCGGTTTCATGTGACTCGCACCTTGGTCGAAACATCGCTGACCTCGGCAACCATTCGCCCGGTCGGTGGCGAGGCGCTCCCCGTCATTCCTCCCACGCGAAGCCGCGACGAGATCACCGTCACGATGCCGCAGTCAGCGCCAGGCCCCCATGACTGGACAGTGGAAGTGCTGGGCAGTGTTGCGGTCGACACCTGTTCGGGGTTCTCGGTCTGCAACCCCGTGGGCGCGACCTTCTTCGGCAGCGGACGGCTCACGGTGAGCCCGTAACTCGCTAGAACGCCACCCCAGCCATCGCTCTGAACGGAAAACGAATCATCAGGTCGACCACGCCCGGGCTCGACCGAACCCACTGCGCAGCGAAGCCTCCATCGACTTGAATCGTCAGGCCGACGGTACCAGAGAGCCACTTCACCGCTTCGATCGAGGCCAGGGCTTCGGGGCCAGCGCCCCACGAACAGACCGAAAATGGGCAGAAGCGGGTGACGCGTGCACCGACGCCGCCGCCAAGCCCAAGCTCGAAGCCGCCGCTCGAAAATCGCCAATATTTTCGCAAGAAGACGTGCGAGGTCGCGGTCAGCACGCTGGTGTCGCCGAAGCCGCAGAGATCGATCTCGACCGGCTGGGGTACGTGGCCCGCGACGCAGACGCCAAAGCGCTCGGGCAATGACGAAAACGCCGCCACCGTCACGTCGACTCGCCGCTCGGGAGCCGCCGCCAACAGCAGCACCAACGAGATCACTGCACGTGCCCAGCGCGCGTGATGAAGCCGGTGCTGTGCTGCAAGGTGCTCAACCCGAACAGGGTCTCGATGGTGAGGCGAATGTCATGGTGGGTGAAGACGCGCTCGCCCTCGGTCGCCAGCACGAGCTCGTTCGCCGCGGGGGGCAGCATCACGAAGGCGAACACGTGTGACGAGGCTGGCACTTGCGGCCCGTGATCGGCCCACTGATCCCACAGGCCGCGGCCGTGATCGGTGGTTACGATCAGCGCGGTGTTTCGGCCGTATTCGCCGGCGTGCTCGAGGTGCTCGACGACCTCGGCCAGGGTGCGATCGTAGGCCTTCAACACCTCGACGTACTTCTGGTACCGCCGCTGGTGCCCGTAGCGGTCTGAATCGAGCAACGCGAGGTGCAAGAACCGAGGCTGATCTCGGTCGAGCGCGGCGAGGGCATCGCTGGCGGCGAAGCGATCGAAGTCGAACGCGCCGTCGACCTCGACATGCGGGTCTTTCGCGTGGTCTTCGTTCAGCTCGGCGACGCCGCAACGCAGGGTGGCGACGTCGTCTCTGCCGGTGACCGCCAGACGCATCTTCGACCACGAGGCGAAGACTTCGATCTTCGAGGGGGGCACCTCGAGCTCGTCGTGCAGGCGATCGATGAAGGTGGGCACCGTGATGCGGCGGCACCCGTTGGTCATGCAGCCTTGATCTCGCTCGGCGTAGATCGCGGTGTACCCGGGCAGGCTCGCGTTCGCGGCGGTGGTGACGGTCATCGAGCTGCCTTCGCGGCGGTTGCCGTAGAAGCGGCCGCGTGGCGCCAACGTGCTCCAGAAGAGGGGGAAGAGGGGCTCGGGAGTCTTGGTGAGCAGCGGGTCTGAGCCATCGACCAGCTCTTGCCAGCGAACTCCGTCGACGGTGATCAACACCACGTTGTACGGCGTGGGTTGGTTGGGCTCGAGGTGATCGACGGCCGGGCCGCCACAGGCCATCGAAACGGCGCACACCATTGTCACGGCGAGCTGTCGCGGGGTCATCGGGGGCGCGGGGCTTCTTTCACGCCCAGCCGCGCGGGAAAAGGGGACAGGCTGGTTTATTTCTAAATAAACCAGCCTGTCCCCTTTTCCCCTCGGTCAATGCGCGTAGATCACGACCACCCAGAACTTGTTGGCGCCGAAGCGCTCGGAGTCGCCCCGCACCATGCCGACCCCCACCAGCGCGTTTTTCTCATCTCCTAAGTTTTTCGACTCAGGCGCGACGGTCGCGCTCTCGGTCACGTACACGTCGACCGACGAATACTTCACGTCTTCGAGGGCCTTGAACACCCGTTCGCTCAGTGGCGACACGCCCGGTAAATCGACCTTGGGCTGCTCTCGCTTCAGCGCCTCACGGGCATGTTCTTGCGCCAACGCCTCGAGCACCGCGTTCGCCGTCAACGGCGGCAACTTCTTGCGCGAGCGGCTCTGGTTGAGCGCCTGGTAGGTCAGCGCCACCGGGTTGTCGCCTCCATCGTTGAGCGGCGTGGTCAGCACTTCAGCCACGATCGTCAGCCCGTCGTCTCGCTTGGCGATGCCCACCCCGAGCGACTGAAAGCCCGGCTCGAGCAGGTTCTTGCGGTGCCCCGGGCTGTGCTCGATGCCGAAGTGCGAGGCAAGTGGGCCCGATGACGAGCCCAGGTTTTCACCCGCGGCGGTGAAGAGGTAATTGCCACGGGTCAGGCGGCTGCGCAGATCAGACCCATCGGGCGCGACGTGGGCGAAGAAGCCTTCTTTCGCCATTCGCTCGGCGTAGCGCTGGGCGATGTCATCGAGGGCGGGGTCGGGTGAGAGCACTCCGATTTTTTGGCTCAGCCGCAGTGAATTCACCCGGGCGAGAATCTCGGTGCGCGCCTTGGCCGGTGACGAGGGCTCGACGAACACCCGCTCGTCTTCGTCGCTCGACACGCCGACTTCGACGAAGAACAGCGCCGCCACCTCGGGGCCCGCGGGGCCGCGCGCCAATACCTCGACCGCCGACCGCCCCACCTGGGGAAAAGGAATGGCGCCGCACCATTCTCCGCTGTGCTCGAGCTTCATCGGCAGCTCATCGACATCGCCTTTGGGGCGGGTGACATACAGCACCGCGGTGGTCAGCGGAGGCAGCAGCGTCGCGCACAGCCGCTGCCGCTTGTCTTGCGGCTTCTTGTGAGAGCGGGTGAAGGGCTTCAGCTCGACCCGTCGATGCGCGAGCAGAATGCACAGCGAGGCCTGCCGCCCTTCGAGCACCAGGCCGACGCCCATCGAGTCGACCGGCTCATCGCCCCACTGCTGCCCCTCGACGGCCTTGAGCAGCGCTTCGGCGGGAGCCTTGATGAACAGCGCGAGCGGGCTTGGGTCCCACCCGCCTTGGCGCGAGACGGCTTCGGTCACCGAGAGCAGCCCAGCGGCTTCATCGGCTGAGGTGCGCAAGGCTTTGGTCGCCAGCGCAGCGGCGGCGCGATTGAGGGCCGGGTCATCGGCGGGCGTGCTGCGACCGGTGCGCTCGAAGTGCTCGCGAACCACGTGCAGCACCTCTTCTTCACGCACCGCCGCAGCCTTCTGCGGTGCGGCCGCGGGCGTCTTGGCCAACATCAACAACGACAACGTCAACCACATCAACCCACCTCGATCTTGAAGACCCGAACGACGCCCTGGCCCAACGCGGCAGCCAGCTTGCCGACGAGCTCGGGTTCATGGAGCAGCAGCTGGTCTCTCCACCCGGGCGCGTTGACGCGAACCAGCAAGACCCCATTTAAGAGGCTTATCGCCCTGGCGTGTCGGGCTGTCAGGGGGCCAACCACCGACTCCCAGATCGGCGTCAGCGGGGCGCCGGAGCCGGTCTTCTGCGCCACGTTGCCGAGCACTTGCCCGAGCATCGTGTGCAACGCGGCCGGCGGTTTTCGCATTGGGCGCAGTGTGCTCGAACCGGCGTGCGGTGTCGCGTGCCTCAGCTTGGTGCGGGCGTGCTCTTCTGTGTGCTCACTCGGGCTGAATGCGCAACACGTAGACGTTTTGGTCGACGTCATTCGCCACGACCATCACGTTTTCACTGGGGAAATATCGAAACCGGCCAGTCGTGCCGAGGTCTTGCTGAGGGCCTGGGCCGTTCGGGAAGGTTTGCACCTTGCAGGAGCCGGCGGCGAGATCGATGACGTACACCGAATCGCCACCTGCCCAGCCGACGAGCTTGCCGAGCATCGGGTGAAACGCCAGCCCGGGGAAATCGACCTGCAGACCAGAACACCCTGTCATTGACAGCGGCTTGAGCATCTTGTCGCCAGAGGCCGAGATGTCGGCGACCCAAAAGCCCGCGCCACTGACCAGCAAGAACTTCTTGGCCAGCGGGTCGACGCGGCCGGTGTAGTGGTAGTCGGGCGCGCCGTTGTCGAGCCGCGTGTAGGTGTTCGTGGCCGAATCGTACGAGCTGAAGCCTTGCAGGTAGTTGACGAAGATCAGCTTCGAGCCCGGGTCATAGTCGGCCGCTCCGATGATGCCGTTGCTGGCACCCGAGAGCGAAGCTGACTTGAGAGACCACGTCATGGCAGCGAGCGAAAAGGTCCACGTGTCGGAGCTGATGCCGCCCATGCCGCCCGACGGGGCGCCACCAACGACGTACATCAGGTCCTTTTCGGGCACCGCCACCAGACCATCGAACGTGTGACGACCATTCGCGTCGGTCCCGAGCGAGATGGGGCCGTACTGGTCTTTGGGGGCAGTGGGCCGCGTGGGGTCGGTGAGCCGCTCCCAGCGGGTGAGGGCCAGGTCGAACGCGTACACCTCGTTGCCGTAATAGTTGTTGTGACCCCCGCCCCAGACGATCAGTCGACTTCGGGCGAGGTCTGCGATGCCGCCCGACCACGCGGACATCACCGCTGCGCAGCCATTGGTGCCGTAGAGATCGTCGCCCGCCATGCTCGGCGAGCAGACCGAGCGCATTTTGGTGTTGGGCAACTCACTCCAGCCGAAGCCGAAGCCATCGCCGGCATCGAAGGTCGGAGGGCCGGCGTCTGGCCGGGGCCCCGCATCGCGCGGCCGGCCGTCGTCAGGAACGCTCAGGCCGGCGTCGCGAATGCCTGCGTCGGGCCGGCCGGCGTCGGGGAGAACGCCCGAGTCGAAGGGCGGTTGGCCGGCATCGACGACTCCGAGCTTCCCCGCGTCGAGTGGGGCAGGGCGGTTGGCAGCGAGGCCCCCGGCATCGTCGACCGAAGACTCCGCGGCGCCACACGCCGCCAGCAGACAGAGAATCGAGCACTTGACAGATTGCGGCATCGCCCAGGGTGACATGGGGCTGTGCCACGAGGTTGCACCCCATTTCAATTCGGCGTGGAAGTTGGTGAATTCACGGCAGTGTATCGCCCTCTTTGCCTCATCGTGCTGAGCAGCTGCGTCGGGGTGGTCGGCGAGCCGTTCCCGCTCCAGGCCGACGCAGCGACCCCTGATGAGGGCGAACCGAACAGCGACGCAGGCCTCTTCGCGCTCGATGCGGGGAGGGCGCTCGACGCGGGTCTCTCTGCGCTCGATGCGGGTGCGACGCGCGACGCTGGCGCCGCTCCCTTTCTTGACGGCGGCGGGTACAACCCATGCCCGGCCGCCACGCCGTGCCGCTTCATGCCCCTCGGAGATTCGATCACCGAAGGCTACGAAGGCGGCTACCGAATACCGCTCTTTCGAAAGGTGCTGGCGGCCAACCAATCAATCGTCTTCGTGGGCACCCAGGCCAACGGGCCGGCGATCGTCGACGGCGTCACCTTCTCTCGCGCGCATGAAGGCCACGCCGGGTACTCAATCGATGCGACGCACTCTCAGTACAACATCGCCGACCTCATCGACGCGTCGCTCTCGACCAACCAACCCGACATCATCGCGTTGATGATCGGCACCAACGACGTCTCGCGTTCGCACCTCACCGACTCTGCAGATCGCCTCGGGCACCTGCTCGACCAGCTCATCGCTGACGCACCCTCGGCGCTGATCATCGTCGCGCTGATCACGCCGACGCAAAGCGATGACGACAATGTCTTCGTGCGGCAATACAACGACGCGATACCCGCGGTGGTCGCCGCCCGAGTGGCGCTCGGCAAACACCTGGTGCTCGTCGACA
>JANLPS010000315.1:0-1893 GCA_031367385.1 Archangium sp. | reverse complement strand
GCGAGCAAGTCGGCACCCGGGGCGCTCGCCGGGGCGTCGAGCTCATCGAGAGCACCGCAGAGACGCCCGAGTTCAGCGTCACCTTCATGCCGGCCGCCTTGAAGAGCGCGAGCTCGCGGGGGTTGACGTCGATGGCTGCTCGGCTCTTCATCGAGGTGATGACGCTGAAGTCCATCGGGTCGACGTCGCCTTCGATGAAGCCCGACTGCACGCCGCGGCCGAGGGAGCGATCGCGCTTGGGGCGCACCTTGCCGCTCTCATTCATGCCCAGGTCGGCGCTGATGACCTCGAGGGCTTGGGCCGCAACGGGAGAAATGGCCGTGGCGAAGACTGACTCGCTGGCCGCGAGAATGCGGGTGTCCCACGAATTGACCGGGCTTTGTGACATGGCTTTACGCTCCTATCGACCGCTGGAAAGTACGAACTGTGATTTCGAGCGCCGCGACGTCGCAAATGACGTTCGGCGAGTTGGTGTTTGAAAAGCTGAAGGGCCTGCCCGCGATGCGGGTGACTCCGATGTCGGCCCGAATGATGTCGCCCTGACCGCCGCGGTTGAGCTGGCGACCGACGTTGGTCTGCATCACCTCACGCACGGCCCAGAGGCAAGCGGAGATGCCCTCGCGCGAAGCCCCTGCGTTGAGGTTCGCCTCGGGCTTGAAGAGCTCGACGACAAAGTGCACGTCGCACTCGCCGCGCCGAATATCTTCGCCAGCCGAGGGCCAAGGGCGAGCATCTCTGTCGCCGAGAATCACCCAGAAGCCCGAGCCCATGTCGGGCGCGGTGGTCGGGTAGCCGTCGCGAATGCCGCGATAGGTCGGCGGCTTAATGGGCGAGGTCATCACGTGCTCGCCGCCAGCATCCCAGCCAAGAGCCGCGTTGCCGCCTGTGGCGTCCGCCAGCACGCAAACGATGCTCGGCCCGTCCGTCGGGGCGGTCGTGCTGGTGAGCCGCAGGCGCCCGTCTGGATCGGTCGAGGCGAGCACGCCCGGCACCGGCGTTGAGTTGACGGCGGCGGCGATGGTCGTAGGGCTCACAATCGCACCGGTCGGGAGGGTGACGGCCGTGCCGACGTCATCGCGCGAGATGGCCGAGAGCTTGATTTGCATCCCGCTGGTGAGCGCCCAGCCGTAGTTCAGGCCGGTGCCGACGCCAGGGGTTGTTAGCGAGGCGGCCCGCAGCGCGTTGATCTCCGCGACCTTGGGCGGCAGGTAGAGGCGCAGGTAGTCGATGAGCGCTCGAGCTGCGATGACCTCCGGCTGGTTGCTGTAGCTCGAGACCCGGCTCGGCAGTTGGGCAGCAACGATGGGCTCGGTCGCGGCGAGAAAGTACGGCCAGCCCGAGCCCGCTGGTGAATCAATACGCGCGTTGGTCTCAGCGGTGATGTCGGCCGCAGATGGCGTCAGAGACCACAGGTAGGCGCCGGATGCAGCCAGCACCGAGGGCGCTGTGCGAGCCAACCCGACCTTGTCTTGGTAGAACGCGATGGTCGGCGCCGAGCCCGCCCATAGCGTACCCGCCATGTCTTCAACGTGCCAGCCCCAGAACTGGTTCGAGCCATCGGAGAGGTAGATGGCTTTCGAGTCACGCCGCGGGAAGGCCGCCGCGCCGCCGTCGACCAGGGCGATGGTGCCCACGGTTTCATCGGCTGAGCTCGGCGTGTAGGCGTAGACCCCGCCGCCGATGTGCACGGGGTTGCTCGGCGGCGTGCGCGCCGTGCCGGTTTTGTCTCGGTAGTCGACGAACGTGGGCGTCGCCGTGGTGAGCGGCGCCCCGGCGATGTCGAGCAGCAAGATGGTGCGCGTGGCGGCCATTACGGGAGCGCCGCCATCGCTGTGCCGGCAACGCTCGAGCTGCCGTCAGGTTTCACGGTGTAGTACCCGCGGGGCACGCTCG
>JANLPS010000343.1:0-14856 GCA_031367385.1 Archangium sp. | reverse complement strand
GATGTAACGGCTTGAAACCGTGTCGTAGAGCCTGCGGTTGCCATACTTTTTTACGAGCATCGGGCGACCCTACACAATGCGTTGTGCGCTGCAACATCGCCAACTTGACATCCGGTTCATGTTTCAACATATGGAGCGGCGCGGGGGCTGCTGGGGGTTGAGGCTCGCGCATCACCAACGCGAAGGAGAACGCCATGATCTGGGAGCAGTGGAAAAAAGGCTTCGAAGTGTGGGAGGGCAAGACCGCCCAGGCGTTCGAGACGGTGCTGAAGAAGCCGTCGGTGTTGGGCCCGATGGGCTCGATGTTGACCGCGACGATGAAACTGAAGGCGAAGAGCGACACGGTGGTGGCGCAATACTGGGCGATGCTGGGGCTGCCGACCCGCCGCGACCAGGAGCGCACGCTGCACGTGCTCAATCAGCTCAACAGCCGGTTGCTCGACCTCGAGGAGCAGCTCAAAGACCTCGAAGAGCGCCGCAAGAACTAGATTTTTGCTGCACCGCAACATTCCCCAAAGGCCCCCATGGACATCACGCCCTTTCTCGAGGTTCGACCCGCTCCGGTTGCGATTTTCGATGCGCTCGCGGAGCGGAAAACGCGCGCGCGTTTCATGTTGCCGACGCCCGATGGTGATTGGCGGGCGGTGACCTGGGGTGCGTACGCGAAGGCGATACGCAACGTGACGTTGTTCTTGGCTTCGGCCGGGTTTCAGTCGGGAGATCGCGCCGCGATCTTCGCGCCGAACTCAGTGGAGTGGATCGAAGCCGCGATGGCGATTCAAGCCGCGGGCGGCGTGATGGTGCCGATTTACCCCGCGAACACGACGTCGCAGGCGGCCTACGTGGCGCGGCACAGCGACGCGAAGATGCTCTTCGTCGACACCCCGGCCCTGATGCAGCGGGTCTTCGAAGCGTGGGGCGACTACGAGAACGTGACGCGCATCATCGTTCTGGGAGACCGCCCGATGGACCCGGGGCCCTTGATCGAGCAGCTGCGGTTGGCGGGCAAGAAGGCGCCGCCGATCGCCGAGGTCGAGCGCAAGCTGGTCTCGTGGGGCAAGGTGCAGTCGATGGGAGCGGCGCGAGATCAAGAAGCGCCGACCGAGTTCGAGCGCATGCTCAACGCGGTCTCGCTCGATCAGACCGCTGAGATGCTTTACACGAGCGGCACCTCGGGCAACCCAAAGGGCGTGCCGCTGACGCACCGCAACGTCGGGGTGAACGCGCAAGACTGGCTTCGCTGCAACGCACCATCGCTGGAGGCCGGCGACGTCGATGTGCTGTGGTTGCCGATGAGCCACATCTTCGGCTTCGGCGAGCTGACCCTGGGCAACGTGCTGGGGTGGACGACGTACCTCTCAGAGCCCTCGAAGGTGATCGTGCATCTGCCAGAAGTGCGGCCGACGATCTTCATGAGCGTGCCGCAGATCTGGGAGAAGCTCGCGGTCGCGGGGATGGTCGACGGCGACGCAGATCAACGCCGTGCTGCGCTGCACAAAGTCACTGGTGGCAACCTGCGCTTCTGCCTCTCGGGCGGTGCGGGCCTGAAGCGAGAGGTCAAAGAGTTCTTTCACGCCTGCGGCCTGCTGATCACCGAAGGCTACGGTCTGACCGAGTGCAGCCCGACGCTGACGCTGAACCGGCCCGACGCGTTTCGCTTCGACTCGGTGGGCAAGCCGGTACCCTCGGTGCAGATCATGCTGGCGGCTGACGGCGAGATCTTGGCGCGAGGCCCGAGCATCTTCTTGGGGTACCACAAAGATGCACCTGCCACGAAAGAGGCCTTCACCGAAGACGGGTGGTTCAAGACGGGCGACGTGGGCCGCTTCACCGATGACGGGTACCTGCAGATCATCGACCGCAAGAAAGACATTCTGGTGACGGCGGGCGGCAAGAACGTGCCCCCGGCGAACATCGAGATGAAATTTCGTGATGACCCGTTCATCGCGCACGTGGTCGTGTACGGTGACGGCCAGAAGTACCTCGTCGCCGGCGTGTGGCTCAACGACCAAGCCATCAAGTCGCATTTGCATCAAAAGGGCGTCGACCCGAAAGCGCACGCTGATTCAATTCGCGCGTTGGTGCAGAGGCGAATCGACGAGGTGAATGGCGACCTCGCGAGCTACGAGACGATCAAGAAGTTCACGATCATCGATGAGCCGTTAACGGTGGACGGTGGCTTTCTGACGAGCACGCTGAAGCTGCGCCGCAAACAAGTGAACGCCGCGTTCAAGAAGAACCTCGAAGCACTCTACGAAGCGTAAACGCCTGACTGGAGACTTCACATGGAAGCGCTGAAACGAGTCAGAAACCTGTTGGGCCTGGTGCGTCGCCCGAAGCCGACGGTTGGTCAGACTCCGTCTGAGGTCGTCTACCGCGAAAACAAGTGGAGCCTCATTCACTACACGCCACGGGCCGAGGGGCTCTCACACCAGACGCCGGTGTTGTTCGTGCCCTCGCTGATCAACAAGCACTACGTGCTCGATCTGCTGCCGGGCAAGAGCTTCACCGAGTACCTGGTGGCGAGCGGGTTCGACGTGTTCTGCATCGACTGGGGCACTCCCACTGACGAAGACCGGTACGTGACGTTCGAAGACATCGTCGAGCGAGCGCTCGGGCGTGCGTTGCGTTTCGTCGCCCGAACCGTGCCGCGTCGTCAGGCGCACGTCTTGGGGTACTGCATGGGCGGTACGCTGGCGGCGATTCACGGGGCGGTGCACCCGGAGTACATCGCCTCGCTGGCCGCGCTGGCGTCGCCGGTGGCCTTTCACGACGACTCGACCTTGTCGCGGTGGACGAACGCGAAGGGCTTCGACGTGAACGCGTTGGTCGACGGCGTGGGCACGATACCCTGGCAGTTGCTGCAGTCGGCGTTTCACCTGCTGCGGCCGACCTTGAGCTTGCAGAAAGCGGTCAATGTGATCGACCGTGCGTGGAACGACGAATTTCTCGACGGGTTTCTGGCTCTGGAGACCTGGGGCAACGACAACGTCTCGCTGCCTGGAGAGTTTTACCGGCGGTACATCGAAGGCTTGTACCAAGACAACGGGCTGCTGGCGGGCCGGTTCGCGCTCGGTGGGCAGCAGGTGAAGCTGCAGAACATCAAGTTCCCCGTGATGGCGGTGACGTTCGCGAACGACAACATCGTGCCAGCCGCCAGTGCGTCGCCGTTGATCGACGTGATCAGCTCGGAGTCGAAGGTGCACCTGCACCTGCCCGGTGGGCATGTGGGTGCGGTGGTCTCGAAGCACGCCGCGAAGTCACTGTGGCCGAACATTGCTGAGTTTTATGCGGCACATGACGCGCCACAGGTGGTCGCGGCTCCAGTGGCGAAGGTCGAGACCAAGACTCCGCCTGCGGTGGTGCAGCGGCTGGCCAAGCCGGCCACGAATCGGCGGCTGGGTCGTACAACTCCGGCTCGGCACTAGGGTTCGTGGTTCGTGGTTCGACAGGCTCACCATGAGAGTGGGTTGCTCCCTGGGTGCGGTCCTGGATGCGGTCCCGGGTGAGTTCTCGGTGACTAATCGTTGAAGGTGCCGTCCCAGGGTTCGGGGGGTGGTGTCTGGAGCAGCGCCTCGCAGCGCCGTGCGTACCGGGTCGCGAGAGGCACGCTGTGCTCGAGCTTTTGAAAGATCGCCCGGGCCTCGATGAACCGGCGCTCACGGTACGCGGTGATCGCCAGTGACCACTCCATCAGCTCAGCGGGGTCGCCCTCGGTGCCCAGCAGTTCGTAGATGCGAACGACTTCGCTGGCGCGGTTGAGACGAATCGAATCGACCTCGCGAAAGAAGTACTTCGACCCGGCGAGCTCTGGCACGCGTGGCCCGACCAGCACGCGCGCGTTGTACTTCTTGGCTAGCGCCTCGAGCCGGTAGGAGGCGGCCACCGGCTCGCCCATGACGGTGTAATTCACTCGATGGAGCGTGCCCATCTCGCCCACGACGGTGGGCCCGGTGTCGAACCCCGCGCGAAGCATCAACGTTCGCCCGAGCGCTTTTTCCCACGCTTCTCGTTTGGCCTCGAAGCGCTTTTGCATCTCGAGCGCGGCGGCGCACGCCGAGGCCACCTGGTTATCGAGCCTCACCGGCGCGCCCCAGAAGGCCATCAGGCCATCGCCCAGGTACTTGTCGACGTGCCCTTGCGAGTCGAGCACGACGGTCGTCATCTCTTCGAGGTAGGCGCGGAGCACCTGAACGACCTCACCCGGGTCTTTCTCATGCGCGACGACGGTGAACCCTTCGATGTCGCTGAAGTAGACGGTCAATTCACGCCGCTCGGGCCGCATCAGGGCGAGGTCGCGCTCGACGCGGGAAAAGACGTCATCGCGCACTGCTCCGCCGAGGGCGCGCAAGACGAAGTCACGCAACCCCTGCTCAATGGTTCGCGCGTAGCCGAGCGAGGCGAGAAAGGTCATCGCGCACGCCAGCAGTGGCGCGGCCATCGCGACCCACCGCAGCTGCTGAACGAAGAGCTGTCGCGCCACGAGGCCATGCAGCAGGGCGACTCCGGCGAGCGTGGCGACCCACGCGAGCCACCCCGGCCGGCGCACCAGGCTCGACCACGCGACCGACAGCACCGCGCCCATGAAGGCGAAGGCGAGCGTCATCCACAAATCGGTTTCGGGCGCGACGCGCACGACAGACTGCGCGTGCAGCACGTTGACGATGGCCTGAGCGAGCACTGCGGAGCGGTGGAGGTCTCCGACCGGGGTCGGCACCACATCAGACGCGAGGCGCTCATCAGAGAAGACGATCACCCGGCCGGTGAGCTCATTGTCATGGTGGCGAATGCCGCGCGACACCTCGTCGTCTTCGCGGTTCACCAACAAGCGAAACGCAGGCAACGAGCGCTTGACGGTGCTGCGCCCCGCCCTGCTGACGTCTTCGACGTCGAAGCGCAACTGCAGCGTGCCGTCAGCGTCCATCGGGAGGGAGATGCGTTTACCGATCTCGAGCCGGCCCTTCTCGTAGCGCAGGCTCTTGTCATCGAGCCGTTGGAGCACCGCGCGAATCACCGCCGACGCGACGATCACCGGCCGCCCATCGGGCCCATCGGCTGCGACGAACAGCGGCACCGAGCGAATGCGCCCGTCGGCGTCTGGCACCAGCGTGGCGGCACCCGAGTACGGAGTCTCGAGGCTCGCCACCGGGGCTTCGACCGACCTCGCGCGCCACAAGCGGTCGGCGTCGAGGCCGGGCACCGAGACCGTGGCCAGCTGCACCGCGAGCCACGAGGGCGAGACCTCGTGCAGGTCATCACCAGGGAGCAACGGCCTGGTGGTCACCGGCACGCGAGGGTCGACCGACTGCACGAGGTCGCGGGCCTTTGCTTCAGACGCGACTCCGGCCCAGACGCCCTGCCGGCCGCCATCGGCGATGAGGTAGGCCACGGTGCGATGTTTGAGCACCTCGCGCACCATTGGCAGCGCAGCCCTCACGTCGTCGAAGTCGCCCAGCTTCACGAGCACTGGCATCAACGGGCGGTTGCCCTGAGTGGGGCGGTTGCTCGACCAGTCCCAAGTGAGAACGACGTTGCCGGCGTGCTTGTCGAGGCGGTCTCCGAAGAGCTCGTCGTCGCTCTTCTTGGGTTCGGCTCGGCACGGTGAGCAGTGGTGCGGTGAGACGTCGTCGAGGGCCTGGTCGAACACGACGGTGGTGGCGCCTTCTTTGAGGGCCTGCTCGATGACTGCTCCGGAGAGGTCTCGTGGCCATGGGCGCATCGCCCACTCGGGTTTCTCGCGTTCGCGGGCGTCAGCCTGGGTCTCTTCGTCGACCGTGACGATCACGACCTCATCGCTTGGAGTCGAGGCGGCACCCAGCTCGCGGGCCCGCCAGTCCCACGTGGCCCATTCGAGCCGCTCGAGCCAGAGGCGCACGGTGGCGTGCCAGGTGGGCTCGCCGATGAGATCGGTTCGCTCGAGGCGAAAATACGAAGCGCCGCCCAAGAGCGTGCCGAACACCAGTGCCCAGAAGAACGACACGCCGAACTTCTGCATGAAGCGGCGGCCAGCCGACTGGAGGGGGTTCGATGCCACGCGGGGCGCAGACTACGCTGCGTTGATGCTGAAAACTGCTCGAAGATCACCTTCGGGGCCGCGAACGCCACGGCGCGTAATTTTCGAAGCAGAGGCGGTGGAGCTGATCGTGCGCGATGCCGAGGGGCTGAGAGCATTCAGCGCATGGTCTCGTCATGCTCTGTGTCCCGGTCGCGCGGATCGTCGACGAACACGAGGTGTATTTCGAGCGTTGGGCACGTAGGTGGTCAGCTTCAAGGTGCAGAACGGCAAGCTCGACGTGGGTCCTTCGACTGCGCCCTTCGGGCTCCGGTCAGGATAAACGGGGCGGGGTGCGCGCCTGCCTACAGTCGATTCTCAGCATTGAAGAGGTTCGATGGCACGCACGTTCGCGACTATGCTTCGCGCCGTGAAAACTGCGTCGACGGTTGGGCTTCTGACTCTCTGCTGTTTGATGGCCTGCGACCTAGGCAAAACCACCAGCCAGTTGACCGCGAAGACCGTGGCGGTGGCGACGATTCTGGCGACTCCGGCGGTGACGTTGACGCCGAGCGACGTCGCGATACCCGACGGCTCGATACCCACCTTCGATGGCGGCCTGCCCTTCTCTTTCGACGCGGGAGCGTTTTTGAGCGACGCCGGGTTCACGGTGCCGCCGCAAACGGTGGCGTACCTCTTCTTCGGCCAACGCCAGGGCGACTCGCTCGACGTCGCGCCCGTCGGTATCCCCGCGGCGAAGGTGACGTTGACCGAGGTCGGCGGCAAGTCGTGGCCGCTCAGCGAGACGGGCAACGGCAATTACCAACTGGTCGGCGAAGACGCGGGCTTCGCCTACAAATCATCAGCGACCTACGACTTCACCGTCGAGCAAGGCGGAGGCACCTTCGTCGCCGAGGTCGAGGCCGTGCCGACCCAGGAGCACATCACCCAGTTTCACCCCGCTGGCGGCCCAATCTCGTTGAAAGCCAACCAGGCCTTCTCGTTCACGCGGCCCGAGCCCCAGTCAGGGGTCGACGCGAACCTGGGCTTCGTCACCGTCTTCCCGGTCAACCGCGATGGCAGCAGGCTCGCCCCCAGCTACACCAACGTGCCGATGACGCCGCTCGAGTTCTTGAAGCTCGTGCTCGCGCCGCAGGAGTGGAAGACCACTTCGGTCACCGTCCCCGGCACGGCCTTTCCCTCCGCGAACGCGAACTACGTCATCGTGCTGCAGTCGGTGAAGCTCGGCGGCCCCAAGTCGAACAACCTGTTCAGCGGCTCGGCGATCTTGGCCGGCACCGCTGACATCGGCGTGGTGAAGACTCAGCCCTGAGAGAGCTCGAGCTCGAGCGTGCCCGCGAGCTTGAGTGACAGCATCAGACCGAGCAACCGTTCGGCCTCGTCTGTGCTGAGCAGATTGCGAAAGCCATCTCCATCGGCGACCTCGGCCTCCATCACGGCCCCTCGCTGGAGCCAGCGGGCCATGCGACGCTCACCCGGCAACCAGAGTGGAATCATGCCCTTCACCGGCCACACCTCGTTGCGTGCCCCGAGCAACGCCGCGAGGGTCGCGGGCGGAGGTCGCGCGTCGATGACGCCTTCATCGGGGTAGACCCACGGAGGCACGGCCGTCGGGTCATCGGTCGAGTCGTCGAACAAGTACCCATACCGGCTGGGGATTTTGCCACCGGTCAGTACGAAGAAGAGTGCGATGGAGTCGTCGGTTGAGAGTCGCTCGGCGTGCAGAATGCGCTGACCCGCGGGCATGGCTCGTACCATCACGCGGAGCACCGGCTTGAGCACCTTGGCCCGTTGCTCGATGCGGGTGTGCAGCGCGCTCGAGATTTCGATGATGGCCTGATCGAACGACGCCCGCTCGGCAGCTTCGGTCGCCGCGAGGCCACTGCGCAGAGCCTCGAGCTTGGCGCGTGAATCGGTGAGGAACAGCTCGAGCCCCGACTCGGGCCCTTCGAGGCCCTTCGCGACGGAATTGGCGGTGCGCACGGCGCCCAAAATCAGGCTGCCCTGCTCATCGATGCGCCGGTATTCAGCCTCGAAATACGCCACCCGGGCACGGCGCTCGCTCAGCAGCTGCGCCCACGCGGCGTAGGCCGAATCGATGGTCTCGAGCCGTCGCACGCGGGCCAACGCGAGCTGGCTCGCATCACCCACCGGCACCTCATCGACCGGCGTGTCGTGCCGGTTCAAACGACTTCGGGGCTCTCGGCATCGCCTTGGCCCAGATGCGCTTTCAAGTCTTCGCGCAGCGCGGCTCCTGGCTTGGGAGCGAGCATCAGCCCCAGGCCGACGCCGATCAACATGCCCGCGCCGAACATGGCCAAACCAGGCAGCAACTTGTCACCGCTGGTGCGACGCTCTTCGAGGCCGATCATCTCGAGCAGATCATCGCGCTCGACGTCGCCCAACCGCTTCTTGAGCTCTTTGAGAATGGCGATCTCTTTCATTTCGGATCCAGCTTTCTGGTTTGTTGAAGAATGCCTTCGATTGCGTTCTCGGCCATGTCGAGCAGCCGGCCGCGAACGAAGGGCACCGAGGCAAGCTTGAGCGTCAGCTCAATCAACCGGCCGGTGGTGGGGGTGAAGAGGCCACCGCCGGCGACGTAGCCGACACCGATGGCCGCGGCGACCATGCCATACGGGTTCGCGGCGACGCGGTCAGCCAGCCCCACGGCCTCGGCGGCGCCGTTGACGGCCTCGCCGGCGTTCTTGGCGGCTCCGGCGACGGTCTCACCCATCGACTCTTCGCGATGCGCGCGTGGCTTGGGGTGGGCTCGCTTGGAGGTCGTCATCGGCGCGACGCCAATCGGCCGATCACGAAGCCCAAGGCCACCGCGCCGAGCAAGGTCGTGCCGGGGTTCGCTTTGATGAAGCCCTTGACGCGCTCATTGAGCGCCATCAGCTGCTCCTGCGCTTCTTCGATCTTCGGGGCCAAGCGTTCGGCGACGTCGCCCAGCGGGCCTTCGTCGGTCGAGGTGCCATTCTGCGAGGTGTGGGTGGTGCTCATGATGCCTCCTTGCAACGGTTTCAGCGGCGACGCCAGAGTTGAGAGACAGCGAGCCCGAAGGCGAATGCGCCAACGAGGGTCGCGACGGGGTGGCGGCGAACGATCTCGCGCCAACTGACCATGGCGACGAGCTCGGTCTCGAGGGCGGCGAGCTGGGCACGGGCGCGCTCACGGGTGGCGTTGAGCTCGGCCCTGGCCTGCGCGGTGGTGAGCGCCGTGACTGGCTGGTACTTGGCGAGCACGTCGCTCATCGCTCGGGCTCCCGCCGCACCAGGGCCTGCGTGGCATCGAGCTCTCGAATGGTCTCGTCGAGCACGGGGCGTGACTGCAGCTGCTTGACCGCGTACCCGATGCCCACCGCGCCGATGAGGAGGTTGATGAGGCCCACCAGAAAGAATGACAGGTCGATGGCGATGACGCGCTGAAGGGCATACGCGAGGGCGACACAGAGAAAGCCGTACCCGACGAGAATCATCGGGGCCAAAACAGCGATGACCCCGACGCGCACTCCGATGAACTTGGCGTCAGAGGCGAGCTCGACGCGCGCCAACCGAATGTGCTGAGCGGTGAGCTCGCTGAAGCTGTCGACCAGGTCTCGAAGCTGGGTGCCCAGTGCCATACGCGGGCCGACCTTACAGCGAAAGCCCGGTGCGAGGGACGGTCGTTTCGCATACGGTGCGCGCCCCATGATGACCGCCCTGGTGATGCTGACGACGCTGACCGCCGCTCCACCCTTCGCTCCCAAGGTCAGGCCGTATGACGCGATCAGCTACAAGCTCGAGGTGCACCTCGACGAAGACGGCACCTTCAAAAACCGCATGACGGCGAAGTTGAAGGCACTCAAGACGGTCACCGAGATCGAGCTCGACGCCTACAACCTCGCGGTCGAGTTGGCGTTGGTCGACGGAGCGGCGGCGACCCCAAGCCCGAGGTACGACCCGATCGCGAAGACGGGTGTGTTGATCATCAAGCTGCCCAAGGCGGTGCCGGCGGGCAAAGAGATCACGGTCGAGATGGCGTATTCGGGCAAGGCGACCAGCAGCGAAGAGGGCCTATTCATGGTGCCAAGCGATGACGGCAAGTCGCCGCCTTCGTTCTTCACCCAGTTCGAGCCGATGTACGCGCAGCGGTTTTTTCCCTGCAATGATCAGCCAGCCGACAAGGCGACGTTCGAGATTCAGGGCGTGGTCGACGAGAAGTACATGGTGTTGTCGAACGGCCGAAAGACCAAAGACGAAAAGTTCAGCGAAAACGGGCGAAACCTGCGCCGCGTGACCTGGGTGCAAGACAAGCCGCACTCGGTGTACTTGACGGCGTTGGCGGTTGGGCAATTCGAGGCGGTTGAAGCGTCGCCCGACATCCCCGCGACGATCTGGGTTCGGCCGGGCTCGAAAGATCGGGCCTTCGCCGCGGTGAATGCGCTCAAGCCGCTCTTCAACTTCATGGTGGGAGCGACTGGCACGCGCTACCCCTGGGCCAAGCTCGACATCGTGGCGATAGCGCACAAAGCCACCAGCGGCATGGAGAACACCTCGCTCATCTTCGAGCGCGAGTCGAAGGTGGTGGTCGAGCACAAGAATGATCAGCCGGGCCGCTCGGTCGTGGTCAATTTGATGGCGCACGAAATGGCGCACCAGTGGTTCGGCAATGACATCACCTGCGCCTGGTGGGACGACACCTGGCTCAACGAGGGCTTCGCGACCTGGCTCGGTGCCGCCGCGCATGATGACTACGACGACAACGACGCAGCCGAGATCGACCGGGTGGCGTCAATCATCGACGGGTATTTTCGCGAAGAGAATGGGCCGCACTCGCACGCGTTGACGCCGGCCAAGCCGCTCTCGGCAGAGGAGCTGTTCGACGACACGAGCTACGTGAAGGGCGCCGCGGTGCTGCACATGCTCGAGCTGTGGGTCGGCAAAGATGCCTTCAAGTCGATCGTGAAGTCGTACCTCGAGAAGTTCGCTTACGGCAGTGCGACCAGCGCCGACTTCTTCAAGATCGTCGCGGTGGTCACGAAGAACGAAAAAGAAACGAAGGCCTTCAAAGACGCGTGGCTGCTGAAGAAGGGGTACCCCGTGCTCTTCCCCGAGACGAGCTTGAGCGGCAACCGCTTGACGGTGACGATTCGGCAGCGCCCGAACCGTACCGACGAGAAGGGCCCCTTCGTCTTCAAGTTGCCGATCGTGGTGCACCGCACCAGCGAGCCCGCCTTCACCAAGGAGCAGGTCATCACCGTCGACAAGCCCGAGGTGACGGTGTCGTTCGACGTGATGGCGGCTCCGGAGTGGATCAACTGGAACAAAGACTTCGGCGCCTTGAGCCGGGTGAACTCGTCATCGGTGTCGGAGGAGCAGTGGGCGCTCGCGGCACGGTACGACCCCGACCCGACCTGGCGCTTGCTCGCGACGTACAACCTGATGGGCGAGTTGGGGAATTCGGACATGAAGTTGGAGACCGCTCCCACGACCTCGGCGATGGGGGCGATTCTCGATGTGCTCAACAAAGACCCGTCATCGTACGTGCGCGAGGCGGTGATGGAGCGGCTGCTCACGACGCGGTTCAAGAAGCTGCCGCACGAGCTGTCAGAGACGATCTTCTCGCTGGCCAAGAAGCCGACCGGCCTGACCGATGACGCCGTCGGTACGATTCTCGTTCGCAACAAGGCGATGTCGCTGCTGGGGCGAACCGACTCGAGCGAAGGGCACCAGTATTTGATCGACCAGCTCAGCCAGACGGAGATCGACATCAATTATCTGCCGGGCATCGCGATTGGAGTAGCGTTGATGAGCAACTCGGCGGCGATCGCGACGCTGCGAACGGCGTTGATCACGCAGAAGGGCCGCGGGTACCCGTACTACCGGCGCGTCGCCCAGGCGCTGGGCAGGGTGACGAACGGAGAGGTCGTCGCGCTGCTTCGAGACGTGCTCAAGGGCTCAGACAACGAGCTGTCTCAGGAGCTTTGCTACCAACTCGATGACAACCCGACCTTGAAGAACACCAATGAGTTCGCCGGGCTGGTGCGCGACCTGGTGCTCGACGAGACCGGGCTCGCCTTGGAGGCCCGCACGCAGGTGCTCGAGCTGCTCGACGACGTGAAGAACGACTGGGCGAAAGAGGTGCTGCTCACGATCGTCGACAAGTCGAAGAGCGGGCCCATCAAGCTGGCTGCGCAGGGCACGCTCGACGGCAATTTTCCGCTGCAGGGGGCGAAGAAGAAGTGATGGGGTCGTGGTTCGACGGGCTCACCATGAGAGCTGGGCCGTGTTCGTGGTTCGATGGGCTCACCATGAGAGGTGGGCCGTGTTCGTGGTTCGACGGGCTCACCATGAGAGGGGCCGTTCGACTTAGAGCGAGAGGGCTTTGAACGATTCGCGGGCGATGACGATGCGTTGCACTTCGCTGGTGCCTTCGTAGATCGTCTGAACGCGGGCATCGCGCAGGTACCGCTCGACCGGAAAATCGTCGACGTACCCTGCCCCGCCGTGAATCTGTACGGCGTGGTCGCACACCCGGTTCGACATCTCGCTCGCGAACAGCTTCGCCATCGAGGCCTCGCGGCTGAACGGCTGCTGGTTCTCTTTGAGCTGTGCCGCGCGCAGGGTCATCAGCTCGGCGGCCTGCTGCTGAGTCGCCATGTCGGCCAGCATGAACGCGATGCCCTGAAATGCACCGATGGGCTTGCCGAAGGCCTGCCGTTCTTTCGCGTACCGCACCGACGCCTCGATCGCCGCCCGACCGAGCCCACAGGCCTGTGACGCGATGCCGATGCGGCCTCCGTCGAGGGCGATCATCGCCAACTTGAAGCCGTCGCCCAGCTTGCCCAGCAGGTTCTCAGGGGGAATTTCGCAGTTCTCGAAGGTCAGCGGCACGGTGTTCGAGCCGCGAAGGCCCATCTTGTCTTCAGGCCGGCCCGCGGTGAGCCCAGGAGTGCCCTTCTCGACGATGAAGCACGACAACCCTTTGTTGCCCGGCCCTGAGGTGCGCGCCCAGACCACCATGACGCCCGCGTAGGCGCCCGAGGTGATCCACTGTTTGCTGCCGTTGAGCACCCAGCGGTCACCCCTGAGCACCGCGGTGGTCGCCATCGCGCCGGGGTCAGAGCCGGCCTGCGCTTCAGACAACGCAAAAGCGCCAGCGACCGCAGCGCCACTGGTGAGCCGGGTGACGAACTTCTGCTTCTGCGCCTCGGTGCCGAACGCGGTGATCAGCTCGGCGCACATGTTGGTGACGGCCATGCCGACCGAGGTCGAGCAGCAGGCAGCGGAGACCTCCATCATCGCCAGTGCGTAGCTGACCGGGCCAGCCTCAGCGCCACCGTACGCGGCGGGCACATGGATGCCGAGCAACCCGAGCTCGCCCATCTGCCGGTACACGTCTTCAGGAAAGACCTCTTCGCGATCGGTGTGGCGGGCCCGAGGTGCGACGACTTCGCGCGCAAAGGTGCGAGAGGTGTCACGAATCAGGCGCTGGGTGTCGCTGAGCTCGAGCTCCATGGCGGTTACTCGACCGGCTTCAAATTGAAGGGAAACTCGATCGGGTGATCTTTGCCGTCAGGCGGCATCGGGAAGTGCATCGACGAGACGACGGCGACGAGGCAGTCGTGCAGGTGCGGGTCTTTGATGCCCGAGGCCTTCTTGTCGACCTTGGCGCTCTTGACCATGCCATCGGCGGTGATGATGAAGGCGACCTTGACGACGCCGGTGATCGGCTTCGCGGCGGCCATCGCCTCTTCGTGACAGCCCTGCACCTGCGGTTGGTACGAGAGCACGACCTGCTTGATCGAGTCAGGCGTGAACGGCAGCTTCGAGACGTCGATGCCGTTGACGATGTGCTCGGCTCCGGCGTCGCTGGTGGCGATCGACGCGGTGCTGCTCACGTCGCGAATCACCGAGCTCATGGTGTTGGGTTTCTTCGCGGGAGCCTTGGCCGGCTTGTCAGCGGCCAGCGAGAGGGTCAGCAAGAGGGCAAGGAGCATGGTCGTTAGTCTTTCAAGAGGTTCGTGGAGATGACGATGCGCTGAATTTCGCTCGTGCCTTCGTAGATTTCAGTGATGCGGGCGTCGCGCACGTGGCGCTCTGCGTCCATCTCCTTGGAGTAGCCCATGCCGCCGAAGATCTGCAGCGAGGTGTTGGTCACCCGGCGCGACATCTCAGAGGCATAGAGCTTCGCCATCGCTGACTCGGTCGAGTGGCGAACGCCTTGGTCTTTCATCATCGCCGCGCGCCAGATCAGCATGCGAGCGGCGTCGAGCTCGGTGGCCATGTCGGCGATCATGAACTGAATGGCCTGGTGCTCGCGAATCTTTTTCCCGAATGACGTGCGGTCACCCGAATAGGCGACGGCCTCTTCGTACGCCGCGCGCGCAATGCCCAACGCCTGCGCCGCGATGCCGATGCGGCCTCCATCGAGGGTCGACATGGCGACCTTGAAGCCGTCACCTTCTTTGCCGAGCATGTTCTCCGCGGGCACCTCCATGTCTTCGAAGTACATCGTGCAGCTCCACGCGGCCGAGATGCCCATCTTGCGATCGGGGGGCATGCGCCGAAAGCCCTTGGTCTCGGTCGGCACCAGAAACGCGGTGATGCCTTTGTGGCCAGCGGCCTTGTCGGTCATCGTGAAGAGCACCATCGCGTCGGCCTTGGGGCCCACGGTGATCCAATTCTTCGAGCCGTTGATGAGGTAGCGGTCGCCCTTTTTCACGGCGATGGTGTTCTGCGCAGCCGCGTCTGAGCCGGCCTGCGGCTCGGTCAGCCCGAAACACCCAAGCTTCTCGCCGCGGGCGTACGGGTGCAGAAAAACCTTCTTCTGCGCCTCGGTCGCGAACTTCTTCACCGGGT
>JANLPS010000300.1:0-27380 GCA_031367385.1 Archangium sp. | reverse complement strand
GCTCGGTCGAGCCGATGTAGCCGACGACCGCCGGGCCCGTGTTCACGCCGATGCCAACCTCGATCGGTTTCTTGCCCGCCTCGGCGCGGCGACGGTTCATGTCGTTGATCTCGGTCAGCATTTCGAGCGCGCAGCTCAGCGCACGGGCCGCGTCATCGGGGTGGGTAATCGGAGGCCCCCACGTCGCCATCACGCAGTCGCCGATGAACTTGTCGAGGTTGCCCTCGTACTTGAAGATCACCTGCGACATCGCGGTGAAGAACTCGTTGAGCATCGCGACGGTTTCTTGCGGGCTGTCGGCCTCGGCCATCGAGGTGAAGCCGCGAATGTCGGCGAAGATCACGCTCACTTCGGCCAGGCGACCGACTCGCAAGAGCTCGACCTTGCCCGAGACCACCGCCTCGGCGACGGCCGGCGCCAGAAACCGCGACAGCTCGGCGCGGGTAATCGCCTCGCGCTCGATCTTCTGGCCCAGATCGGCGTTCTCGAGCGCAATCGCCGCCTGCGAGGCGATGCCCGAGAGCACCTTCAAGTCTTTTTCGCTGAACGCATTGGTGCGCTCACGGGTGTCGCAGAACAGCACGCCCTTCAAGACGCCCTTCGACAACAGCGGCACCGCCATCGCCGAGCGAATGCCCTGCGCGACGATCGACTCAGACGACGAGAACCGCGAATCGAGAATCGCGTCGGCGGTGAGCACCGCGCTGCGCGTCTCGACCACCCGCTTGAGCACCGTGTCTGAGACGACGACCTCGACCTGCTCGTCTTTTCGGCGATGCACCGCCTGCGGTATCAGCGTGCCATCGTCGTCAGAGAGAAAGATGACCGCGTTGTCGGCCTTGAGCAGCTGAAAGCTGACCTTCAGAATCTTGTCGAGCAGGCTCTTGAGGTCGCGCTCCATGCCGACGAAGCGGTGAAACTCATTGGCGATGCGCAGCTTCTCGTAGTCTTGGCGAAGCGTGTCGAGGTCGGTCAGCTTCTCGGCCGGCCGAAACTCCGCTGACTCTTGCTGCGCTACCGTGGCCAGAAACGCCGGCATCGACTGCGCCGAGGCCACGACCGTCACGCCCGCGCTCGTCACCGGAGTCGCCTGCGCGCTGGTGTCGCCGCCCAGATGAAAAATCAATCGGCTGTTGCCCAGCGCGATCTCGTCACCTTCACGCAGCCGCAGCTCGCGCACCTTGCGACCGTTGACGAAGGTACCGTTCGACGAGTTGAGGTCTCGCAGCAGGTACGTCGCGCCGACCTTCTCGACCAGGCAGTGCTCTTTCGACACTTCGCGGTCGACCAGGCGCAGCGAATTGTTTGGGTGCCGGCCCAGCGTCGTCTTCTCACCAAGCGGGAACTCGCCCACCTTGCCGTCAGCGAAGCGGCCCGCCAGACGCGGCCCCTTCAACTGCCCAGGGGCGTAGACCTGGCCCAGCTTTGGTCCGTGCCCGGTATTCGCGACATCGGTAAGGGGAATCGGTTGGTTGCCCAAAACGGTGGAAAAGCTATCAGGAAACCCCCGGGTTCCCATAGGAAAGCGCGGGCGCTGGGGTGAGCCGCCTGCCCGCACCCCCTTTCAGGGCCCGAGCGAGGGCGATGCCTTCACGGGGTACAACACCTCGCATTTCTTCGAGAAACCCGACAGAAACCAACTTCACCCGGGCAGCGCCGTCACGGCGAATACCCGGGGATCAGCTTGTACGGAAACGGCTCGCCGGTGTCGTCGTAGAGACGAAAGTCAACTCGCCCCTCGAACGTTTTGTAATAGCAGTCTTGCCCCGGGAACGTGCCGCCCGGGGGGCAGGTGTCGGGGTCATTGGCCAGGTCGGCATTCGTAAAGGGGCTGAAGGGCGAGAGCCGTGAATTGACCGAGTGCCAGAAATACGTCGTCTGCGGCCTGAGCACCCGGTTCGCCGCGAGCAGCGCCGCGACGTCAGGCGAGAGGGCCGAGTCGTTTCGCATCGCCGCCTCCTTGGCCTCGCTCGCGACGATGAATCGAAAGACAGCAGCAGAGCCTTCGGCACTCGCAGTCAGCGCATGATTGAAGGCAAAGGTGACATCGCAGGGAGTGTCAGAGATGAACGACACCACTTGGGCGGCACCCGTCGTATTCGCCATGGCATTTTGCATGCGGTAGGTCGCGTTGTCGGTGGTGAACGCGATGATCTCCATGCTCTTGTTGAGAGCGGCGAAGCCAAGCCGGCCTGGCGCACTCGAAGCGAAGTACCGCCCGTCACCGCGCGCTGCTGCGTCCCAGTTCACGGCGGTGACGTTGCGGTTGTAGCAAGTCGCTGGAGTGCCTCCCGCGGTGCCCGCGTCGGGCGTCTCGCCGTTCGGCATGCCTGCGTCTGAAGTGCCTGCGTCTGATGTGGCTCCGCTCACGGGCCCTCCGTCCTGGGCACCTCCGTCGGGCGGGCCTCCGTCCGCTTTGGCGCCCTCAACGATCCCACCGTCCACGGCACCTCCATCTGATGTGCCTCTGACCGCGGAGCTTGCGTCTGGGCTGCCCTCGTCTCGGTGGCCAGCGTCGGCGTCAGAAGTCAGAACCGCGCCAGCGCACGTCGTGAAGGTGACCATCGTGATGATCGCCCCCGCCAACCGCCACTGCCCGGCGCTCGACACGCGCGATGGCGACGCTCCACGCTCACGCATCTCGGCGACGTTAGGCGCACGGGAGCGTCATGGGCAAACCTGCATCACAGTAAAGCGAGCGAGCCGACAGGAGTCGTCGTACAAGCCCCGCCGTGGCCCGCCCGACGAAGAAGGTTGCCCCTGTGAAGTCGGAAAAACCCGCAACACCTCGCATTTCTTCGAAAAACCGCAGAATCGGCGCCGGTGCCAGTGCCTGCTGCTCCAGCGGCCACCCTGAATTGCCATGACCCGAGTGCTCGCGAAGACCCTCGACCATCACGAGGACGACGACCTCCACTCCCTCGACGGCACGCCATTCACCGGCCTGGCCTACACGCTGGCGAAGGACGGGCGTCTCAAGGCCGAGATGGACTATCGCAACGGCCGCCGGTGTGGAGCGACCCGGGAGTGGTACGGAGTCGGCCGGCTGATGGTCGAGTCGAACTTCTTTCGAGGGGTTCTTCACGGCCGCGCGCGTGAATGGCACCCGAACGGGCAATTGGCCGAAGACGGCGAATACGAGTTCGGCATCACGCTCTGGGAGAAGCACTGGGACGAATCGGGCCAACCCACGAAGGACTACGCACTCACAGAATCCGATCAGAACCATCACCGGCTCCTGCAGCGGCGACAGATGTTCGCGAAGCGCGAGTAAAGCGAGCGAGCCGACAGGAGTCGTCGTACAAGCCCCGCCATGGCCCGCGCGACGAAGAAGGTTGCCGCTGTGAAGTCGGCAAAACGCCCAACACCTCGCATTTCTTCGAAAAAGGCCGCGAAGCCCGCGCCTGCCATGCCCTCGGCGGCAGAGCGCCTCGCCGCCGACCGAGCCCGCCTCGAGGCGACCGTGGCCCGGGTCTGGGGCTCGCTGCGGGTTCAAACCATGACGCTCGCGGGCGTCGCGGTGCGCTTCATCGCCGTGGCCGGCGCCAAGCCGCACTGGCAATTCATCACCTCCGGGCTGCTCGTTCATGGCGCCGAGCTCACGTTTCGGGTGCTGCGGCCCAAAGAAGAGCTGACGCCTCCGGCCTGGCTCTGGGCGATGCTCGCGTCGCTGATCGAGCGCGCTGGCACCGAGGCGCTCGCCGACGGTCAGGTCGTTCGACTGCCCCAGAAATTCGCCGCCGGCGCACCCGAGATCGACACCGACATGCAGGCCGTCGCCCTCGGCGTTGACCCGCTCTTCTCGACTCCGATGATCTTGGTCGCCGTGGGGCTGACCCGCGATGAAGAGCGCCTGGTTCGCGAATGGAGCCCCCGCGCCATGCTCGAGGTGCTCAGCCGCGTCGACCCATCGCTCGTCACCGATTTGGAGCGCCCCTCGACCCTCACCAGCCCCCGCACCCGCGTCGTCATCGAGCAGCGGGTCGAGGCCGAGGGCAGCTCGCTTGGGGTGATGCTCGCCCAGGTCAGCGAGGTCTCGGGCAGCCCTGCTACAGGCCTGTCGTGGTCTGTGTCGGCCGAGGCGGTCGAGACCATCATCGCCCTGCTCAAGGGCCGAATCGGTCACCTGCGCCCGTTCACCGTGAAGGCCGCACAGACCGCGGTGGAGCTCATTCCCTCCGATTTTCCATCGGTTGAGCGATCGGCCGAGGGGCTGGTGATCAAGCTCTCGCAGCCCGCCGCCCGGCAGCTGCGCGCGACCTTGAAGGCCAAACCCGGCACCTACCAGTTCGAAGCCCTGCCCAAGTTCAGCCTCGCCGTGGTGGCCTGACCGCGAATCGCGTAAGGGGTTTGAAATGCGGCTCAAGCAAAGGCCCGAAGACTTTTCGGTCAAAGAATCATTTCGCTTCGACGAGGTGCCCACGGGCAAATTCCGCGTCTACTTGATGGACAAGCAGAAGCTCTCGACCTTCGACGCCATCGCGAAGATCACCACCAAGTTCGGCCTGCGCCCCGGCGCGATCTCGTACTGCGGCCTCAAAGACAAACAGGGGCGCACCGAGCAGATCATCGCGGTCGAAGGCTTCGACGTCGACATGCAAGACGAGCTGTTGCGCCTCAAGTTCTTGGGCCGCACCGACAAGCCACTCAGCTCCGCCAACACCACCTCGAACCGCTTCGCCGTCACCGTTCGACAGGTGCGCGAAGACGAGCTCTCGCAGGTGAACATGGCCGCCGCCGAGGTCGCCCGCCTCGGAGTCGTCAACTACTTCGACTCTCAGCGCTTCGGCTCGCTCAAGCACGGCCAGGGCTTCATCGCCAAAGACCTCATTCGCGGTGACTTCGAGGCCGCGCTCAAGAACCACCTCGCCCGCCCTTCTCCGCTCGACCAGACCGAAGACGCCAAGGTGAAACAGTTCTGGGCCGAGCACTGGGGCAACTGGACGGCGAAGTGCCCGTACCCGTCGAACCGCAAGTACGTTCGCATTCTCAACTCGCTCAAGAACGAGCCGCACGACTTCGTGAACGCGTTTCTCCAAATCGACTCGGCGTATCGGGCGATGCTGCTCTTCACCTACCAGTCGTTTTTGTGGAACGAGGGCGTTCGCCGCTTGCTGCAGCTGCTCTTGCCGCGCGAGCACATCTTCCCCATGCCGTACCAAGCTGGCACGTTGCTCCATCACAAAGACGCGCCTCAAGAACTGCTCGGGTACCTGCGTCACTTGACCTTTCCGCTCCTCGCTCCGAACTCGACGTTCACCGACCCCAAGGTCGAAGAGGCGGTGAAGTGGGTGCTCGGGCGAGAGAAGATGCCACTCGAGTCGCTGCGCATCGCCGAGTCGCCCAAGCTGTTGTTCTTCAAGCACGAAGAGCGCCCGGTGCTGGTCACGCCCGCGAAGCTCGTCGTCGGCAAGCCCCGCTTCGATGATCTCAACGAGGGCTCGTTCAAGGTGAACATCGCCTTCACGCTCCCGCCGGGCAGCTATGCGACCCTGGTGGTCAAACGGCTCTTTCATTTCTCGTTCAAGAAAGAGAGCGACTTCGAGGGCGTTCGCTACACCCGCCCGGTCGACGCGCCAAAGCCCAAGCAGCTCGACGATGAGGGCGATTCGCTCGATGACGAAGACGATGACGATGAGGGCGATGAGGCCGCTTCGACGCCCCGAGCCGCTCCCCGCCGAGACGCGCCTGGCCGCACTGGCGCGCCCCGCAAGCCCGCTTCCGCCCCAGTGGCGGTGGTCAGCCCGCGGGTCGTCGAGCCGGTTCGCAAGCGCGGCTTTCTCGAGCGCCAGCGCGACAAAAAGCAGCTGACCGACCAACGCCGGCGCGGCGAAAAGCACAACTAGCGGCAGTCGCCCCACCAAGGGCCCTCGCAGAGGCCTGATTTCGCACGCATTCCCGGCTGCCGATTTCTCAGTCAGTGAGAAATATGACAGTATTTACAGGGGCTTGCGCTTTCAGCTAGGCGATCGTAGGAAATTACCTCCTCCTTGGCAGCCCAGGTGACTTCTCCATGATGCTGAAACTCTTGAAGGGCGTTCCCGGCGCGGGCGAAGTCAAAGTGAACGTCGTGAAGAATGGCCTGCCCGTCTTCAAAGGGGTGTTGCCAGACTCGCTCTCGGTGCAGGCATTCGAGCCATCGACCAAGTTGCTGAAGACGGTCGCCGGTGGGCCCACCACCCACTTCGACGAGGTGTTGTCGGCGGCTTTTGCCTCGTATCGCGAAGCCGACGATGTCGAATTGCAAGCCGCTCGGAAGGCGCAGGTGCGGCCATCGACCGCTGGGTTTCCCAAGCTGAGCGCGGCTGCCGTCGCGAAAGACCCGATGCTCAAGGCGGTCTCGGCGCGGCTCGAGGCCATGCCGCTGACCGACAAACAGAAGGCGCTTCTGGCTGGCGGTGTCGCCTACAAGTTCGGCCCCGCCAATGAGCCGCTGGTGCGCCCGATTCAAGCCATCATTGCCGGCGACACCCTCAGCCGCATGCCGGTCACGCCCAAAGCGCGCGTGCAAGCGATGCTCGACGGTTCTGAGAACGACATCGAGCGCGCGTTGATTCTGAAGAGCCTTGGGCCACGTCGCAATCAACTGCTCGCGAAGGGCCCAGAGGCTGCCGCGGCGCTCAACGAGGTCGAGAACTACGCGGGCATCATTCGCGGTACCCCCACCTCGCTGTTGCTCGAGCGAACCACCATCTTGGGCACGAACGAGCATGGCGAGCTCATCAGTCTGCAGCAGCAGCACCACAACGCGTGCGTCGCCTCTTCGTCGCTGGGCAGCATGGCCGCCGCCGACCCTTTCATCGCGTGGGTGCTCAAGGCCGACGGCCCGATCAACGAGAAGCGCATCAATGGGCTGCCGGCCAGGCTCGAGCGGGCCATTCTCACCAGCGACGTCACCGGCGAGCGCGGCGAACACTGGGACATTCCCGCGTCGTTTGGCAACATCGACCGCGAAGTGCGGCAGGCGCTCGACGCGGGCAACGAGAAGGCTGGGCTGACCCGTGAAGATCGCTTTGCGATCACCGACTTGCTGGCGCCCCGTGAACGACTTGACGAGCTCGGTCTCAAGCGCGGAGCCATTGAAACCCCCGCCGATTATCGTCGCTTTCAGAAAATTCTCGCCAACTTCGCTGAGAACTTCCCGAAGGCGCAGTCGGTGCTCGAGCGTCTCAAGGCCAGCGGCGCAGGCGAGCTCGACGGCCGGCAGTTGCTCGAGCTCGGCCAATCGAACTTGCAGCGGCCCAAAGGCGTCGCACCCGACCACATCGCCAACATCTTTCTCAAACCGAAAACGCAGCTCGATTACAATCGGGTGAAATACCTCTATCGCCTCGAGGGCGACCCTTCGCACGGCGCGCGCTTGGCGCAAGTCATCGAGGCGGGCCAGCCGGTACTGCTGCGCAAGGGCGACCCTGAAGATCTCCCCGAGAACTACTCACACTGCTTGACTGCGATGTGCGTGCGCCCGAGCGCCGATGGCACTCGCGACATTCTCGTGCCCGATACGTTCAAGGGCCGCGCGAGGTGGCTCACGCAGAAGCAGTTCGACGACGAGAACTCGCAGATGTCGTACTTCTTCGGTCACTCGTTTCCCAAGCTGGGCGTTGGCAAGGCCGCCACCGGCCGACCCGAGCTCTAAGCGCGCATGAAACTGAACCTCCTGAGCAGCCAGATGTACAACGCGCTCACCCCGCCGGCTCGACGACCGAGCGGCGAGGTCATGGGGAGGTCTCTTCACGCACACGGCACGGTGATTGAGGCCGCCGAGCTCTCGGCGATTGGCGGCGACGTCAAGCGACTCAATGCGCTGCACCAGCTCGACTTCGAGGGCGGTAAGACGGCCTTCGAGCACATCGAAGCCATTGCCGCGGCGAAGACCTTGGTCGATGGGTCGCCCTCGGCGGTCTTGGCGAAAGACTTGTTCAGCCTCGCCGGCTCAGCGCGCAGTGCGACCTTCGGCAAGTGCTACGCGCGCACCAGCCATACCGTCTACACCGTGCACCACAGCGGCGAGATGATGCGAATTCTGCACGACCTCGCGGTCAAAGGCAGCGTCACCCTCGCCGACGGCACCACCGTGAAGTGGGACCCCGCGAGCTACCCTTTTCCCCGCGAAGAGAACGGCGAGCAGACGATGCACCACGCCGATCGCTTGTGGAGCTCGCTGAATCACCTGCTGACCGCCAAAGAGCTGGCCCCCAACGCCACCCTCAGTGGCTCGTCAGACAGCGCTTATCGTGGCCAAATGGCGAACATCACCTCGCGGCTGATGGGCGAGCAGTTCATCAACGTCGAGGGCTCGGCCGCGATGAAACACCTGACCGGTATCATCGACGGCTACGGCCCGATGTTCGCCGAGTACAATGCGCACGCCGGCTCGGTGGCCTCGGTCACGGCGGGCATGGTCGAGTCGCTCGAGGGCGGCGAGACCGTGTCGAATTACCAAGAGTGGCGCGTGCTTGGGTACACCGTGGTGCCCAAAGAAGAAGGCGCCAAGGCCGGGCTCAAGACCATCGAGTACCCCGCTGATGACGACAAGGGCTACGCGACCATCGTGCCTCCCAAGACCGGGGAGAAGCCCTAAGTGAACATCAACCACCTCAGCAGCCTGCGCTTCAACGCGCTGACCTCGCCCGCGCGACGGCCGAGCGCCGAGCTGATGGCGCAGACGCTGCGGGCCAAAGGGGTGATCGTCGACGATGCCGAGGTCGCGGCCATCGCCGGTGACGTGCGGCGAATGAACGCGCTGCACCAGCTCGATTTCGCGGGCAACAAGACCACCTTCGAGCACCTCGAGACCCTCGCCTCGGCGCCGAAGCTCGCCGATGGCTCATCACCCGCGCCGCTCGCGGCCGATCTCTTCTCGCTCGCTGGCTCGGCCCGCACCGCCACGTTCGGCAAGTGCTACGCGCGCACCTCGCACACCATTTATTCGGTTCACCACGCCGGCGAAATGGCTCGCATCGTGTCAGACCTCGCTGTCACGGGCGCGGTGACCCTCGCCGACGGCACCGTCGCGAAGTGGAACCCGAAGAACTTCCCCCTCGTGCGCGACAACCCGATGGGCCCTGGCGTCGAGGGGCCGGTCGACCGGTTGTGGGGTGGGCTCAACCACCTGCTCACGCTCAAAGACCTGCCCGCCACCCCCGAGATCTTCGGCACCACCCAATCGGCGTTTCGCGGCCAGATGGCCAATGTCACCACTCGGTTGATGGGCCAACAGTTCGTCAATGTCGACGGGGCCAGCGCGATGCCGCACCTCAACGACATCGTCGACTCCTTTGGCCCGATGGCCGCCGAGTTCGGCACCCACGGCGGCTCGGTCGCCGAGGTCTCGAATGGCACCGTGCGCTCGCAAGAAGAGGGCGCGCTGGCCCTGCGTGACATGGAAGACGGCCGCCTCGGCTACGTCGTCGTGCCGGCCGAAGAAGTGGCGAAGCGTGGCCTCACGCCCCGCGAGTACCCGGCCGATGACGACAAAGGGTACGCGACGGTCGGCACGCCCGAGGTGAAGAAGCCATGAACGTTCTTCACTTGAGCCCCACCCGGTTCAACCTGCTCACGCCCGCGGCGCGGCGGCCCAGCCTCCAGCTGATGGTCGAGCGGCTCGCGAGCAAGGGCGTCTCGATCGCTCCCTACGAGCTCGAGGGCATGCAGGGTGACCTCAAGCGCCTCAACGCCCTGCACCAGCTCGATTTCAAGGGTGAGAAGACCGCCTTCGAGCACATCGAAGCGTTGGCCGACGCCAAGACCATCAAGAATGGCGACCCCTCGAGCGTGCTCGCGGCCGACCTGTTCACCCTGCTCGGCTCCGCCCGCGTGCCCGAGTTTGGTCGGTGCTACGCCCGCACGAATCACTCGATCTACACGGTGCACCACCCCGGAGAAATGGCCCGCCTCGTTCGCGAGCTGGCGATGGGTGAGGTGAAGACCGTCGACGGCACCACCGTCAAGTGGAACCCGGAGTCGATGCCCATCGAGACCGCGCACGTCGACACGCTGTGGGGCGCCCTCAACCACCTCCTCAAGAGAAAAGAGCTCCCCGAGAACCCGGAGCTTGAAGAGCTCGCCTGGCACGCCTCGAAGGGTGAGATGGCCAACATCACCAGCCGTTTAATGGGCGAGCCTTTCGTCAACGTGAATGGCCCGACGGCGCTGCCCAAGCTCACCGGTATCGTCGATCAGTTCGGCCCGATGCTGGCCGAATACGGCAGCAGCCACGGCGGCTCGTTCGCCGATATCGGCACCTACGGCCCCCGCTCGCACGAACCAGGGTCGGTGGTACCGCAAGAAATGGTCGGCTACGACCTGGGCTACGTCGTCGTGCCCGCCAAAGAAGCCAAGGCCCAGGGCCTGACACCGATTGATTACGCAGACCACCCCGAAGGGTACGCCGCGAGCCCGCCGCCAGCCGCGAAACGTGCCGTCAGCCCCGTGCCGCCCGCCGATTCGACCGAGAAAAAGCCATGAATATCAATCACCTCAGCAGTCTGAAGTTCAACGTACTCACCTCCGCGGCCCGCCGCCCAAGCGCCGAGCTCATGGCCCAGTCGCTGCGGAGCAAAGGTGTCGTCATCGCCGACGCCGAGGTCGCCGCGATCGGAGGCGACGTGAAGCGCCTCAACGCGCTCCACCAGCTCGACTTCGCGGGCGGCAAGACGGCCTTCGAGCACATCGAGTCGTTGGCGGCCGCGGGCACCATCAGAGACGGCAGCCCCTCGGCACCGTTGGCGGCTGACCTCTTCTCGCTCGCGGGCTCAGTTCGCAATGCGATGTACGGCAAGTGTTACGCGCGCACGAACCACTCCGTCTACACAACGAACCACGCAGGCGAGATGTCACGAATCGTCGGTGAGCTGGCTGCCAGGGGAGAAGTCACGCTGACCGACGGCACCCTGGTGAAATGGAACCACGCCACTTTCCCCGCGGGCACGTCGACGGTCGACCGGTTGTGGGGCGCGCTCAATCACTACTTGAAAGCCAAAGAGCTGCCCGCGAACCAAGAGCTCTATGAGCTCGAGGAGTACGCCTCGAAGGGTCAGATGGCGAACATCACCTCGCGCTTGATGGGCGAGCAGTTCGTGAACGTCGACGGGAGCAAAGCGCTGCCGCACCTGACCGGCATCACCGACAGCTACGGCCCAATGCTCGCCGAGTTCAGCAGCCATGGTGGCGCGGTGGCCGAGGTAACCCCCGACGGCGCGGTAAAGACCCAAGACGGAGGCAACGCCGTGCTGACCCGGCGCAGCAACATCGGATACGTCGTCGTGCCGGCCCAGGTCGCGAAAGAAAAAGGCATACCTGTCATCGAATACCTCGAGAGCGAACCCCAGGGGTACGCCAAGCCGCCGGCCGTACCCGTGGCTGACGACGTCAAGAAGACAGAGTCGTAGTTTCGTTGGTCGCCGTCACCGCAGCATTTTCAGACCTCTTTGCATTGGCCAGGGCATGATTTTCAAAACCACGAAGCTCCCCGCACTCCTCAAACCGAAGGTCGTCGAAGTTGCCACGACCGGCGTGCTGGCCCGCGCGGCCGAAGGGCTCTCAGCGGCTCGCCCAGGGTCGCGAGATCTGTTCGGCCCCCAAGGAGAGCTGGCCACCGGCGTCTTCACCAAGGCCGGAGCCGCCGACAGCGAGGCCATTTCCGAGGCCATCGCCGAATCACTGCTGACCAAAGTCGTGGCGCGGGCAGAGCTGCGAGGCTCGGGCGTCGAGGTCTACGGCCGTGGCGATGCCGAGCTGATTCGCCGTCGCAAGTGGGTCGATCAACTCGACAAGCAGAAGGTGGTCTCGCTCGACGAGGCTGCTCCCGGCGCGGCGTGGCTCGCCGAAGACCGACGCGTCAACGCCATGCTCGAGCGCGCTGAGCAGCCCAACGTCGGCATGCCCGACGCCCAGTGGAGCGCCCTGCGCACCGAGACCGCCCAGATGCTGCAGGCCCAGCTTGGCAAGACGAGCGGGGCCCTGCTGCACCCCTTCGGGCCCGCGGTGAAGACCGCCGTCGAGGCGCTCAAGACCACCAGCACCCCAGCGGGTGACCTGCTCAAGGCCCTGACCACCGCGCAAGAGCAAGTCGCCGCACACCCCGCGGGCTCCGCGATGGTCGAGCCACTCGCGAAGGCCACCGACGCCTTCTTGTGGCGTGAGCTGGGTGATGCCGTCGCCAAGTCGAAGCTCGCCAACGACAAGGCCGCCGTCGAGGCCGCGACTGCGCTCAAAACCGGTGCGAAAAAGTTCGTCGAAGCCGACCCCCAGGCGCTGTCGACCGCCGTGCTCAAAGAGCTCACCGACCCCGAGCAGCGTGCGCGCTCGCTGGCTGATTTGCTGCTGCAGTTTCGCGCTCCAGAAGACATCTCGGGCCCGAAGAAGCGGTTGTTCGCGGGCGGCGAGGGCATTCAAGCGGTCGCCGAGCTTCGCCAAAACACCAAGTCGGTCACCAGCGCGTTCGGAGACCCCAAGACCGAGCGCGAATACGCTTTGATGCGAGCGGTCACCCTCGCCAACCCCCGCCTGTCGAGCAACGCAGTGCTCGAGGCGCGCCACGTCGTCTCGAAGCTGCGCCGCATGAGTTGGGAGCTCGTCTATGGGCCCAACTCGGCGCCCAAGGGCCACGAGACCGCTCCGTACGCCGCGATTCATCACAACTTTTCGGCCAACACGCCCGCGGTGATTGACTCGTACGTTCGCAACACGCTCTTCGCCGGCGGAGACCCCGAGCACTTCGTCTCGTTCGTCGACGCAATGAACCGCGCCAAAGACATGAAGACCCCAGCAGAGATGGCCGCTGTGCTTTCTCCGCTCAAGAACCTGCCTGAATTCGAAGCGTTCTCGGCGCACCGCGCGCAGAACCCGAGCCTCGGGTTGGCCGCGCAGCTCGAAGGGTTTCTGGCTTCGAAGGTCAAGGGCGTGCTCGATTCGAAGTCGGCCGACGACCCGAACCTGAGCCCGGCCGAGCGCGAGAACCTGCGCGGCGGCGGAGTCGAGAGCGTCAAAGGCGAGTACGCCGAGAAGCTCTCGCTGAGCGCCCAATTGTTTCGCGCGGTCTGCAAGTCGATGCCGAACGCCGAATCGCTGGCCGAATCGCTCTTCGACGCCGGCGGCGCCCGACCCGAGGTGGCGAAGGCCATCGCGGCCTTGTCGGAGCCCGATGCGGGGGTTGGCCTGCTCGACACGCTGGTGAGTGCGCGACGTGCGCTTCGCACCGAGTTCGACAAGACCACCGACGGCTCGGCACGCCTGGGCCTTTGGAAGCTCGACGGCCAGCTCGAGCGGCTGATTGGCGGAGAGCTGGGCAAACGGGTCTCTGCGCCCGAGGGCGTCTCGAGCGTTGAACAGAACCGCGCCGACGCGATGGCGATGCGCGCCGCGGTCGAGAGCTCACGGTTGTCTGGCCTCGACCAGATGCGCGTCATCGGCGGTTCCAACGCCCAAGCAGGCACCTCGTTCGCTGCCGCGAGCGCCGCGCTGAGCCAGGTGATCGACTCGCCGACCATGCGCTCCGACGCATTTCGCCAGGCGATGGGCGTCGCTCAAGCTTCGGTGGTCGACTCGGTCGACAACATCAAGCGCTTCATGGACCCGCGCATCGCCGACGTGTCGAACGGCAAGCTGATACCCAACCCCGCGTTCTTTGATGACTTCGTCAAAGAGGGCCCGCTGCATTACGCGACCGCGCTGGGCCAACGTGCGCGAGGCGTCGGCCTCAAGCAAGAGATCAGCGCGACCCGCATTCGAAACCCCGAGGGCGTTTCTCCTCTCAACCCGGTCGGGCCGGTGGTGTTCGACCGCCTCGTCTACGTGCCCACGATGGACGCGCTGCGTGAGCTCAACCCGGGCCCCAACGACCTCGCCATCGTGCCGGAGATGGACGAGAAGAAAATGGTTCGCGCTGGCGGCGTGTGGTCGGTGTTTCCCAATGGGCAGGCGCATGCAGTCGTCTATGGCCGAGGCGCTGGCATGGCGATCGTCACGGGTGGCGATTTCGACGCCCTGATGAAGTTCGCTGGCAACATGCGCAAGGCCGACGGCAAGCCCTCGAAGGTCTACTACGACGACTCCAACGGGCTGACCTTGATGCCGTACGACGAAGCGTTGGCATCGGGCCTGGCAAAAGTGGGCGACGACGAGCGGCTCAAGTCGGGCACCAACCGACGCGTCGAATACAAGCAGTGGAACGAAGGCGCCCAGCAGTGGGACACGGCGGGTCGTCACGAAGTGACCGTGCACCCCAACCGCACGACCCACGACATCATCATCTACAGCCCGTCTGAGAAGATTCGCGGGTTGGGTGACAAGGCGATGTCGTTCGCTGAGCTCGCCAGCCTCGGCGTCGACGGCCGCGGCGTGGGCGGCGAAAAGAACATGGTGCTCGCGCTGATGTCGCAGCACCCGTTGCTCGCCAAATACATACCCCCTGGGGGGTTGCTGCCCACGGGGCGCTGCTATCAGGTGCTGCGCGACGCCGGCATCAAGGCCGCGTGGGACGAGCCGATTCTGCACGACCCGATCGTCGGCAAGATCACCGACGCGAACTTCATGAAGTCGAAGTTCTACACCGACGCCGCGTATCGCAAGTCCACCCGCGAGCGGCTCTTCGAGCTGACCAAAACCGAAATTCGCAAGTCGCTGCTCAACCCCGACGGCACGCCGAGCAAGACGGGTCGCGCGCTGATCGACGAGCTCAAGGGGCCGAGCGAAATCATTCGCTCGAGCTACTCGGCCGAAGACCGGCCCTACAAGTCGGGTGCGGGTCAGTACGACTCATTTCCGAACTCGTTCACCGACCGAAAGGTGCTCGAGGCGGTTGCCGACGGTCTGGCTTCCGCGTGGGACGAAGCGCCGATCGAGAACAACGTCAAAGACGAGTACAACATCGTGCACATTCAGCCTTCGTTGACGGTGATGAAGCAGGTCGACGTGGGCTTCAGCGGCGTGTTGCAGAGCCGCGACTCAGAGACCGGGTATCGCCGCACAGTCTCGTACCAGGCGGTGAAGGGCTTCGGAGGCGGCGTCGAAGACGTGACTGCCTCTGAGCAGGGCAAGATCACCAAAGACGGCCGTCAAATCGCCCGGCTGACCGAGGGCGAGAACGCCAGCTTGCTCAGCGAGGCCGAAGCCGCGGAACTCCGCGAGGTCGGCCTGACCATCGAGAGGCTCTTTCACGACGTGATCGAGCCCGGCAAGGCCCACGCGGTCGACGTCGAGTGGGCTTACGACAAGAAAGAGAAGCAGATCAAAATCGTTCAAGCGCGGACGTTGCCCACGTGAGCGCCGCGTTCGAGCAGACAATGAAGGCGTTGGCCGGCAAGCTGTCGACGCTGAAGGTACCGATGTGCGTCAAGGTCAGCATCGACGGTTCGAGCGCGTACCTCGACGCCGCCGCAGGGACCTGGGTCGCCGATCGCAAGCCCGGGCTGCGCGTCGACGCCATGCTTGAAGGGAGCGCTGAGACGTTCGCCAAGACCCTCTCGGGCACGATGCCGATTCGCCGCGCTCTCGAGAGCCGGGAGCTCACCTTCGGTGGCGACCTGAGCCTGCTGCCCCTGTTCGAGCGGGCGATCAGCGGGGGGCCTCCGAAAAATGAGCCCTCGCCCGCCCTCGATTACGTGCCGAGAAGCCGCTGAGTCGGTAAGAGAGCCCAGTGAGACCGGAGCGGGAGGGTCTTCCGTTCCCCTTTCCAGTTTTTTCGGGCTCCTATCTCGTTGAAATAATTGGGTCTTTAATGATCGCAATGGGTTCGGCGAAGGCTTCGTACAGTGCCCGTGGACAACGCGGCGCGGACTACAATTTCGCAGTGGTTAAACCCCCTCGGTCAGCGACTGGGCATGTCTTTGGGCATGGCCGCTGAAGAGACCAGCCAGCCTTGGGTCGAAGACGTGCGGAAGGCGCGACGGGGCGATGCCAACGCCTTCGCGGCCCTCGTTCGCTCGATGCAGCGCCAGGTCTTCGGGCTCTCGCTCCGCCTGTTGCGGAACGAGGGCGAGGCGTCGGAGGTCGCACAGGAGGCCTTTCTTCGCGCCTACCAGAACCTCGAGAAATACGACGACGCGCGGCCGTTCGATTTGTGGGTGATGACCATCGCGCGCAACCTCTGCCTCGACATTCTGCGCCGCCGCACCAAGGTCAGGATGGACGACGTCGAAGACCACGCCTACGCATTGTCGACCGGCGAGGCCAACGCCGAAGACAAGGCGATCGCCAAGCAAGAGCGGCAGTCGCTCGAAGAAGCGATGAACTCGTTGTCGGTCGATGACCGCGAAGTATTGGCGCTCTATTACGTGCAGAAGCGCACCACCAAAGAGATCGCCGAGATCGTCGGCGTGGCACCCGGCACGATCATGGCTCGTCTGTTTCGGGCCCGAGAAAAATTGCGCCAGCGCATGCAGCCCAAGGCGCCGAGCAACCCCGTTGGAGTGAACGAATGAGCGACCACCGTGAACGCGACGAGCTGATGGAGACGTTGTTCTCCCAATTGGCTCCTGATTCAGAAGAACGCGAGGCCTTGATCGAAGCGCATCGTTTGCTCGAGCACGATCTGTCTCGCTTGGCTGACCCGCTGCCTCCCCCCGATTTTCTGCTGAAGGTGATGGCCCGCGTGGCCACGGCGCCGGCGGCGTCTCCGGTGCGCAGCGAGGTGTTGACGGCTGCGGCCATCGTCGGCGTGACGCTGGGCCTCGCGGCCATCGCGTACGTGTCGACGGGCAGTGTGAAGAGTGACTTCGGGCTGGCGCTTGCGCAGCTCGTGATTGGTGTGCGCGAGACGTTCGTAGCGATGGGCAGTGCGCTCGCAGCGCTGTGGCGAACCGCCGCAGTGCCCATGGTGGCCGCATTGGGGATGATGCTTCTTCTCAGCTTGCTCGGGCTCAAGCGACTCGCGTCGCCGGCAGCGACAGGTTCCAGGGTGATGTCATGACGTTGAATGGTGTCTTGTTGGCAGTGGCGCTCGCGGCTGGCTCGTCGAGCTCGGTCTCAGTGAAGTATGACGGCCCGCTCAAAGAAGCGATTCGTCAAATCGCCGAGAGTGGTGGGCTCAATGTGGTGATCGCCTCAGACCTCACCGAGCAGGTGCAAGTGCACTTGACCGATGTGGCGCCTGAAGAGGCGTTGCAGACCTTGGGCAGAGTGTACGATCTGCAGTTGACCCACGAGGGCAAGCTGTGGGTCATCAAGCGCGGAGGCGCTGACCTCGCGGCCATCCCTCCGATTCCCCCCGTGCCGCCGCGGCCGCCGGTGGCGCCGGGGCATGGCTTGAACCTGCCAGACCCCGACGAGATTCGTGAGGCCGCTGACCGTGCCCGCGAGCAAGCTGACGAAGCGCGTGACAGGGCTCAAGAGATTCGTGACCAGGCGCAAGAAGTGGCCGATGCCCGCCGCGAAGAGGTCGAGGCGCGAATGGAAGAAGTGCGTGCCCGCGCCGAAGAGGCCCGCGCCCGCAGCGACGCCGAGCGTGACGTGGTGGCGACGGGTGGCCCGATGGTGGTCAAGAGCAACACCAGGGTCGAGTCGGCGATCGCCTACGGCGGCCCAGTGATCGTCGAGTCGAACGCGGTGGTCGAAGGCGACGCGGTGGCCTTTGGCGCCGACGTGGTGCTCCAAGACAACGCGGTGGTCGAGGGCGACGCGGTCTCGTTCGGCGGCCGGGTGATCAAAGAAGGCAACGCCAAGGTTCACGGTGAAGTGGTGTCGATGGGCAGCGCGGGCTTCGGTCATTCCATTGCCGACAAAGTCGTCAAGCACCAGGTCGAGAAGAAGAAAGACATCGAAGAGCAGAAGGCGTCGTCACCCGGCGCGTCGGTGGGCAGCTTCTTCGCCTTCTTCGCGGTGTTGTTCGGGCTGGGCTTCGTGCTGATGATGTTCGCTCCGCAGCGCATGAAGTTGGTCGAGAGCAGCATTCGCGCCGAGCCGGTCAAGAACGGCATCGTCGGGTTCTTGGCGCTGATTGCCTTGCTGCCGGTCTCGGTGGTGCTGTTCTTCACCTTCATCGGCTGGCCGGTGTTGGCGCTGCTGTGGGTGACGATGGCGCTCTCGATACCGATCGGGTTGGCGGTGGTGGGCAACTCGGTCGGCTCGCTGATACCGACGGGCCGCCTGCGCCGCACGCAAGCCCTGGTGCTGGCGATTGGGGTGCTGCTGATGGTGGTGGTCTGGCAGATACCGGTGGTCGGCGTGATCGTCTGGGCGCTGGCGGCGATGATTGCGTTGGGCGCGATGGTGACGACGCGGTTGGGTCAGCCTCCGCGCGGTCTGGCGATGCCCGAGTCGACCTTCACCACGACCGTCGCGTAACGCAGCTTTTTCAGAACCTACGGTTTCACGACAGCAGACGGCGGGGGCGCGACGATCGCCTCCGCCGTTGTCGTTTTGCCCGAGCTGTCGACGATGACCGACGGGGGGGGCAGCTTCGATTCGCGGGTGTAGAGGCGCAGCACCGCGAAGGCCAACGACATCACCACCGGGCCGACGATTAGACCCTTGAGGCCGAAGACCTCGACTCCGCCGAAGAGCGCCGCGAAGGTGAGCAGCGACGGCAGCTCGCTCTCGCCGCCGATGAGCCTGGGTCGAATGACGTAGTCCGACGCGCCCACGACGACCAGTGAGCCCCAGACCAGCTCGCAGATGCCGCCGCCCGGGTGGCCGGTGAGAATCATCACCACGCCCACGGGCACCCACACCAGCAGGGTACCGACCGCGGGTACGAGAGACGCAACGGCGGTGGCGACGCCATAGAAGAGTGGGTCAGGCACGCCGGTGACCCAAAACCCCACGGTGGCCAACACGCCTTGAATCATGCCGGTGGCGATGGTGCCGAAGAGCGTCGTCTTGCCGACGCGTCGAAACTCGGCGAGCAGCTCGATGGTCCACTCCGGCTTCAAGGGGAGCGCATCGGCAGTGGCGCGAATGACCAGCGACGCGTTTCGGAGCACGAAATGCATCGTCAGCATCATGAAGAACAGCACCAGCAGGCTGGCGGCGGTCATCGAGAGCAGCGCGGCCCCAGCGGCGGCGAACTTGGTCACTCCGCTCTCGGCGAGGGAGCGCATGCGCTCGGCGAGCTCGGACCCTTCGATGCCGATGTGCGTCGTGTACTTGCCGATTTCGGTCAAGACGCCGCCGTTCGGGCTGTCGGGGCCGAGCGCTGCGACGAGCTCGCGGGCGTGCACCACGCCCTTGGAGGCCAGCAGGTACCCAAGCCCCACCAGGCTGCCCGCGACGATGAGCGTGGTGATGGCGACGGTGAGTAGGGCTCCGACGCGAGCGCCGAACTTGAGGGTCAGCCGTGAGAAGAGCGGCTGGGCCATAAACGCAAACAGGGCGCCCAGCAGAATGCCGATGGCGAGCGGCTCGAGCACATACATGATGGCGGCGACCGCCAAGATGGCCGCCCAGCGCAACGCGCGATGCTGTGAATCGGCGATCACCGCGAGGGGGGGCTGCTGAGCCGGGTCGGACATGGGCCCCACACCTGCCGACGAACCTTCATTGCGTCAAGGCCGGTGGTGGCGGGGGCGGCACGGGTGGGTGCGCCGGAGCGTGTTTGCCCGGCAAGTGGCGGAAAGGGAGGAACACCAGGGCTCCGATGGAGATGCCGAACAGGGCGCCGGCCAAGATGTCAGACGGCCAGTGCACGCCGACGCCGACGCGGCTGAGCGCGACGAGAATCGCGAAGGGGTACAGCACCCACCCCGCCCGGGGAATGCGCAGGGCCATGACGGTGGCGACGGCGAACGCGGTCGCGGAGTGGCCCGAGGGCATCGACGGGGAGTCAGCCACTGGCGAGAGCACCCGAACCGCGTCACCGACGAGCGCAAATGAAGGGCGCATGCGCGCGAAGAAGGGCTTGAGCACGCGCGCACCGAGGCTGTCGGCCAATGCAGCGGCCATGGCGAGTTGCAAGAGGGGTATCAGCGCATGCTTGCGATAGTGGTGGAGCAGCCACAGGGCGAGCACGAGGCCTGCGAGGGCCCCGAATTCACGGCTGCTCAGCGCGAACCAGAGCGAGTCGAGGGCGGGGTTCTCGTACGCATTGATGGCGTGAAAAATCTGCTCGTCGACGGCCCAGCGAAAGTCGACGAGCGGGTCTCTCATGCGGCCACCGGCACCGGTCGGGGAGAGACCTCGACGGTCAGATGGTCAATCGGGGCCGCCGCGCGAACCGCGGCCTTGTATTCGTCGAGCGAGGTGGGCGCGCCAGCGCTCACGGTCACCACACAGGCGAGCTGGGTCGGGCTGACCCGCCACAGGTGCAGATCGATGACTCGGGTATCGGCGAACGATTCGAGCGCGTGCTTGACCTTCTCGCGAAGCTCGAGCGAGGGGCTCATGTCGATGAGCTGAGAGGCGGAGTCGCGCAGCAGCCCAAACCCCCAGCGGAGGATGACGACCGAGGCGATGATCGCGACGCTGGGGTCGAGCCAGGCCCAACCGAGGTACCGGCCGGCGAGGAGGGCAGCGATGGCGAGGACCGAGGTCAAGGCATCGGCCACCACATGCAAATACGCTGCCCGAAGGTTGTGATCATGCCCCTCGTGGTCGTGCGAGTGACCCGCGTGGTCGTGGTGATCGTGCTCTTTGACGTTGAGCAGAAACGCCGAGGCGATGTTGATCACGAGCCCCAACACCGCGACGGGGAAAGCGTCAGTGAAGTCGACGGCCTCGGGGTGAATGAAGCGAGCAACGCCTTCGATGAGCATGGTCACGGCGACTCCGACCAAAAGCGAGCTGCTTGTGAACCCGGCAAGGGCGTAGATCTTCCCGGTGCCGAAGGCGAAGCGGGCTTCTCCGGCGCGGGTGCGGGCGTACCAGTAGGCGACCGCGGTGAGCCCCAAGGCGCCGACGTGGGTGGCCATGTGCCAGCCGTCAGCGGTGAGCGCCAGCGACTTGGTGAGGTAGCCGACGACGAGCTCGAGCACCATCATCAGCGCGGTGATGCCGACGACGATCTGGGTGCGGAGCTCTTTGCGCTGCGACGCCTTGGGCGGCTCGTAGACGGCGCACTCGGCGGGAGAGGTCATGGCGTCACGCACAGGCATCACACAGGCCCCGCAGTTGAATTTCGACCTTCTGCTTCGAGAGCGACTTGGGCACGCCCTTGCCTGCCTTCACCGTGAGGGTGACTTCGGGCAGGCACGCGACCGAGCCGCAGCCGCTGCAGGTGAAGTGAGGGTGCTTGGCGTCGTCACCTTCGGTGCGGGAGCGGCGAAGCTCGAAGCGCCACACGTGATCGCCCAGGTCGGTGCGCTGCACCAGACCGACTTCGGTCAAGTCGACGAGGTTTCGGTACACGGTGGTGCGGTCCATCCCCTCTCCAGCGAGGGCGTCGACCAGCTCACCGTGGGAGACGGGGGTCACCGCGCTCGAGAGCTGACGGAGCACCGCCAACCGGGGCGAGGTGCTGCGCAGACCCGCCTGGCGAATGGTGGTTCGCAGCGCGTCGAGGGTGGGCTCTGTTGCCATTGCGTTGCATCAGTAACAGAAGACCGTCAGCGCCGACAAGTCACTCGGCGGCCATGAAGGGGTAGTCGACCCGGGTGGGGGGCACGAGGGTCTCCTTGATGGTGCGAGGCGAGGTCCACCGAATGAGGTTCAAGATGGAGCCGGCCTTGTCGTTGGTACCCGAGCCGCGGCTGCCGCCGAAGGGTTGCTGGCCGACGACGGCGCCGGTGGGTTTGTCGTTGATGTAGAAATTGCCAGCGGTGTGGCGCAGCTCGGCTGACGCGGTGGCGATGGCGTTGCGATCTCTTGCGAAGACGGCTCCGGTGAGGGCGTACATCGAAGCCCCGTCGCACTCGCGAAGGGTCTCGACGTACTGGGCGTCGGGGTAGACGAACAGGCTGACGATGGGTGCGAAAATCTCTTCGACCATCAAGGGGTTGCGCGGGTTTTCGAGCTTCACCAGCGTGGGCCGCACGAACCAGCCCTCGGTGCGGTCGGTGGTGCCGCCAGCGACGATGGTGGCGCCGGGGCCGCGGGCCAACGCCAGGTACTTCTCAACCCGCGCGAAGGAGCGCTCGTCGATGACCGCTCCGAGGAAGTTTCGGAAGTCAGCGACGTCGCCCATCTTGAGGCCCTCGATCATCGGCACCAGGCGCTCTTTGAGCTTGGGCCAGAGCGATGCGGGCACATAGACCCGGCTGCACGCCGAACACTTCTGACCTTGGTACTCGTACCCGCCGCGGGTGATGGCCACGGCAACGGCGTCGAGATCATCGGCCGCCGAGGGGTGCACGAAGATGAAGTCTTTGCCCCCGGTCTCGCCAACGATGCGCGGGTACTGCCGGTAATTGCTGATATTTTCGCCGACCGTCTTCCACAACGAGTTGAAGACGCCGGTCGAGCCGGTGAAGTGCACGCCGCCCAAGTCGCGCGAGGCCATGACCGGGTTGCCGACGGTGGGGCCGTCTCCGGGTACGAGGTTGACGACGCCGTCGGGCAAGCCAGCCTCTTTGAGCACGCGCATCAGGTGCCAGGCGCTGAGCATGGCGGTGTTCGACGGCTTGAGCAGCACCGTGTTGCCCATCAATGCGGGCGCGGTGCAGAGGTTGAGCGCGATGGCGGTGAAGTTGAACGGCGCGATGGCGAAGACGAAGCCGTCGAGGGGGCGGTAGTCGGTCTGGTTCCACACTCCGGGGCTGCTTTGTGGCTGCAGATCGTGGAGCTGCTGCGCGAACGCGACGTTGAAGCGCAAGAAATCGACGGCTTCGCAGACCGCGTCGATCTCGGCCTGGTAGGCGGTCTTCGACTGGCCCAGCATGGTGGCGGCGTTGATGGTCGCCCGGTACTTGGTGGCGAGCAGCTCGGCGGCGCGAAGAAAAATCGACGCGCGCTCGTTGAACGGGGTCGCGCCCCACGAGGCCCGGGTGGCCACCGCCGAGGTGATGGCCTTTTCAATTTCGCCAGGCCCGGCGGCATGCACGGTCGCGAGCAGCTGTGAGTGCTTGTGCGGAGAGCGCACCTCGAAGGTGTGACCGGTGCGAACCTCGGCGCCGCCGATGAGGAGCGGGATGTCGGGGCGCTCGCCGCCCAAGTGGGTGAGTGCAGCCTTGAGCGCGGCGCGCTCGGGGCTGGCTGGGGCGTAAGAGAGAACGGGCTCGTTGGCGGGGAGCGGCACGCGAGGGTTCGCGGAGATCATGGCCGCCTTATACAGAGGTTTGGCGCCTTGACTACTGAGAGCTCAGCGGTGCCGAGAGGGCTTCGATGAAGGCCCCTTCGCTGCGCGTGCGATCTCGACCCGAGCCGTCGACCAGAGTTTTGATGACCGAGCGATCGAGCAACTTCACCGAAGACGCCACGCTCACCGACACCGAGACCAACACCGGCACGATGTACCGCTGCTCGGCTTCTGCGTTGAGCTCGATGCCGGCCTGGGGCCCCTCGAGATGCAGCTTGGGCTTGGTGGCGAAGGTGACGGCGAGCTCGCGACGCCCGACTCCGATGATCGCGCTGTGGCTGCGCTCGCTGCCCGCAGACAAAGCCGACTCGGTCGCCACCCGCACGTCACGGGTGAAGGTCGCCTCACTGCGCCAGCTCGAGATGAAGCGGCGTGCCTCAGCCACATCTCGGCCATCGACCATCGGCAGCTCGGGCGAGGCCAGCTTCGCGAGGCCACGAAGCACCGGCTGCAACCGCCTGGCGTCATTGATGACGGTATCGGGCCAGCGTCGGCCGTCGACTCCGAAGCCCTTGAGCCCGGTGAGATTGTCGGCAGTGAGCGCGGAGATCAACCGCTCGAGCGACACCGCCGCGCGCTCGTAGGCATGCGGCAGGGGCTCGACCTCGAGCAACGGAGGCACCTGCAACCGAACGAGCAGCTCACTGCGCTCGGTCAAGTCGCTGAGCGGGTCGACATCGTGGCTGCGCGAGTCGTGGGGCAGGCCCTGCAGCGTGGCGAACGAGGTCACCAGCCGGTCTCTCCAGCTCGAATCGAATTGCAGCGCGCCGTTGCTCTCATTCGCCGCGAAGGGCACGAGCTCGTTCTCTTTGCTGGTCGGCCAGGCGGCGTCACTCGGGGTGATGCGGCCGTCTTGAACCGCCGAGACGAGCTCCTCGAGCATCGAGATGCGCTCGGGCCCGCTAAGCTCGGTCATGAACCTGGCGAACGGCGTGGTGGGCAGAGCCATCAACGGCGGCGGCGTGCGCTGGGTGGTCGGCATGCCCTCGATGAACTCGCTGAGCCCATCGAGCGCCTTGCTGGTGTCTCCGGCGGTTGCGGTGCGCCACGCGCTGATGCGCTCTTCGGTGGGTACGCCGACGAATCGGTCACGGCGAACGCGAATGCGCTCCCAGAACACGCGAACCTTGGGGTCTTTTTCGAGCGCGTCGAGAAACAGCAGCACCGCGACGGTGCCGGCACGTGAATTTTCAAACGGCTGACCGAGCGCCCGCGCACGAACCCACCCGCAGGTCAGCTCGGCGTTCGAGGCCCACGGCATCGGCACCGCCAGCGCATCGGGGTCATGCAACAGCCGCTGCAGCTCGGCTTCGACGGCGGTGTTGAGCTCGGCGTCGCTCTTGATGGCCGGAGGCACGCGGCTGCGCTCGAGGCACGCATTGGCGGCCACGACTCGGGCGGTGAGCGCGAGCGCGCCTTCGCGAACATCACCCTGCCCCACCTTGAAGCGAGCCGCCGCGCGATCAGCGACCTTGCCCCACAGCTCGCGGCGCAACCACTCGGTGTCGACCTCGACGGCCGCCAGTGCCGCTTCTTCGAGGGCGCGGACCTGCCACAGCACCTGCTCGGCGCCGATGAGCACTTTGGGCTCGTTGGGGTCGAACGCGGGGCGCAGTCGGGCGCCGGGCTTGCGAGCGATGGGGTTGTCGACCTCGATCGGGCCGTCGCTGACCTGAGCGAAGCTGGTGGCGAGGGGGTTGGGCTCGAGGCCGCGGCCAGCGCTGAGGTTGTAGCTGTTGCCTCCGTGTACCTTGACCTTCACGTCGCGAGGGAGCTGCTTCAAGAACGCCGAGACGTTCTCTTCGCCGTGCGCTGCTTTCGCATCGGCCGAACCTCGGCCCAATTTGAGCGCCGACAAGTCATACGAGTACTCGATGGTGCCATCGATGGTGCGCGTGGCTTTGTAGGGCCAGACCTCAGCCATCGGGGCAGACGCACCGAGGGCGGCAGCGAGAACCAGCCCGACGAAGCTCACTCGAGCCCCAGCAGCTTCTGAACGGTCTGCAAGATCTCGTTCGCCTGCACCGGCTTCACCAGGTACGCGCTGGCGCCGAGCTTCATGGCCCGGTTGCGATCAGCCTCGGCACTCTCGGTGGTGATGACCACGATGGGCACCTTGGCGTTGACCGCGTCGGCGCGCAGGTGGGCGACCAACTTGAGCCCGTCGAGCACCGGCATGTTGATGTCGGTGAGCACGATGTCGAACTGTTGCTGCTGCGATTTCTTGATCGCCTCGGCGCCATCGCCAGCTTCGACACAGACGACGTCATTGAGGCGCTGCAACGCGTACATCACGCTGCGGCGCAGCTGCATCGAGTCGTCGACAACCAGGGCATGAATCGTCATGGCGGCGGCCAGCCTACACTGACCTTCGTCAGGTGCGTGACCTTGTCTTCGAGTGGCCACAGAAGCGCCCCTGCCCCGCCGCAGTCAGTGCTTGACGCCGCTGAGCGAGATGTCGACGACCCACGGCACGGCGCTCTGCTGATTCGGGTACCAGCTGCCGGTGCCACCGCCATCGAGGCCTCCAGCAGCTTCGGTGCCGTTGACCTTGAATTGACGTCGGTCGGCGCTGGCGCTCGAGAAGCCATAGTCGAGCACGAGGTTCAATTTGCCATCGACACCGAGGGTGCCAGCGATGGTGCCGTACTGGGTGTGGCCGAACGCGGTCAAACCGCCGTTGTAGGTGCAGACGACATTGCCAGAGACCACTGGCGTCGCCGCGGGGTCGATCTTGATCGACTCTCCGCCGTTGCAGGGCATCTCGTTGATGACCGACGAGCCGAGCTTCTCAGCGGTGTACATTCTGAAACCGCCGTCGAAGGAGCCCTTGGCGGCTTCGCACCCGGCAGCTTCAGTCACCGAGCCGTTCACAGTGCCATCGCAGTTGTCGTCGACGGTGTTGCAGAGCTCGGGTGCGCCGGGGTGGCGGGTCGGGCTGGTGTCGTCGCAGTCAGTGCTCGAGGAGACGTAGCCGAACGGCGCGGCGCAGGCGTCTTGAACCATCGCAGGGTCGCCGTAGGTGTCGTTGTCACTGTCTTTGTACCAATGCACCATGGTGCACGCGGTGCCGGCGTCGGCCTTGGGCATCGTGGGGCCCGCGTCGGGTGGTGCAGTAATGCCGGCGTCGCGCATTGGCCCGGCATCGACCGAGCTTGCTGGCCCTGCATCGGTGCTGGTGTTTCCCGGCCCGCCGTCGTGCGAGGCGGTGCCCCCGCCGGTACCGCCTCCGGTGCCGGTGCCACCGCCAGTGCCGCCGCCGAGGGTGGGTTGCTCACCGCACGCAGCGAGGCAGACGAGGGTCAGAGCGGCAGAGGTCACGAAGCAACGAGTCAGAGAAGGCACGCCGGCAAGACCCGCGACCGCACCTCGGTGCGCAAGCCGGTGCCGGTGCCGCCTCGGCTTCGAGCTCCGGGCGGCGCGTTTGCCGGTTCGAGTGCTCACGGCCGTCAGGTGCGCCGCTTCGACTTCGCGCTTCGGGCGATCGCCTTCGCCAACGAGGGGCCCACCTGGTCGAGTGGCAACACGTGGGTCACCTGGCCGGTATCAATCGCCGCTTGCGGCATGCCGAAGACGACCGCGCTCGATTCCGCTTCGGCCCACACTTCAGCGCCCACCGCGCCCAGGGCTTTGACGCCGGCCGCTCCGTCGTCGCCCATGCCGGTGAGCACGACGGCTTTCGCGGTGGCGCCCAGGGTCTTGGCGAGGCTCGCGAACAACACATCGACCGACGGCGCATGCAGCTCTTTGGGCAGCCCGGCGGTGACGCGCAGCGAGTACACCCCCCTCACCTCGACGAGCTCGAGCTGGGTGCCGCCACTGGCGATGTACACGTGGGGAAAGTCGACCCGGTCTCCTGAATTGGGCTTCGTGACGCGAAACGGGAGCGTGGCGTCGAGGCGATGGGCGAAGGCATCGGTGAACCGCTCCGGCATGTGCTGAGCGACCAAGACACAGACGTTCAGACCCGAGAGCGACTCGAGCACGCGTTGTACGGCAGGGGGGCCTCCGGTCGACGCGCCGATGGCGACCACCGCGGCGCGCTCAGGGGCCGAGAATGGGCCCGAGGGCGGCGTCGTGGCTGGCCCTGCTGCGCGGCGCTTGGGGTCATCGCGCCGAACGAAGCGGGCCGACCGAACTTTCTCGAGCAGCTCGCCGCGCACCTCTTCGAGCGAAAACCCCTGGGCGGAGGTGGGCTTGGCGACGAAATCGA
>JANLPS010000303.1:0-18507 GCA_031367385.1 Archangium sp. | reverse complement strand
TCACAGCATGGTCATCGAACTCGAGCGGCGAGGCCTGATTCGCCGCACCCCTCGGCAGGCGCGCAGCATCGAGCTGCTAATCGACCCTGCCGACCTTCCGCAGCTTCAACCGATCAAAACCACTGTGGCCGGGTACTAGTTGAAACAAACGATGACCTGCGAGCCATGTGCGACTACGAAGACGTCAACCACAAGGACCGGAGCTCCAAAACCATGTCACAGGTCAAAATTGGCGATCAGGTGTACATCAAAGAAGGCGGCACGATGTTCGGAGCGGTGCGCGTCGTTCACGCTCACGGGCTCCAGGTCTTCGTCGAAAATGCCGGTGACTTCGAAGTGAAGGCCGAAGCGGTCAAAGCGGTGCACGACGGCAAGGTGTTGCTCGCCCTCGACAAGCTCGACTCGGCGCTTCGCACCGCCATCGCTCGCGCGCACCAGCAAGAAGGCAAAGTCTAAAGAGTCGGAGCTGTTGTACGAATTGCGTGCGCCCGAGGGGCGGCTAGCCGGATTCTTGCTCGAGAAGGTGCACGGAGCTGGCCCACCTCGTGTTTCGCAGATTGATATCGCTTCGTTCGGTCAAGAGATGAACCATGGTGCCCGCTTCGTGGGTGGTGAGTTCAACCCGCACGTCGTATTCGCCATGAATCGTGTTCAGATCTCTAAGGAGCGCAAAGTCGCAGGGCTGAACCTCGAGCACGCGAACGGTCTCAGCGACTTCCATCGTGCCGCGATGTGAATCAAACACCCTGACGCTCGCCCCGGGCTCGAGCTTGGGCTTGTAAGCGACTGGCTTCATCGAGGTGTCAGCGGCGCTCGCGTTCAGGCCGCACGATGCCCGAGGTCGGGTTGGCCACCACGCTGGCAATCGCAAAGGTGAACGCGTCGGCCGCGGCCTGCACGTCGGCCAATGACCCGGTCAAGTACGCTCCGGCGAAGTTGGTCTCGGTCGGAGGCCCGAAAAATTTCACCATCGTCACGTTCGCCGCCTTGAGCGCCGCGTCGAGGCCCAGCATCGCCTCGACGGGTGGCGCGATCAGGTACGCCAGCGGTGCGCCCTGCGGTACTCCGGCGAGCTTCGAGAGGTAGCTGCCCGTCTCAGAGACGACATGGGGAAAGAACGACGGCCCGGTGGTACCGGCGAGGGTCACGAAGTGAATGTCTCGGTTGAGCGCCTCGCGCAGCGCCCACACGCCCTCGGCGACCTCGTCGGGGTTGGGGCCCGCCAAAACCCCCATGATTTCGCCGCTCAAGGGGCCCGAGGCATGCGCGCTGCCCGCGTAGAACGACTTTGCGTACACCACCTCGACGTCGGCCTCTTTGGTCGCCTGATCGAGCGCCGCGTACAGCGAGTCGTCTTGATCGCAGGTGATGAAGGCCGCCGAGACGTGCCGGTCAGAGAAGCCGAGCGCCTTCGCCAACGGCCGCTCGACCTGCTCGACCAGCCGGCAGGTCAACACCCGCGCTTTCACCGCGACGAGCTCGCTCATGGTCTGGCCAGTTTCACGCCACCGCCGCCGGCAGCGAAGGTGTTTTTCATCAGCTCGGTGCACAATGCGGCCGCACGCTCGGGCACGAAGCCCAGCTGCCGCACGTTCGAGATGCAGTCTTTCTCGGCGTTGTCTTGCCCCAGCTTCGGGCCGTAGGCGGTGTAGATGCTCAACGAATCTCCGGTGCCCAGGCCCGGGCGCTCACCGACCATGATGATGGTGGCTTTGGCGCCGGTGATGACTCCGATTTCGTCGGCGACGCCGATGCGGGCGAACTTCACGCAGAGGGGTTTGCCCAGCTTGAACCCAGCACCGGTGAGCGAGGCCTGCAGCGCGCGGGTCAGCGGAGGCCCATTCTCTTCGAGCGCGATCGCCGACAAGCCGTCGCCCAGAATCAACTGAATGTCGGCCCCGCGATCGGCCTCTTTTTCACACCGCGCGCGCGAGGCGTCATCGAGCCTTCGACCTTCATCGGGGTGCAGCAGAAAATGCGAATGATCAACCGCCCGTGTGCGCAGCGAGAGATACCCGTTCTTCTCGGCCCAACCCTCTTCGATTTCTGACTCGACCGCGTCGAGGGCGATCGCGTGATCGGCCCGCAGCCCGAGGTAGTTCGAGGTGAGATACCGCGTGCCGGTGCGCCCGGTGAGAATGCGCGAGGGCGTGGTGTCACGCAGCACCTGTGCCTGCGCCGGGTGACGCGGAGAAGGCAACGCCCGCAACCCGCGCTTGACCAACGGGGGCTCATGCCGCGCTGGAGCTTCGGCCTTCGGCTCCCCGACGACCTCAATCACCAGGCGCCTGACCAACGCGGTCAATTCATCAGGCGTCATCTGAACTCCCGGTCGAACACGGTCGCGTCACCCGCGCGGTCGGTCAATTTGCCGTTGCGCCACAGCCCCATGCGCTCGAGCCACTGCTCGAACTCGGGGGCGGGCTTGAGCCCGTAGATCTCACGCAGCGCCGCGTTGTTGTGAAACGACGTGGTCTGGTAGTTGAGCATGACGTCATCACCCATGGGGATGCCCATCAGGTAATTGACGCCCGCCGAGGCGAGGAGCATCTCGAGGTTCTCTTGGTCGTTCTGATCAGCGATGGCGTGGTTGGTGTAGCAGGCATCGCAGCCCATCGAGACGCCGCTGAGCTTGCCCATGAAGTGATCTTCGAGGCCGGCGCGGGTGATTTCTTTCGCGTCGCGCAGGTACTCGGGGCCGATGAAGCCGACCACGCTGTTGACCAAGAAGGGCTCGTACCGGCGGGCCAGGGCGTAGGCGCGGGCCTCCATGGTGACCTGATCAGTGCCGTAGTGCGCGTTGGCTGAGAGCGCGGTGCCCTGCCCGGTCTCGAAGTACATCACGTTGCGGCCTTGCGCCGTGCCCTCGCGGCGGGCCAGGTCATTCGCCTCGTCGAGCACCGAGAGCGACACGCCGAAGTTGCGATTGGCGCCTTCGCTGCCGGCGATCGACTGAAACATCAAGTCGAGTGGAGCCCCCTTGCGCACCGCGGCCATCTGAATGGTCACGTGCGACAGCACGCAGTTCTGGGTCGGCACCCGGTACTTGCGCATCAGGTCTTTGACGGAGCTCAAGATGTCGACGGTCGCCTGCAAATCGCCGGTCGAGGGGTTGATGCCGATGACGGCGTCGCCGTTGCCGAAAGAGAGCCCGTCTTTGACCGCCGCGAGCACGCCCGCGACGTTGTCGGTGGGGTGGTTGGGTTGCAGGCGGCTCGAGATGCGGCCCTTGAGCCCGAGCGTGTTGTTGCAGCGAACGACCACGCGAATTTTTCGCCCGGCGATCACCAGGTCCATGTTGGACATCAGCTTGGTGACGGCGGCGATCATCTCGGGTGTCAACCCGTACGAGATGGCCGAGATCTCCTCACCGGTGGTGCGATCATCGAGCAACCACTCGCGAAACTCGGCGACCGACCAGCCCTGCACTTTTTTCAGCGCCAGTTGATCAATGCCGTCGATCGCGACGCGGGTGACCTCGTCGGTTTCATAGGGCACCGAGACGTGCTCGTAGAGGGCCTTGAGGGGCTGCCCGGCCAAGACCTCTTTCGCGGCGGCCATTTCGCGCATCGACCGCGCACACAGGCCCGCTTGCCGATCGCCTGATCGAAGCTCGTTCGCCCGGCCCAAGACCTCCTTCAGGTCTTTGAAGGTGAAGTGCTCGCCGTGAATGCTCGCCGTGAATGACACCAGGTGGGGGTTGTCGATCTGACCTGCACGAAGGTCAAGGGTTGCGCGAGCCGCCGCCGTAATTCATGCGCGAGGGCGGCCCACTGGTGACCACGGTGCAGCCGCCCTCGTCCCCATGCAGCAGCGCGATGTTCCCGCCTCGTCGTTTTGCTTCGTCGAAGGCCCGATGTGCATGGTCGCGGCCCGCGGCCCACTCGGCGCTCAGGCTGGCCACCTTGGCGATGCCGGTCGACCAGGCGAGCGTCGCGAAGAGGTGGTTCACCGCGGGAGGCAGCTCGGCGACTGACCGAACCGAATCGGCGGCGTCAGCTGGCACCGCAATCACGAAGGTGTCACCAGCGAGGCGGGCCGCGACTGCGCCGACGGGCAGGCGAGCCACCAACGCGTTGAAGATTTCCAGCAAGATCTCGTCGCCTTTGGTGCGCCCGAGCCGTGCGTTGACGGCGCTGAACTGATCGAGCCCGCACACGAGAATCGCTGCGCTCCAAGCGCCGAGGCGCGCCTCGAAGAGCCTCCGCAAACGCTCTCGATGCCGCAAAGTGGGGTCGATGCCGCCCCATGCCAAGGGCTCGCTCGTCCAATACGGGTCGTTCACTGGGTCTCTTGAGAGAGTAAAATCGAGATGTTACGCCTGAGCCCCATGAAGACCAAGATCCTGCTGGGCGCGCTCCTTTTCATCATCGCCGGTGCGACGGGCGTCGCGTGGGGCGGTGACTCGAAGTTCAACAAGTCGAGCTGCACGTTCAACGGCAAGAAGCTGTACGGCAAGATTCAGGTCGTCACCTCCTTCCCCGATGTGAAGGTCCAGGTGGTCGACTCCTTTCCCGACGTGAAGGTGCAGCACGTCGACGCCTTCCCCGACGCGTGCGGCAAGTGGCAGCTGGTGACTTCGTTCCCTGACACCAAGGTGCAGTTCGTCGACTCGTTCCCCAACGTGAAGGTCAAGTACGTGACTTCGTTTCCCGGCGCGAACTGACCCGCCGCACGCAGAGGTCACCCACATGCACCGCAACTGGAGCCCGTTGTTTCGGGTTCGCATTACCAGGGTATACGCTGGCCGACATGATCCACCGAGCGGGGGTGCTGCTGTTGAGCGTCATCGGGTGCGGCCCGGCGCTCTCGGGTCATGAGTTCACCGGTGCGCTCTTCGAGCCGCCTCCGCTCGAAGCCTGCACGCCGGCTGCATTTGCTGTGACGTGCCCAACACCGTCGACTGACCTGCCGAGCAACCCGTTCATTGGGTTCAACACATTCTCTGACGTCAACGCCGACCACGCCGCGCGGCCGTTTCCGCATGGTTCGGTGGCCTATCTGCGCGTCTTTTGGAACGAGCTCGAACCGGTAGAAGGTGAGCTCAAGACTTCGGAGATTGACGACCTCATCGCCCGTGCCAAGGCCGGCGGGCAGCGCGTGGCCCTGCGGGTGATGCCAGAAGAAAGCGCGACCGGAGCGCAGCGCGTACCCTCGTGGCTGGCTGAGCGGGCTGGCGGCACATGGGGCACGCACAACGGCGTTCGATACTTCAGCCCCGACTACGACGCTGAGCCATACCTCCAAGCGGTTGAGCACACGGTGACCGCGCTTGCGGCTCGCTACGACAACGACCCAGCGCTGGCCTCGTTCGACGTTGGCTTCGTCGGAGACACCGGCGAGTGGGCGTACACGGTTGATCAGGCTCACCTGCCTTCGCCCACAAATGCCAGGCGAATCATCGACGCACACCTGAGCGCCTTCAAGCACGTGCCGGTGATCATGGCGATGGGCACGCTCGAAGACATGGGCGAGCCATTGCGATACGCGGTTTCGAAGGGGGCTGGCTGGCGCTTCGATTGCTGGGGAGATCTGCGCACGAAGTGGAACAACACCGACAACTTCTTCGACCCACAGCTCGCCGCGGCCGGCGTGAGCGATGCCTGGCGAACCGCCCCGATCATGCTCGAGACCTGCGGCGTGATGGGCGATTGGGCTCAGCTCGGCATGTCAGACGGGCAACTTCGCTGGGTGCTGCATTGGGCGCTGGCACAACATGCGTCGATCGTGAACAACAAGTCGCGCGATGTGCCCGAGAAGTGGCGACCGGCCGTCGAAGAGTTTCTCCGTGCACTCGGCTACCGCATCGTCGCGCACCGAGTTCAAGCGACGGTCTCGTCGGGCGGGGTTGCTGTCGCGATCGACCTCGCCAATCGCGGGAGCGCGCCGCCGTACGCGCCTTTTCGCTTGGCGGTTCGGGCACGCCGCGCTGGTCAACTCGTCGGGCAGCCCGTCGTGATCGCCGATGATTTGAGTCACCTCATCGATCGACAGACGGTGCATGCGAACCTGACGTCGCTCGGCACGGGCACATTCACGCTCGAGCTCGCGCTCACCTTCGAAGATGGCTCAGTGCAGGCGGTGCTGGCCAATGAAGGCCGGCGTGATGACGGCTGGGTGCCGGTCGCTGAATTCAGTGTGCCCTGACGTCGGGCAACGGGCCGTACCGTTTCGAAAACCGCAGTGACTTCTGCGAGCGCGAATCGTGAAATTGCTCGCGGTCGTCACCGTCAATTCGTCGAACTCTGTGAGGCTCCTGAGCATGACCCGATCGGCGCAATTGGCAGCGGCAATGATGGTGCTCATCGGCTGTCGCTTCGACAGTACCAGCAAGCTGGGCGCGAGCATCGCGTGCGAGAACGACGCGCAATGCCCGGGGGGGTTGGTCTGTCAGGTGACTGCGCGGCTGTGTGTAAAACCCGACGCGTTCGATGCGCTTGCCCCGAGCGTGTCACAGAGCACGGTCTCGATTCGACCTCTCGCGAACAATGCGCTCGACACTCCCACGGCGATGGGCCCCTTGGCCGACGCGCACCTGTCTTTGGTGATCAGCGAGGCGCTGACCCGGCCTCCGGCGGTGACCGGGCTGGCCGCGGGGTCAGCCGATGTTCGGGTCACCTGCCGACTCGAGAGCCAGGCAGCGCCGGCGTTCGAATTCACCTGCTCGACGGTACCCTCATCGAGCGGAGCCGATGCGCTGCTCAGCTGGCAGGTCGACCTGACTGACGTCGCACTCAACGCCGCCACCGTGCTGTTGGGGCAGACCACCAAGCTTGATCTGACCGCGCCTCCCGCGCCGCTGGCGGTCGACGCGGGCATCGAGGTGCGTGATTCACCTTGGGGTGACGAGCAGACCGGCCGACAACCGTCGACTCGCATCGTCGCCCAGCCGCATGTCGTGCCCGAGGCGGTGTCAGTGGTCTTTCGCAGAGGCACCGCGTTGCTGGGCAGCGCGCAGGTCGACGATCAAGGCACGTTCGCGGCCTTCGAAGCGCCGCGTGCACTGGGCGACGCGTTGATCGAGGTCAAGTCAATCAACTCGGCCGGCAACGAGTCGCCGTGGGAGCCGATTCACGACTACCTGTGGGTCGCGACCTTCAACAACAAAATCGCGGGCCGGCTCTTTCCCAACCCGCATCGCTTCGAAGTGACCCGCGCGGTCGCAGAGGGCATCGAAGGGCACGATGTGACTGAGCGGGGCGCCTTGGATGGCATCGCGTTCGTCGACGGCAAGACGGCTGAGGTACGGGGTGCCGGCAGTTGGCGGCGGGTCGAGCTGACCCGCGGGCCCGAGGGCCGCGCGGGGTTACCAGGTACCGCCTTCGACCCGCTGCGCTCGCGGGTCGTTCGCTTCGGCGGCTGGGAGAGCAACGGTACGCTTGGCGGCACCGTGTGGGAGTGGTCTGGCCTCGATTGGAAACCGCGCGCGGCGTCTGACCCGGAGGGCGACGGCGACCCGGCCCCACGCTACTTCAACGCCATGACTTGGGACCCAAAGCAGCGGGGCATCGTGATGTACGGAGGTACGACCGACAGCCGATTGAACGATACCTGGCTGTGGAATGGCACCAGTTGGAAGCGGCTGCCCGATGGGCCCGGCGCGCGCACCGGCGCGATGCTCTATTTCGACGAGAGCCAAGACGCGGTTGTTTTGTACGGCGGCGTCGACGACCAGAACATCGCGCTCACCGATGCCTGGCGACTCGACAGCGATCGCTGGGCTCGGGTGAGCGCTCCTCCGATCGGTCTGCGGTTTGCGCCCGCTGTGTGCACGGAGCCCTTCACTGCGACGGTGTTCGTCTTTGGCGGTGGCCTCTCCGATGGCAGCCCTCTGTGGCTTCTCTCCAAGGGGCAGTGGGCACCCTCGACTGTGCCTGGGGGCCCCGAAAATCGGAGGTCAACCTCATGCGCCTGGGACTCGGCGCGGGGGGTGTTGGTCGTCATGGGTGGCGAACTGACTGACGGCGGCATCGCCGACGATGTCTGGGAGTTCGACAGCGTCAAGTGGGTGAAGCGCACGCCGAGCGCTGGCCCGACGCCTGGGCCTCGCACGCAGCATCGGCTCATCTACGACCCGGCCCGCGAAATGATGTTGTTGTTCGGTGACGCGATCGGTTCGAACACCCCTGAGACGACCTGGAAATGGTCTGGCTCCGAGTGGTCAATCGCGTATCGGCCGAGCACAGCGCCTCCCGTGGTTGCGAGTAACAACCTGGTTTTCGACCCCCTCGCGGGCGCGCTCAGAGCCGTCGGGTACGACCCCGCGCTCGGAGTCGGCAACTCATACTTGTCGAACCAAGGCTGGAGATCGGAGCTCACCACTGCGATGCCGCTGGGAGTCACTCGGCTGGTTTATGACAGCGACGGTCAACGTTGCCTCATCGCCACCGGCAGCCTGGCACAGCCGACGGCCTCGATTTGGCGCTCCGAAACCGATGGCGGCTGGGAGCGGCTGAATGAAGATGCGGGCTTCAACGCGGGCAAGATGTTCGACGCGGCGCCCTCCGCGAGCGGCCTCGATGTGGTCATTCAGGGGCCCTCGGGTCAGGTTCAACTGGTCGCGATTTCGAGCAGCACTGGCGTGCCGAAAGCACCTGTCACGTTGGGGCCGGGCACCTGGGCGGCGGCGGCGGCACTGCCCTCGGGGACCGCGGTGTTGCGCTCAGACATCGGCGTGAGGTTCTCGCCGGTGCTGTCGATCGTCGAGAACGGAGCGCAGGTCGGCAACTACATTCTGCCAGAGCCCATGGTCCCCAACGGCATGGTCGCCGACCTCGAGCGCGGCACGCTGTTGGTGCCTGGTGGTACGCGCGTCGGTCGAACGAGCACTGAAACCTGGGAGTTTACTTTCGACGGCGGGTGGAGCCCAGTGCCGGTCGCCGACCCAGACAGCGACGGGCAACCGACGTTCGTCCCGTTTCCGTCGATGGGGTACGACACGCAGAACGGGGCAATGGTGGCGATCGAGGTCAATAGCGGCCAACCGTCGACGACCTGGGTCTTCACGTTGGCCAGACAACGGCCACAAGTCGTGCTTCGGTTTTCCTTGCTCGACTTGCCAAAAGACCTCGTGGCCCGAGACGGCCAGCTGCTGATCACCGGGGGCGCCTCAGGTGGCAGCGTGGGGAGCAAACCCGGCTTCGGTGTTTCAATACGAGCGCCGGGCTGGTGGGCCCCCACCACGCTTGAATCGAGCGCCACGGCCGAGGCCCCCGAGCAGCTTCGCGTGCCGTTTCTGCTCATGGGCAGCGAGTACGTCAACGCGGTCGCCGCTCGTTTGGGCGAGGCTGACTTCTTGCTGGAGCCGCTCGCTCCAAACGGCACCGGTCAGGCCCGAATGGTCATCGATGCGGTGCAATTGGAGCTTCGGTACCGAAAACCCTGAGCCCCGACGTCGAGAACACGTACGGGACCTCGTTTCTCGGCTGGAACTGACCAAAGCGACACGGCTGTGCAACCTTTTGGCGCTGGTCTGCAACCTGCCAGTACGGAGGTCGCACACAGTGCCTTTCACCCTCATCCCCATGGTTGTCTTCGTGGCGTTCGCGCTGTTCGCGTTCGCGCGAATGAACCGCCGTCTCAAGTCGGTCGACCTGGGCCCGGCCCTTCGGCGCTTCTTCACGCACACCGAATACAAGTTCACCGACGCAAGCAAGGCCGGCCTCGAAGCCCAACTCGCCCTCGCCGAGGAGCGAATGGCACCGATGCTTCGCGGCGCTCCTGAGACGATCGACTTCGAGCTCGTGCGCGAATACCGCGGGTTGCGCGTCGAGCACCGGCAGTACGTCGCCCAGAGCAGCAGTGACGCGAATGCCCGGGTCTTCAGCGCCACCTGGTCGGCCCCCATCGAGCGCGCGCCCAAAATCAAATGGCAAGTGGCCTCGAAGCGCCTCAGAGGCGCCGGGCAGGCACTCGCCTCGGCGGTCACTCACATGCACCGCAACTGGAGCCCGGCATACCCGGTTCGAACCCGCTGTGGAGACGCCGAGCTCGACGAGGCCTTCGACTTCTACGTGACCGACGCCGCGGCCCTGCGCCGGCTGGTGATTTCTGACGAGCTCAAAGCGGGCCTGCTCTCGTTCGCCGAGGTCGATGCCCTGGTCGCCGACGACGAAATTTCGTTCTTCGACCCCTTTCAAAAGAATCTGCTGCAGGCGATGGGCGGCCGAAAAGCGGCGCTCTCAGGCGAGCTCGATGCCGGCCAGCGTTTCGAAATGACCGCGGCGATGCACGATCAAATCGCGCAGCTGTTGGCCTTGCTGCACCAGGCCAGCACCGCCGCCTAACCCTGTTGTCGCTCGACACATTCGTCGCGCATTTTGGAGGTACGTCCCGTGGCCGAACAGAAGAAGAAGTTCAAATTCGAAGGTTGGATGTTGGGTGCCCTGATCGTTCCCCTGGGGATTGGTATTTCGATCGTCAATGTCATGAACAAAGGCACCGCCGCGCTGGGCGCCTCATGCACGCAGAATGACGACTGCACGAAGGGGGGCCAGTGCGTGAACATCGACGGCAACAGCCGATGCACCCACCAGTGCTCGCCCGGCTCGACCAGCGCCGAGTACAAATGCGAGCAGGGCTTCGAATGCGCGACCATCTCGATGCGCGCGGGCACCAAAGACGTCGACATCAACTACTGCGTCGTGGCCGAAAAATAGGGCTTCTTGCGCTGTTCGGCGGGCACTGAGTTTGCGATGTTGCCGCGGTGTCGACTCGGCCCCCCGGCGAAGACGAATTCGCCTTGCTGCGTGCGTGGCAACAAGGCGACCGCGGGGCGGGTCACGCGCTGTTCAAACAGCACAGCGCAAAGGTCTCGCGGTTCTTTCGAACCAAGGTACCCGAGAGCGCTGAAGACCTGACGCAAAACACGTTCTTGGCGCTGAGCCAAAGCGGTGATTTTCGGGGTGAATCGTCGTTTCGCGCCTACGTCTTCGGCATCGCGCGCAACCAGTTGTTGGTGCACCTGCGCAGCCGCGCCCTGGCCGACAAGCGCTTCGACCCGCTGACGACCTCGGCGACCGATGTCGGTGCGAGCCCCGCGAAGCTTGCGGCCCAGCGGCAAGAACAGCGGCTGTTGCTGCAGGCACTCCAACGAATACCGGTCGACTACCAGGTCGCGGTCGAGCTTCATTACTTCGAGGGGCTCAAGCTCGATGAGCTGGCGGCCGCGCTCGAGACGCCGGTCGGCACGGTGAAGAGCCAGCTGTCGCGGGCCCGGGTGTTGTTGCGTGATGCGCTCGAAGCGCTCGCTCCGTCGGCGGAGCTGCTGAACAGCGCCGTCACCGGCCTCGACCGATGGATGTCGTCTTTGACCGGCTTGGCGAATGACCCCACGACGACCCACTGATTCACGAGAGGTGAGCCTCGGCGAGCAAGCGGCGCTGGCCCGCATCGAAGAGTCGCTCTTCGGCCAAGGCCCAGGCCCGGTGTTGGTCGGCCGCTATCACGTGGAGCACGCCCTCGGCAGCGGCGCGTTCGGCCGCGTGTACCGGGCCTTCGACCCGCAGCTGAATCGACGGGTGGCGCTCAAAGTGCTCTCGGGCACCGCGAGAGAGGCGGCTCCAACGGCGACGCCTGGCCCTGGCACGTCGGTGACGCACGTTCGGTTGCTGCGCGAAGCCAAGGTGATGGCCACCGTGTCGCACCCCAACGTGGCCGCGGTGTACGACGCGGGCATCGTCGGTGAAGGCCACGACGCGCGCGTCTTCATCGTGATGGAGCTCGTCGACGGGCTCACCCTCGCGCAGTGGAGCGCGAAGACGAAGCCCCCCTTCGCCGAGGTGCTGCGGGTGCTGATCGAAGCCGGCCGGGGCCTGGCGGCGGCGCATTCGGCGGGCGTGATTCACCGCGACTTCAAGCCTGAAAACATCTTGGTCGGCGCCGATGGCCGGGTGCGCGTGGTCGACTTCGGGTTGGCGCATGGGCCCGATGAGCTGCCTGACTCCATGACCCCAGAGGCGGCCGGTGCCTCGCCCCTCGAGGTCACGCGAACCGCCAAGGGCATGCTGGTGGGCACGCCCGCGTACATGGCGCCCGAGCAGCACGAGGGCAAGCCAGCCGACCCCGCGAGTGATCAGTTCGCATATTGCGTCACCTGCTGGGAGACGGCTTTTGGTGAAAGGCCACACCCAGGGCAGACGGTCGCCGAAGTCGCCGACGCGATTCGGTCGGGCACCGTGGCGAGCGCCAAAGGCCCGCTCACCGCTGCGCAGCGCCGGTTGACGCAGGTCTTGAGCCGGGGGCTGAGCGTCTTGCCAACGCAGCGCTACCCTTCGATGGCCCAGCTCCTCTCGGCGCTCGAGGCGGCCGCGGGGGCTCCGAGGCGAGGCGTGCTTGGGCTCGTCGCGGTGGCGGTGACGCTCTTGGCCGCAGTGGCGGCTGTGGGCTTTTCGCGCGCTGGCAGCCAGGTCGAGTGCCAGAGTGCGCAGCAGCTGACCGCGTCGATGTGGGGGCCCACCCGACAAGAAAAAATCGCCTCCGTCTTCACCGCCGGTGCGTCGAAGGTCGCAGGCGCGGCGGCCATCTGGAGCGAAACCCAGCAGCACCTCGACCACTCGGTTCGAGCCTGGGCCGAGGCGTCGAGCTCGGCGTGCGTGCTCGCGCGCCATGACACGACCGAGGCGGTTGCGCACCGAACGAGCTGCCTGCAAGAGCGCGGACAAGAGCTGGGCGTGCTGCTCGAAATTCTGGAGCGGGCCGACGCGACGGTCATCGAGCACGCCGCGCTGGCCAGCCACTCGCTGCCGCCGGTCTCGCGATGCGAGGCCGCTGACACGTCGGAGAAATTGCCCACCGCGCCCGAAGCCCGCGCGAAATACGACGAGCTCACCGAGAAGTTGGCCCGAGCCCGCGTCGAGCACATCGCCGGGCAGTCGAAAGAGGCGCTGGCGTTGGCAGCCACGGTCGAGGCTGACGCCAAGGCAGCGGGCTTCGCGAGCCTGGAGGCCAACGCCGCGTACTGGTCGGCCGAAGCGCTGGTCGCCGCCGCGCAGAGCCCGAAGGGCATCGAGGCCGCCCACCGCTGTTTCGACATCGCCTTGGCGGCAGCGAAGGAGCGAATCGAGCTGCGCTGCGCCGGCATTCTGGCCTTCGCCTACGCCTTCGACCCACGCCAGCTCAAGGAGGCCCTGCGGTGGGTGCACACCGGGCAGACGCTGCTCACCCGGGTCTCGGGCGATTCGTTTTCAGAGGTGCGGCTGCTCAACGCCGAAGGCAACGCGTATCTGAACAACGGCAAGCCCGAGCTGGCTGAGCCGGCGTTCGAAAAAGTCGTCGCGCTGCTGACGCGAAACGACCCTGACGACCCGAACATCGGCTCCAGCCTGGCGATGGCCGGCATCAGCGCGCTGTACCAGGGCAAGCCAGAGAAGGCGGTCGCCCGGCTCCAAGACGCGCACGCGCGAATCGTCAAAGCGTTCGGTGCAAATCACCCGGAGGCCGCGTCGGCACAGGTCAATTTGGCGTTGGCTCTCTGCGGAGCGGGCAACTACGTGGCCGCCGAAGCCGCGGCGCGCCAGGGGCTGGCGAGTCAGGTGTCTCGCCTCGGGGCCGATGCGGCGCTGGTGGCGTATGGGCAACTCGAGCTCTCACAAGTGCTGGTGGCTCGTGGAGAATTCGCTGCAGCCGAGTTGGCGGCCAAAGAGGCCGAGCGCATCGCGAGCCTGAATTACGGGCCACAGGGCACGCTGACGCAGCAAGTGCAGCTGGCCCACGCGGAGATTCTGGCGCGCTTGAATCGTGGGGGCGAATCGGTCGCTTTGAGCTCGAGCGTCCGCTCCGCGCTCGACCCGGCCGATGCCGCGACCCTGGCGCTGGCCGACGCCACGCTCTCTTTGGGTCACCGAGTTGCCGGTCACTTCGACGACGCCGTCGCCACGGCGCGGCGGGCGGTCGACACCAAAGACCCCGAGCACCTGGCGGTGGCCCAGCATCAATTGGGCGAGGCCTTGCTCGCGAAGAAGCAGCCTGCCGCGGCGATCGGCGCCCTGCGGGCCGCCCAGAAATTGCTGCGTGAAGGCAGCCCAGACCCCGCGCGGTTGGTCGAAGTGCAACTGGCGCTGATTCGCGCTGGAGACGCCGAGACCCTGGCCTCGAAAGCAGCCCTGCTCGAGCACTGGCCTGAGGGCGCGCAGCCGAAGCTTCGAACGGAGCTCGAGGGCCGCTGACCGTTGCTGCTGGCCATCACCACGATGGGGTGGCGTAAGTCGCGCCGATGCGCATTCGAGCACTGGCGGTCGTCGCGATGGCGTTGGTGTCGTGCGGGAGCACCGGTGGCGGTGGCCACTCCGATGCGGGCGTTGGCCTCAGCTACGGTCCCTGCCGGAGCGCCAGCGAGTGCCTGACGGGCGAGAGTTGCTTCGTCGAGTTTCAAAACGGGTTGTGCTCTCGATCGTGCGTCGACGACACGGGCTGCGGGAGCGACAGCTGCCAGGCGTCAGCCTTGGGTCACACCTGCTTGCATCGATGCGTGACCGATGCCGACTGCAGGCTCGACCTTCGCTGCATCTCTCGAGCCGGCACCAGAGTGTGCGCTTCCCCCGGTGGAGACGCAGGCACCGAGCATGACGCGGGGTCGATCAGCGACGCAGGGTCGCCACATGATGCGGGGTCAGTCACCGACGCCGGTTCGAACCGCGATGCAGGGTCGGCCCCGTTCGACGCAGGCGTGATGTGCAACCCCAGCCTGCCTCAGCCCGACACCTGCGGATACGGCGGGTTCTGTTACCCGGCCATGGAGTGCGGCCTCATCGAAGACGGCACATGCGCAAACGTCACCGCGGCGATCGGCAAGGGCAACCACCAGCCCTCTTCTACCTGGGTCAGACAGGTGAACGAACCGACATCCCGGCGAATCTGTTGAAACCGTCGGACTCCATCGTGTCTGGCAAGACGATGAGCGCCCACTTCACGATGTGCGCAGCCGCAGGCGCCACGTCGCTGCGAGTCGCGTTCGCATTCACCAACGGCAACGCCTCTTGCGAGCTCTTGTTTCACTGAGCGCTCGCCTGGAGCACTGTCGAACCGCGCGCGAATGAATGCTAATTGTCGCCGGTGATGACGACTCCGGCGTTCGAGTACTCTGAGCTTCTGCCGTTGGGCCACGATGAGACGCCGTTTCGGCTGCTCACCACTGACTTCGTTTCGACCTTCGAGGCCCAGGGCAAAACGTTTCTGAAAGTCGACCCCGAGGCGCTGACGCTGCTCGCCAAGGAGGCCATGCGTGACATCGCGCACCTGCTTCGCCCCGCCCACCTGGGCCAGCTGCGAAAAATTCTCGATGACCCCGAGGCCTCGAACAACGACAAGTTCGTCGCGCTCGACCTGCTCAAGAACGCCAGCATCGCCGCGGGGGGCGTGTTGCCGATGTGCCAAGACACCGGCACCGCCATCATCAAAGGCAAGAAGGGCCAGTACGTCTTCACCGGCGGAGGCGACGAGCGCGCCCTCGCCCACGGCGTGTTCAAGACCTACACCGGCACCAACCTGCGGTACTCGCAGCTCGCGCCGCTTTCGATGTTCGAAGAGAAGAACACCGGGTCGAACCTGCCGGCCGAGATCGAGATCTCCGCGGTCGACGGTGACGCGTACAAGTTTCTCTTCATGGCCAAGGGCGGCGGGTCGGCCAACAAGAGTTACCTGTTTCAAGAAACCAAGGCGCTGCTCAACCCGCAGAGCCTGCTCAAGTGGCTCGATGAGAAGCTGCGCTCGCTGGGCACCGCGGCATGCCCGCCGTACCATCTGGCCGTCGTCATCGGAGGCACCAGCGGCGAGTACGCCTTGAAGACCGCCAAGCTCGCCAGCGCGCATTACCTCGATGAGCTGCCCGTCAAAGGCTCGATGCTCGGCCACGGGTTTCGCGACGTCGAGCTCGAAGGTGAAGTGCACAAGCTCACCCAGCGCCTGGGCATCGGCGCGCAGTTTGGCGGCAAGTATTTCTGCCACGACGTGCGGGTCATTCGCCTGCCGCGCCACGGCGCTTCATGCCCAGTGGGCCTCGCGGTCTCGTGCAGCGCCGACCGGCAGGCGCTGGGCAAGATCACCAAAGACGGCGTGTTTCTCGAGCAGCTCGAACACGACCCCGCGCGGTTCTTGCCCGAGGTCGAAGAGAAGAACCTCGGCGGAGACGTCGTCACCATCGACCTCTCGATGCCGATGTCTGAAATTCGCGCGCTGCTCTCGAAGTACCCGATTCGCACCCGGCTCTCGCTCTCGGGGCCGCTGATCGTCGCCAGAGACATCGCCCACGCCAAGCTCAAGGAGCGCCTCGATTCAGGCGCGGGCTTGCCGCAATACTTCAAAGACCACGCGGTCTACTACGCCGGCCCTGCGAAGACGCCGGTGGGCATGGCCTCGGGCTCGTTCGGGCCGACCACCGCCGGCCGAATGGATTCGTACGTCGACCTGTTTCAGAAAAACGGCGGCAGCTTCGTGATGTTGGCCAAGGGCAATCGGTCGAAGGCCGTGACCGACGCATGCAAAGCGTATGGCGGGTTCTACCTGGGCAGCATCGGCGGCCCCGCGGCGCGCCTGGCGCAAGACTGCATCAAGAAGGTCGAAGTGCTCGAGTACGCCGAGCTCGGCATGGAGGCGGTGTGGAAGATTGAGGTCGTCGACTTCCCCGCGTTCATCGTGGTCGATGACAAAGGCAATGACTTCTTCGCTGCACTGCTCCCCCCGGGGACGAAGGCGTGACCATGACTCCGAGCGACTACTGCACCAAGGTTGGTCTCACCGTGCCCGCCGAGGCAGTCGAGGCAGCGCGACGCGGGTTGCTCGAGGCGCTCGACGAGGCGAAGTCGGCTTCGGTGCCGTCGACGCCAACCTCGCTCGCGAAGCTGTACGAATTCAAGGTGCCCAAGCTCTCGCCCGATGGCACCTGCGCGGCGTTCGATGACCTCGACGACACGCCGTACGACCTCGCCGCCCACCTCGGAGGCCGCTCGCTCACCGCGACCACCCGGCTGATGACCCTCGACGTGGTGGTGGCGCACTGCGCGCAGGCCCTGCGGGTCGGCTGGGTCGGCATCTACCAGGCACGCCCCACGCCGAGCGGCCCCGCGCTGATCAAGCTCGCGTACCGGGGGCTCCCCAGCCGTGCCGAGTTTCCGCTGACTCCCGAGTTCGCGGCCAAGAGCAACAACAGCACGGTGGCGATGAGCGGCCAGGCCAACGTGCTCAACGACATTGAGGCGCACCTCGCCTCGGGCGGCGCGTATTACGAGTGCGACCCCAAGGTGAAGGCCGAGGCGTGCATCCCGGTCATCTCCGACTCCGGAGTCATCGGCCTCATCGACGCCGAGCACACCGTCGCCCAGTGGTTCACGACCACGCGCCTCGCGGTGTTGGTGGCCCTCGCGCTCGAGCTGCCGAAGCTCTTGCCGTCGGGTGGCCTCACCGTCTCATGAAGCTGGCCTTTCTCACCTCGGCGGGTTTTCCCAACTTCTACGAAGACGACGTGCTCGCGGTGCAGGCGCTCGAGGCGCGGGGCCACTCGGTCGCTCCAGTGATTTGGGACAAGACGTCACTCGGCGCACTCAACGCCTTCGATGCCGTGGTGATGCGCACCCCGTGGGATTGGTTCACCCGCACCCTCGAGTTCGAGTCGTTTCTCGAGCGGCTGGGCGACCTGTCGACGACGCTGGTCAACCCGCACGCGATGTTGAACGAGTTCTACGCCAAGACCTACCTGCGAACGCTCGAGCAACGCGGAGTGCCCATCGTGCCGACCCGGTGGCTGACCCGAGATCTGCTCGACACCTTGCCCGAGGTGATTCGCGCGGCCGGGTGGGCACGGGCGGTGGTCAAGCCGACGGTCTCGGCGAACTCGAATGACACCCACCTCTTCACGCCCAATGAGGCGCGGCGGGTGATGACCAACCTGCGCAAGAGCGCCAACCACGGCGAGTACATGGTGCAGCCGTATTTGAGTGAGATTGAAAGAGACGGCGAGTGGTCACTGATTTTTTTCGGTGCGCACTTCAGCCATGCGGTGCGCAAGTTCCCCAAGTCGGGTGATTTTCGGGTGCAGCACAATCACGGCGGCCGGTCAGAGCCACAGGCCCCGAGCGCGAAGCTGGTGGCGCAGGCGAGCGAGGTGATTGCCCGAGGCGTGCCCACCTCGACCTACGCGCGGGTCGACGGGGTGGTGAGCCAGGGTCAGTTTTTGTTGATGGAGCTCGAAGTCATCGAGCCTGAGCTCTTCTTTCGAGCCGACCCGGGGGCCGCCGACCGGTTCGCCGACGCGCTGCTCGCCCGCGTCACAGGCTGACCTCGGCGCCGCCCGGGGTTAGGCCGATTTCTTCATCGACGACCGCACCTCGCCAACCGCCTCGTGCACCGAGCTGCCCGCGAGCGCCGAGCCGAGCAGCTTGACCACGGCCTTTCGCACGAGCGGGTTGTTGTACATGTCGGCGACGTGGTCCAAGAACGGCGAGTCGACGATGCCGCGCAGCATGTGACCGGCGATGAAGCTCGAGGTGAACTTCTTGCGGTGCTGATTGAGGTACC
>JANLPS010000240.1:0-5630 GCA_031367385.1 Archangium sp. | reverse complement strand
CCGATCACCGAGCCGGCCAGCGAGAGGCAGCAGCGCACCGCACTGCCACCCCGCGCGGCGAAATAATTACCAGGCGTGATGCGTGTAGCAGCTGCACGCGCCGCCACCGATGACGTCGAACAGGCTCGAGACCAACAGCGTCTTGACCTTGATCGCCTGATTCGCCGCTTTGAACTCTTTTGCCGTCTTGGGCTTTTTCATGGTCGGGTCGCCTTTCAGTACGCTGCGTTTTTGCACTGCGTAGGCGAACAGCTGCCGCCGTGAATCGTCTTCAACACATCGACGTTCAGCACCAGCGCCTTGATGAGCTTCTTCGGCTTCGGCAGTTGCATTCGGTGGGGCCTTTTCAATGGGCGGGCAGCCAACAGCGCGAGCCCGCTTTGGGGGAGCGGCACTTAATCGCACCCCGCCCTCGCTTAGCAAATCGGGTGCGGGTCGCGGCTGAGGTGACGCCGCGTGGTCTGGTATTTTTGATGCACCCGCTCGAAATTCACGCCCGCCGGCACGTTCCAATCGAGCAGCTGCACCCGCTGTGAAACAGCCTGCACACTGAAGACCCGCGCATGAAAGACCTCGGGCACCGGCAGCGGGTTGAAGACCAGCTCGGGCATCGCCTCGAGCGCCTTCAGCACGAAAGCGCGGGCATTCTTGAACAGCCGCTTCGCGGGCAACGAGCGTGCCGGCGCCAGCCGTTCGAGAAAGCGGCGCACCACCGCGGGGCGCTGAAAGAGCACCACCCGAAACTGAGGTATCTGCAGCACTTCGGCGGTCACCGGGTGCGCGGTATCGACGTTTTGGGCAACTGATTGGTAGAACGAGAAGAGGTACATCGCCTCTTTGAGCGAGCGCAGGCAGGCGGTGTTGAAATCGAACGAGGCCCCGCCGCCGATGAAGAAATTCCACTGGCCGTCGACTTGCGTGCTTCGCGTCAGCGAGACCATCGAGCAGAACGCGGGCGCCAGATCGTGCCGCCATGCGTGCTGCCGCAACGCCCACCCGGCCTCGCGCAGCTTGACCTTCGCAGCCCACAGCGGGTGACCGGGCGAGACGTCGTTGTCGGGCAAAGGCGCAGCGGAGTACCAGTTGGTCAAGAACGCATCGCGCTCCAACAGCTCGCAGAGGGCGCCGCTCATGCAGACTGAAGGCGAGGGGTGCAGGCACGAGCCGCCGCCGCTCTCGGGCATCGGAGCGGCCAGCTCAACCAGCGCGTTTCTGGGCCCGAACTGAAAATAGAAACCCATTCGCTCCGCGGCCTCGGCCGTTGAGATGACCCATGCCAGCCGCTGGTTCGGCGACTGGCCCGACCCGTGAATGGCGAAGCGCGCCTTCGACCTGGTGGTGATCGCGACCGCGGTCTCAGCGTTGTACGAGACCCCCAGCGGGGTGCTCACCCGCGTCGTTCGGGTGTCGAGCGTGACAGAAGCAATGGCCGGGTGGCCCTTGAGCCGCTGCGCGAATGAGCGCATTTCTGCTGGCGCCCGGCGCTCGAACCACTTCGCCGCCGCCGCGAGCTCGTCGGCATTTTCAGCACGAACCAGCGCGGCCAGCGGAGATCTCGAAACGATGAATGCCATCAGCCCCTTCGAGCCGATAACGCGCCCGGCGGCAAACTAGTTAGGCTTTGGTGCACGGGCCGGGGCTACAGCTGCCCCCCATGACGCTCTTGAGGGTGTCGACGTTCAAGACAAGGAGCTTCTTCTTCGATTCGGTCTTTTTCATTGGGGCTCGGAGGTTGTGAAGGGTGAATGCGGCTGAAACGAGAACGGCGTGAAGAGACTCACCAGGCGCGATGTGTGTAGCAGCTGCACGCGCCGCCACCGACACTGCCCAGACTCGAGATCAGCAGCGTCTTCACCTTGAGGGCTTCTTTGGCGGCTTTGAGCTCTTTCGGCGCCTTTAGCGTCTTCATCGTTGTGCCCTTTCGGAGGCAGACCTGCGAGGTGTGAAGGCCTTGAGCAATCAGCGGGCCGCGCGCCCTTACGCCAGGTTACGCTAGGTTACGCCAGGTTAAAGGGCCCTCCCCACCAGATCACCGCGCAATCGACTGGGAAAGCGGCACAATGATGGAGCATCTCGGCGCACCTGTACCGATTTCAGCCAATCTCGTAACCCGCTCAGGTTGGTGACTCGACCAACAGCGCCAGTTGCCCCTCGGGAGTCAAAAACAGCGCCGCCGCATCGGGGGCCTTGAGCCGGCGGGCCTTTCGGGGGTCGAGGTCGGGGTAGCGCTGCCCCAGCGACGTTCGAAACCGCAGCAGCTTCAGACCCGGCGGCACTCTGGTCGGCCGACCCGCGGCGAGCTTTCGCAGGTACCGGGTGGCACTGCCGGCATCTCCGGTGAACCTCGGGCCGAAGCGGCAGTGGCTCATCGACTGCTCGAGCCGCAGCAGGTCGCGAAAGCCCTCGGAAAGCCGCAGCGAGGGTGCCGAGGTCAGCACGGCGTACAGCCCGTCGATGTTCTTCGCGACGTCGAGCTCGGTGCCGCCGCCCTTGAACAGCCGCACCAGCTGCGCATCGCTCAGGGGCCGAGACCGAGAGAAGAATGGGTAGAAGAGCAGCAGCCCTTCTCTGACGATCGACGCGTATTTCTGGCGAGCGGCTGCGTTCATCTCCCGTTCGAGCGTCGGCTGCCGACGCTTGCGCTTGGCGAAGAGAATGTCGTCGAGAAGTGCGCGCTGCGCTCGCGCGATTCGCGCTTTCTGCGGCTCGTCCATCGGTTGTTTATCCTGTTTATTTCGGCGAGGTCGTCTGCGATTTCGTCGAGCTGCCTCGTGCCCGCCTCGGGGTCGTAGATTCGCTCGAGCACGATCAGCTCGGGGTCACTGCGTCGCATCACCAGCTCCAGCAGCTCGAAGGCTCGCTTCGGCGTCTTCGAGGAGTGGCTGTCGAAGTAGGTCTTCTTGCCCTTCGACCACGACCCCCCCGCGATGTGCACCTCGCGAATGCGCTCGGCGGGCAGCGAGGTGACGATCTCCGCGGCGTCGAACCTGAAGTTGACTTCGTCGGCCACCAGGTTGTGCACGTCGAGCAGAAACCCGCAGTCACCCTGCGCTGCGACCTCTTGCAGAAAACGCAGCGGCGTCAGCTCGTCGCTCGCGCCTACAGCGCCGTAAGCGACGTTCTCGAGCACGAAGGGCACCGCGGTCTTCAGCGTCTTCTTCAGGGAGGCAAGGTTGCCGGCGACCAGCTCGACCATTTCCTCGGTGCGCGGCAGCGAGATGTTCTGGCGCAGGTCGACGCCGCCGCTGCGGCAACAGGTCAGGTGATCAGAGAAGAGCATCGGCGTGAACCGCTCGAAGAGCGCCCGAAACTGTCGCAGATCGTTTCTGTGCTCGAAATCAGCGCTGCCGATCGAGTTACCGATGAAGTGAAAGACGTAGGGCAGCCCGATTGACGAGACCACGCGCTCGAGCAGGTCGAGGCTTGCGTAGGCGTAGTTGTCGGGTATGAATTCAACCGCGTTGATCAGCTTCTTGCGCTTCGCGTCTTCGATGAATGGCGCCAGCGAGTGTTCGTAGTTGATGCCGACCAGGGCCATGTCTTTCGTGATCTTACCAGTATGCTGTTCAAATGATGCGCTCGAATCGCAAACCCCACCTTCGCACCGTGAAGCTCCGTCGCTGGCGGTGGTCCGACCACGACGGCCCCGCCAGGCTGCGCGCGCAGCTCGACCGCGACGGCATCGCGCACTTTCGGGCTCCAGAATTCATCGACCTGGCTGATCAGCCTCGGGTGCTGCTGCGGCGGCTGCTCGGTCCGCGCGAATCGATCGCACGGCTGCTGTCGACCGAGATTCGGGTGCAAGCGCAGTCGCGCTCGTATTCTGACTCGAACGTCGAGGCGCTGATGCACACCGACAACGCGATCGCCCTGCCGCCCGCGCTGCAAGTGATGGCCTGCGTGCGCAAGGCCGAGCTCGGCGGCGAGAGCACCTTCGTCGATGCCTGGCCCTTGCTGCGAGGCATTCGCGAAGAAGACCCGAAGCTTTTCGCGAGCCTGTACTCACATGTGCGCCTGCATCGCTGCGTGAACGGCTTCTTGTTCAGGCCGACCGTGGCCTGGCGCTACGGCAACCTGGTGCTCACCCACGGCTCGTCGACCTTCGAGTGGGACGTGCTCGGCCGCCGTTTTCAAGAGTGGGTCGATCGGGCGCCCCGCATTCGCTTTCTCGCCGAGCCCGGCGACGTCTTCGTGGCCAATAACTTGAGGCTCTTTCACGGGCGCGAGTCGTTCGAGGGCAAGCGCTTCTTCAAGCGCATCTTGGCCTGGCCCTCGACCCCGATGGCGTCTCCGGCCGACCTGAATGCCCCCGCGAAGAAGGAGTGGAAGCGGATGCGCGCGGCCTCGGCTGCCCATGCCGCCGAGATTCGTGAAGACTTCGTGCCTGACGAACCGAGCACCGAAGGGCTGCGCCGCTTCGCGATCGTCTCGTCGTATTTCGCCGGAGAACCGCTGCCCGACCTGGTCGCTCGCCATGGCGTCGAAGAGTGGCAAATCGATTACTGGGCCGAGAGCGCGTTGCGGGCCTTCCCCGCGATACTGGGCAATCTGCCCGAGAAGAAGGGGCACTACGAGCGTCTTCACGAAGCCTGGGCCGCGCTGCCCTCGCGCAACCGACCCGTCATCGGGCCCGAAAAATAATCCGCTATTGCTGCAGCCACACCGCGTACGGCCGCAGCTCTTTGAAGTCGCAGGTCGTCTTCGCGTAGGTCACGTCGAACGCGTTCACGAACCGGTACGTCGACGCACCCACCTTGAGCGAAGCCACGTCACCCGTCTCGACGTCGACGCTGGTGCCCCCCGAGCTGACCCGTGCCGCCACGAAGAGCGCCTTGCCGCACATGTCGGTTCGGCACCCCGTCGGCACGGTCGTATCGGCCACGGTCAACGGTGCCAGGTCACTCGCGGCCAGCACCCGCCCGAGCTGCGCGACGTCGGCGGCGAAGAGCAGCTGGTTGGTGCCCGAGTCTCGAATCACCAGGCCGCGGTTGCTCACGTTCTCATTGGTGCTGGCGTCGATCATCGTCACCGTCACCGGCGCGTTGGTCGCGAGCGCGGGCCCATCGCGGGTCGGCATCGTCACCTGCACCGAGCCCGTCAGCAGCTCGTTGGCGGTGCCCCTTCGGCTGAGCTGCACGATCAAGGTCGTGCCGTTGTACTGCGCCGAGGTGATCACCCCCGACCCGGTCGCCACCGAGCGCGTGCCGCTGGGCATCACCGTGAAGAAGCCCCGGTTGGTGATGCTCGCAACCTGGAGCCCCGGAGCATTGGGGTAGCCATTCGCCGGGCAGCCCGTCGTGCAGGAGTTGTTGAAGCACAGCTCGTCGACGCCCCTGCAATCGGCCGCGGTGACGCACGCCGCCCCTTTTTCGGGGCCGATTTCGACCACGCCGTCGGCCGGCTTGAAGGTCTTGTCAACGCAGGTCACCCCCACATTGGGGAAAGGGGCCTCGACCCGGCCCCCGTCGACCACCATGAACCCCGTGATTTCGTTGGTGTAACAAAGGTGCGCGGTGAAGACCTCGTCGAGGGGGGCGTTTTCAGACGAGAGGCAATTTTGCCCGCAGGCGAAGCTCGAGAGCTGCACCACCCCGTCCCAGGTGCGGCTGGCGCTGTCACCCGCCTCGACC
>JANLPS010000238.1:0-3160 GCA_031367385.1 Archangium sp. | reverse complement strand
CGTCAGTGAGGTTCACCGCGTTCGACGTACCCACCACCACCACCCACGCAAAGAACACATAGAACCACCCGAGATCGGGGTTCGCCCAGCGAGTGGGTATGAACGGTATGATGAGCTTGGTCTCGATCAGCAGGTGCGGCGTGCCACCGTCCCAGCTGCAGAGCAGGCCGAAGACGCTCACCAAGAAGAACACGGTCTGCAGCACCAGCTTGACCCGCCCCGGCAACCCCTTCGAGTTGCGCTTCGACAGCTTCAAGTAGTCGTCGAGGTACCCGGTAAAGCCGTAGCCAAAGGTCATCAGCAGCGCGACCCACACCACCCGCGAGTGCAGGTCGGCGAAGAGAATCGTGCCCATGAAAATGCCGAGCAAAATCAGCGAGCCACCCAGCGTTGGAGTGCCCTTCTTCTTCTGGTGCGACTCCGGCGTGTCTTCGCGCACGTTGCTCTGCCCGTGCTGCGCGACTCGCAAACGCTCGATCAACGTCGGCCCGAACAGCATGCCGATCACCAGCGACGACACCCCGCCCGCGATGATGCGAAAGGTCGGGTAGCGCAAGAAGTTGAAATACTTGCCGGCCTCACCGTCTTTGAGCCACTCGTAGAGGAGGTACAACATCAGTGCGCTCCCGCGGTGGTACCGGTGAGCGCTTCGACGATGCGTTCGAGCTTCATGCCGCGACTGCCCTTCACCAACACCGTGTCACCGTGCTTGAGCTGCCCGGCGAGCCACGCCTTGAGCTCGTCGATGTCGGTGAATGAATTCGCGGCTGAACCCGCGGCCTTGTTCGTTCTCGGCCCGAAGAAGGCGACCAGCGAGGCGTTGGCAAGCGCGTCGGCGACCAGCGTCTCGTGCGCCTGTGCTTCATCGGCACCGAGCTCGAGCATGTCGCCTAACACAGCAACTGCCCGGCCAGCGCCCGCCAGGGTCTTGAGTGTCTGCAGCGCCGCGGTCATCGACGACGGGTTCGCGTTGTAACAATCATCAATCACGGTCACGCCGCTGTGACCGTCGATGATCTGCAGCCGCCGTGCATGCGGCTGGGCGGCCTCGAGGCCACGCACACACGCTTCTGGCGCGTAGCCGAGGGCGATGCCCATCGCGAAAGCGGCGGCGGCGTTCATCGCGTTGTGATCGCCGATCAATCGCAGCGCGATCGGGTACTTCACGCCGAACCAGGTCAGCTCGATGGCCAGGCCAGTGCGACCCTTCGCGTCGGCCCGGGTGAGCCGCACCTCGGCCGAGGCCGCGCGCCCAAAGGTCAAGCTTCGCGCCGACAAGGCCTTCGCCTGCGACACCACATGTGGGTCATCGACGTTGACCACCGCGGTCGCCGTCGGGCCGAGCCCAGCGAAGAGCTCACCCTTCGCCCTCGCGACGCCTTCAATGCTGCCAAGGCCTTCGAGGTGAGCGGGTTGCACCGTGGTGATGAGCCCCGCGTGCGGCCGTGCGATGTCGGTCAGCCGCGCGATTTCACCCGCGTGGTTCATGCCCATCTCGATGATCGCGGCGACGTGCTTGGGCTCGAGGTTGAACAAGGTCATCGGCACGCCGATCTCGTTGTTCAAATTTCCCAACGTCTTCAGCGCGGGCCCTCGCGTCTCGAGAATCGAGGCGATCAGCTCCTTGGTCGTGGTCTTGCCATTCGAGCCGGTCACCGCGCCCACCGGCAGCTTGAAGCGATCTCGGTGAAAGCGAGCCAGCCGCCCCAACGCGTGCAGCGTGTCAGCGACCTCGTACACCGCGATGTCGGGCATCTCGAAGCCGCTCGCGCGCCCCTTCTGCACCACCACGCCCGCAGCGCCTTGCTTGACCGCCGATTGCAGAAAATCATGCGCGTCGAACCGCTCACCCTTGAGCGCGACGAACAGACAGCCTGGCGTCACGCTCCGGCTGTCGGTGCACACCGCGTCGTACGACGCGCGCGCGCCAAGGCGAGCCCGCTCTCCGGCCGTTGCATCAACCACCTGCTGATCGGAGAGCCGGATCGCCATGGGTTATGCGCCGAGTGCTTTTCGGGCCTCCGCCAGATCGTCGAACGGTTTTTTCTCGCCACCCTGCTCCTGGTAAGCCTCGTGGCCCTTGCCGGCGATCAGCACCGTGTCGCCCTCTTTCGCGAGCGAGATGGCCAAGGCGATCGCCGCCGCGCGATCAGACTCGACCATGTAGCCGCGCTCACCACTGCGAGCCTTGGCGGGGCTCATGCGACGCAGGCCGCCTTTTTCAAGGCCCAGCACGATTTCGCCGATGATCTCATCGGGGTCTTCACCGCGCGGGTTGTCAGACGTGACGATTGGCAGATCAGCCGTCGAGGCCACTTCGCCCATCAACGGGCGCTTGCCGACGTCTCGCTCGCCGCCGCACCCGAACACCACCACCAGGCGGTTCTTGGTGATGCCGCGCGCCGACTCCATCGCCTTGCTCAGCGCGTCGTCAGTGTGCGCGTAGTCGACGAGCACGTTGATGCCCTTGCCTTCGATTTTGTCCATTCTCCCGGGCACGCGCTTGAGCCGCTCGATGCCCTCTTGAACGTCTTTGCGGCCGGCTCCAAAACCCAGCGCGAGGCCCGCTGCAGTCAGAATGTTGTCGAGGTTGTGCGCACCGACCAGCGAGCTCTTCACGGGGATATCGCCCGCCGGAGTCTTGAGCGTGGCCTTGATGCCATTCGCGGTCAGCTCGGCACCGGCGGCTGAAATTTCACCGTTCCCGAATCTCGAGAACTTCCACGCCATGCGCTTGAGCTGGCGCATCTCGCTGTAGATGCGGTTGGTGTAGGTGTCGTCGCCATTGACCACCGCCACGCCACCGGGCGAGAGGTTGTCGGTGAACATGCGGCGCTTGGCCTGAAAGTAGGCCTCCATGTCTTTGTGGTAGTCGAGGTGATCGCGCGACAGATTGGTGAAGCCGGCGGCGCGAAAGGTGAGCCCGTGAATGCGGTCTTGAATGAGCGCGTGGCTCGAGACCTCCATCACGATGGTGTCGACGCCGCTGTCGAGCATCTCTCGCATCGTCTTGTGCAGCTCGATCGGGTCAGGCGTGGTGTGGGTCGGTACGCGTTTCACGCCGGGCCAACGCACTTCGATGGTACCGAACACGCCGACCGCCGCGCCGCCCGCGGTGCAGATCGAGTCGACCAGCCACGCGGTGGTGGTCTTGCCATTG
>JANLPS010000227.1:0-51921 GCA_031367385.1 Archangium sp. | reverse complement strand
AGAAGGCGACCATCAAGTGGCTCTTCACGCTCGAGAAGGCACGACAAAAACTCGGGCGCTCCTATCCAACGATCGCCAAGCAAGAACACGCGCGGTCACTCGCCGCCTGAACTTGTCGAAATCACTGCGGGCGAGTACTAGGCTCACCCGCATGTCCGGGGTTCTGCCATTCGCAGGCGCTGAGGCCGTCGTGGTGGTCGGGGCGAATGATCTGATCATCGACGCCAACGCCGCCGCGAAGACCTGGTTTGCCTCTGGCGCCGTCGAGCTGAGCACGCTGCTCGCCGAGCCCGCGGTGGCGCTCGCCCTGATCAACACCCGAAGGGCCGAATCGCCCACCGAGCTCACCGTCGACCGAATCGGCCCAATCGGGCCGTGCCGCCTGCGCGTCGAGCCCCTCGCAGCCAAGACGGTGGTGCTGCGCTGGTCGCTCGATGGCAGCGATGGGGTGCTGCGACTGCTCGAGCAGCTCGCCACCCAGGCCGAGCTCGACCCGATGCTGAGCGCGGTGTTGGCGCACGGCCGCAAGACCCTCCCCGGCCTCGAGTGCACCGTGTCGCTGCTCTTGGAGGGAGGCGACTTCAAGCGCGTCGCAGGCGTCGCCCCGTCGAGCCCACCTGCGCTGCGCGACGAGCCAGGGGCCACGGTCTGCTGGTCGGAGCCCTTGCGAGACCCCGCCGGGAGCACTCGGGGTCTGCTCGAGGCCCATGGAGAAGCGCCGCGGGCGCTCAGCGCGGCAGAGGCTGATCAGCTGCACCTGCTCGCGCTGCTGGCCAGCCTCGCCATCAGCCGAGCTGATCAGGCCACCGCCCTGCGAGACGCGGTCGAGCGCTTCGAGCTCGTGCTCGGCACCACCCACCACGTCATCTACGACTGGGACCTGGCCTCAGACCGCCTGCACTGGCACGCCCGGGTCGACGACGCCTTCGGCCACTGGGCGGCGACGCGCGATGTCGAGTGGTGGCACGACACCACCCACCCCGAAGACCGCGACCGCGTCGAGCGCTCGTTCACGGCCGCGCTGGTAGGCTCCCAGTCAGACTGGCTCGAGACCTACCGTTTTCGGCGCGCCAACGGCGCGTGGGCGTGGGTGCAAGACGCGGGTCGCTTGCAGCGCGATGCGCAAGGCAAGGCGGTGCGGCTCGTCGGCGTGATGCAAGACGTCACCGAGCAGCGTGACCTGCGCTCGCGCCTCGCGCTGAGCGAACGCCTGGCCTCGGTCGGTACCCTCGCCGCCGGAGTCGCCCACGAGATCAACAACCCCCTCGCGTGGATCACCTCGAACGTGAACTTCGCGCTCGAAGAGCTCGAGACCCTCAAGAAGACCCCGCGAGAGCTCTCGGAGTTCACCGACGATATGATCGACGCGCTCGAAGATGCCCTTGCTGGCGCCGAGCGGGTGGGCACCATCGTTCGCGACCTCAAGACCTTCTCGCGCGCCAACGACGAGCGGGTCGGCGCGATCGACGTGCGCCAGGTGCTCGAGTCGGCCATCACCATCGCCGCCAACGAAATTCGCCACCGCGCTCACCTGGTGCGAGAGCAGCACGAGGTGCCGATGGTCGAGGGCAACGAGGGCCGCCTGAGCCAGGTCTTCTTGAACCTTCTGCTCAACGCCGCCCACTCGCTGCCCGAGAACGACGCCACCCGCCACGAGATACGCGTCACCACCGCGGTCGATGCCGCCGGCCGGGTCGCCGTTGAAATTCGCGACACCGGCTCGGGCATCGCGCCCGAGGTCTTGCCGCGCATCTTCGACCCCTTCTTCACCACCAGGCCGGTGGGGCAGGGCACCGGGCTGGGCCTGTCGATTTGCCACACCATCGTGGCCAGCATGTCGGGCACCATCGAGGTCGAGAGCCGGGTCGGGGCGGGCTCGACCTTTCGGGTGCTGCTCCCGGCGAAGACGGCGCTGCGGCCCAAGCCGACCCTGGTGAGCGCTCCGGTGACGACCAGCCACCGCGCCGAGGTGATGGTCATCGATGACGAGCCGAGCATCATCGCGTCGATCGAGCGGGTGTTGGTCGCGAACCACCACGTGCTCGGCTTCACCAGCGCCCGCGATGCCCTCGAGCAGCTCGCGTTGGGCAAGAGCACGCCCGATGTCATCTTCTGCGACCTGATGATGCCCGAGCTGTCGGGGCCTGAGTTTTTCACGCGCTTGCGTGCCAAGCACCCTGCGCTGGCCGAGCGGGTCGTGTTCATCACCGGCGGCGCGTTCACCCCCGCCGCGCAAGAATTCTTAGACACGGTGCAGCCCACGGTCATCGACAAACCGTTCAAGCCCGACGAGCTGCGCCGCGCTGTCGCTGCTCGGCTCGAGGTGAAGCATGGCGGCCTGACCCTCGTGAAGTGATTTGCACGAGGCGTGTGCATCGTTTTTCACACACCACCGTGGTGGCCCAACGCATTTGGGCTCGTTGGCGCGGCCCGGCGGTTGAACGCACCAGGCGCATGCTCCTCTCACTCATGTTGGTGCTCGCCGCTGAACCTGCCCCCGGGCCGTCGAGCGCCAGTGCGCCCTCGGTGCCGTCGGCCCAGCGCACGGCGTCGCTGCGGGCCGGCCCCATCATCGGGGCGAGCCTCTTCTTCACGAGCTTCGCGGCCGTGCTGATCACCTCGGTGCCCTTGATCAGCTACGGGGGGCTGGCGTTGCTGCTCGACCTGATTCCCATCGCGGGGCCGGCGGGGGTGGGCGGTGCCGTGCTCGGGTCGAATGTCTCGAACCCCGAGCTCCGCGGTCTCGCCACGGCGCTGGTGCTCGAAGCGGGTGGCCAGGCGTTGGGGTTGGCGATCTGGCTCCTCGAAGTTCTCCGAGCGCCCCCCGGGGAGCCGAGCGCTTCGACGACGCCAGAGGTCAGCGTGCGGGTGGTGCCTGGGGCCCCGCGTACCCTCGCGGGAGCGACACTTGCAGTGCAGTTCTGAGATCACATTGCTATCTCCGCCGGCATGACGGTCGCCTCCGAAACGCCGCTCGATCAGCTGTTTTCTCCTCGGCTCGCCCGGCCCGATGAGTACGCGTTCGACCTGCCCGACGGCTGGCAGCAAGGCCGTGGCCTGTTCGGTGGCCTCGTCGCCGGGGTGCTGATTCGCGCGCTCGAGACTGCGGTCGGGCCCGAGCGTGCGCTCCGCTCACTGACCTGCGAGATGTGTGGCCCGACGCTCCCCGGCCCCCTGGTGGTGCGGGTCGAGCTGCTCCGCGCGGGCAACGCGGTTTCGACGCTCGCTGCACGGCTGATGCAGGGCGGCGAGGTGCAGGCCCACGCGGTCGGCGTGTTCGGCAAGCCCCGTGCCGACACCCGCGAAGTCAACGAGTTACCCAAGCCCGAAATCGCCGACTGGCGTGCGATTGAACCGGTCGACCTGGGGCCCCCGATGGCCCCTGACTTCATGCGGTACATGGAGCTCCGGCCCGTCTCCGGCCTGCCCTTCACCGGGGGCTCGAAGCCCATGACCTCGGTCTTCGTTCGCCCCCGATACCCAGGCCAAACCCGCGACAATGCATGGGCCGCGGTCTGCGCCGACACCTGCTGGCCCGCGCTCTTCGCGACCGAAGACCACTTTCGCCCCTGCGCCACCATCGCGTACACGTTTCAGCCGGTGCTGCCGCCAAGCGACCTCGACCCTGAGGCGCCGCTGTTCTACCGGGCGACCGACGTGTCGATTCGGCACGGCTACGCGGTTGAATTTCGCGAGCTTTGGTCGCCCGATGGCCGCCTGGTGGCCCTCAACCAGCAGACCATCGCCATCATCAAGTAGGGGCGTTGTTTACAGGGCCCGTGTGGTTGGCGTATTGGCACCCTTTCAAACCGCCATGGCCGAGTCGAAACCCAACCCCAAGCTGCTGATCGAAGATCGCGCGCGCGCCATCGCCGAGCCGTTGATGCTCGTCGAGGGGCTCGAATTGGTTGATCTCGAGTTCGTCAAAGAGCCCGGGTCGGGCTGGGTCTTGCGGCTGTTCATCGACAAGCCGGGCGGCAAGGTCGGGGTCGACGAGTGCAGCGCGGCCAGCAACGCGCTCAACCCCGCGCTCGACGTCGAAGACTTCATACCCCACGAGTACTCGCTCGAGGTCAGCAGCCCCGGCATCAACCGCCCGTTGAAGAAAAAGGCCCACTATCAGCAGGTGGTCGGTCAGAAAGTACGGGTCAAGACCTTCGGCCCTGTGGGCGAGCCCCCGCGAAAGAACTTCGTCGGCGTGCTCAAAGCGGTGGGCGACGACGCGGTGCAGGTCGAAGTAGACGGGGGCGGCGCGTTTTCGATACCGCTCAAAGACATCGCCAAAGCGAACCTCGAGTTCGAGTTTTAAGTCAGTCGTTTTAAAGCAGTCTTCACATAGCCCTCACTCTTGGGGGCGACATACAGGCGAAGCGATTCGCCGAGGAACATCACCATGACGCCAGCACCAGCCGCGCTTCGACTCGATGACGTTTTGACCCAGGTCGCCAAAGACAAGGGCATCGACAAGGGCATTCTCATCTCGACGCTCGAAGACGCGATGAAGACCGCCGCCAAGAAGCACTTCGGTCAAGACCGCAACCTCGAGGCGAAGTTCGAGGCTGACAAAGGCGTCGTCGAAATTTTTCAGGCGATTCAAGTGGTCGATGCCTTCACCGACCCCCTCGCGGCGGTGAACCAGATCACCGTCGACCAGGCCGCCAGCCGAGGGATGGAAGTGCAGCACGGCGACGAGCTCGTCTTTCAGATCTTCTACCGCGATGAAGACGCGGCCGAGGCCAAGGCGCAAGACGAGCAGTACGGCGACATTCTCGGCCTCAAGACCTTTCGCCGAGGGTTCGGCCGCATCGCCGCGCAGACCGCCAAGCAGGTCTTGCTGCAGCGCACCCGCGACGTCGAGCGCGAGAACGTGTTCAACGAGTACAAAGACCGTAAGGGCGAAATCGTCACCGGCATCGCCCGCCGCCTCGAGCGTGGCAACCTGATCGTCGACTTGGGCCGCGCTGAATCGGTGCTGCCGGTTCGCGAGCAGGTGCCGCGCGAAGTGTACCGCCCGGGTGACCGTGTGCAGGCCTTCGTGCTCGACGTGTTGCGCGAGTCGAAGGGCCCGCAGATCGTGCTCTCGCGCGCCTCGGTGGCGCTGCTCACCAAGCTCTTCGAGATGGAGGTGCCCGAGATCGCCGAAGGCATCGTCGTCATCGAAGCCGCTGCCCGCGAGCCCGGCCGCCGCTCGAAGATCGCCGTCTCGAGCCGCGATGGAGACGTCGACCCGGTCGGAGCCTGCGTCGGCATCAAGGGCAGCCGCGTGCAAGCGGTCGTTCAAGAGCTCCGCGGCGAGAAGATCGACATCGTCGAGTTCGATGAAGACCCCGCACGCTTCGTCTGTGCGGCCTTGGCTCCGGCCGAGGTGTCGCGCGTGATCATCGACGAAGCCAACCACGCGATGGAGATCATCGTGCCCGACGACCAGCTCTCATTGGCCATCGGCCGCTCGGGCCAGAACGTGCGCCTCGCCGCCCAGCTGACCGGTTGGAAGCTCGACATCAACTCCGAGAGCCGCGTGAAAGAAATGCGCGAGTTCGCCGAGCGCTCGCTGGGCGCCTTGCCCGGCGTGAACGAGATGCTGGTCGAGACTCTCTACGCCCACGGCTTTCGCATGGCCAAAGACATCGCCGATGCCAACCCCGAGGTGCTCGCCCAGATACCGGGGCTCGACCCGACCAAGGTGGCGGTCATGCAGGAGACCGCGCGTGGCCAAATCGGCAGTGATGACGACGCCTTGCGCGCCTTGGAGCAAGAGCGCGAGCGCAAGAAGATGGAAGAAGACCGCAAGCACCCCGACGAGCTCTCGCAAGACGAGCGCCTGGCCCGGGTTCGCGGCATCGGCACCACCAACTACGAGTCGTTCAAGGCCAGCGGGTACCACACGGTCGAAGACATCGTGAAAGAGGGCGACTTGCCGCGGCTGGGCAACGTGTCGGGCATCGGCATCAAAAAGGCCCGTCAAATCAAGGCCGCCGCCGAGCACTACTTGCAAGAAGAGAACAAGCGCCGGGCCGAGCTCGACTTGCTTCGCGGCAAGCCGGCGACGCCGTCGATCACGGCGAATCCCACCCTGTAAAAGCGCGTGGCCGAACCGATTCGCACCTGTCTGGGCTGCGGTAAAAAGCAGCCCAAACGGGCGTTTCACCGGGTGTGCCTGAAAATCAGCGCGGTTGTCGCTGATCAGTCGCAGACCGCCCCGGGCAGGGGGGCGTATCTTTGTGGGGCCGGCTGTGTCAGAGCAGCCGTGAAGAAAAGGGCCTTCCAGCGGGCCTTTAGAACCAAGGTGGAGCTGGACGTGACGAACCTGGAGGCAGCCCTGCAGTCAGCCTGAACGAATGACGTCTTGCCGTTGAACCCCCACCGACCGTGTGTCGGCCCCGCCCAGAGCACCACAGGGCGTCGCCAGATGTGCCGTGTTGGTCACAGAACAGAATTGAGGGCCGCGGTACCGGCGCTCGATTCGCCCTCGCACCGTCACCAATTCAGCTGATCAAACCTACGAAGGGTTTCGAGGCTTTTTTTTCGCCCCCTTCTGAAGTACGCGGAGAGCTGCCTATGTCAAAGAAGCGCGTTCACGAAATCGCCAAAGAGTTGAAAGACAACCACGGCATCGAGCTCGACAACAAAGCCGTCGTCACCGAGCTTCAGTCGCTCGGGTACGACGTGAAGAGCCACTCTTCGTCGCTCGAAGACGATCAAGCCGTCGCAGCAGTGCAGCGCATCGTCGACAAGCGCAAGCCGAAGGCTGCTCCCGCGCCCGTTGCGCCCAAGGGCTTCGTCGTTCGCCGCAAGGTCGGAGACTCGACCGTGCAGACTCCGCAATCAGCGCCCTCGGGCATTCAGGTGCCGAGCAAGCCGGTCATCGCGCCTCCGCAGGCGCTCGTCGCCGCGCCCCAAGCCGTCGAGGCCCCGGCCGCCGTTGCCGTGACTTCGCCCGAAGCCGTCGCTGCTGCTCCGATTGAACCAGCCGCTGTGCCCCAAGCCATGACCGCTGCGCAGACCGCCGAGACGCCCGCCGCCGCAGTGGTTCCTCCCGCGGTTGCTGCCGCGCCTGAGATGCCGGTCGCCACCGTCGCTGCTCCGGCCGTCGGTGCTCCGATGGCCGCCGCTGCCGTGGCTGCCTCGGCCCCGCGCGCTCGCGCCTCAGTGGCCGCGCCTCGCGTCTCGTCACCCGCCATGCCCGCGCCGATCACCAGCGCGCCTCCCGCGGCGGTGCCTCCGATGGTTCGACAAGGCTTCGGGGCTCGCGCCTCGGCCCCTCGGCCCGGCGTCACCATTCGCCCGCAGCTGGGCGCCGCAGGGGCCACCGCGACCGGCCCCGCCACCGCGGTGCCTCCGCGCCCGCTGGTGCCGACCGCGACCCAGGCCGTGTTGGTCAGCCGCCCGTTGATCGCGATTAAGCGCGTCACCCCGACCCACCAGCCCAACCGCTACCCGATGGCGCCGGGCAAGAAGGCCATCGGCGAGGTGCGTGAGTTTCGCGTGGTGCCCAATCAGTTCGGCACCGGCACCAAAGAGTTCATCGACGTCGCCAAGGCCAAAGAAAAAGAGCGCAAGGGCTCGGGCCGTACCGCGAAAGACAAGACCACCGAGAACACCGAGTCGACCGCGATTCGCGAGCAGATCTTCGGGCGCGTCTCGATACCGATTCGCGGCAAGAAGAAGAAGCCGACCAAGAAGGGCCAGAAGACTCAGATCACCGAGATGGCCGAAGAGAAGAAGGTCATCAAGGTTCAAGACGGCATCACCGTCAGCGAGCTCTCGCAGCGCATCGGCGTCAAGACCACCGAGCTCATCAAGAAGTTGATGGCGTCGGGTAAAATGGTCACCGCGACCATGACCATCGACGCCGAGACCGCCGGAGTCATCGCCTTAGGCTACGGGTGGACGGTGAAGAAGGTCGGCTTCGAGGTCGAAGACTTCTTGCCCAAGGTCGAAGAGAACCCCGAGAACTCGATCAAGCGCCCGCCGGTCGTGACCGTGATGGGCCATGTCGACCACGGCAAGACCTCGCTGCTCGACGCGATTCGCCAGGCGAACGTCGCTGGCGGCGAGACCGGCGGCATCACCCAGCACATCGGCGCCTACACGGTGAAGTCGACCCACGGCGACATCACCTTCTTAGACACTCCGGGCCACGAGGCGTTCAGCGCGATGCGCTCACGCGGCGCGAACATCACCGACGTGGTCGTGCTGGTCGTTGCGGCCGATGACGGCGTGATGCCCCAGACCAAAGAGGCCATCGAGCACGCCAAGAAGGCCGAAGTGCCCATCGTGGTCGCCATCAACAAGATGGACGTGCCGGGCGCGAACATCGACCGGGTGAAGAAAGATTTGGCTGACAACGGCCTGCTCGCTGAAGAGTGGGGCGGCGACGTCATCATGGTGCCCGTCTCGGCCAAGCTGAAGACCGGGCTCGAATTGCTGCTCGAGAACGTCTCGCTGCAGGCCGAAGTGCTCGAGCTCAAGGCCAACCCGAACCGCCCGCTGCAGGGCACCATTCTCGAAGCGTTTCTCGAGAAGGGCCGCGGCCCCATCGCCACCGTGCTGGTGCAAGAAGGCACCCTGCGCAAGGGCGACGCCGTCGTCTCGGGCATTCACTTTGGCCGGGTACGCATGCTGGTCAACGACAAGGGGCAGACCGTCGACGAGCTCAAGCCGGGCTACTCGGCCGAGGTCATCGGGCTCTCGGGCGTGCCGACCGCGGGCGACGTGATTCACGCCGTGGCCGACGAAAAGGCCGCCAAGCAGATCGCCGACCACCGCATCTTGAAGGCGCGTCAGGCCGAGGCTGGCAAGACCTCGCGCGAGACGCTGGCCGACCTGCTCGCCAAGCAGAAGGTCGCCGACCAGAAAGAGCTCAAGGTCGTCTTGAAGGCCGACGTGTCGGGCTCGCTCGAAGCGGTCGCCGATGCGGTGATCAAGCTCTCGACCAAGAAGGTCAAGGTCACCATCGTACAGAAGAGCGTCGGCATGATGACCGAGACCGACATGAACAACGCCTCGGCCTTCGGAGCCGCCGTCATCGGCTTCAATTCACGCCCCGAGTCGGGTGCCGAGCACGCCGCCAAGGTGCTCGAAGTGAAGTGGGACACGTACGGCATCATCTACGAGCTGCTCACTGGCATCACCCACATGATGGAAGACCTGCTCGACCCGATTCGCGTCGAGAAGAAGCTGGGCAAGGCCGAGGTGCGCAACCTCTTCAACGTGCCCAAGCTCGGCGTCGTCGCAGGCTCCTCTGTCACCGAAGGCATGCTCAAGCGCTCGGCCCATGTTCGGGTCTGGCGTTCGAACAAGCAGGTCTTTCAGGGCAAGTTGGCCAGCCTCAAGCGCTTCAAAGACGACGTGCGCGAGGTCGCGCAGGGCTTCGAATGCGGTATCGGCATCGAGGGCTTCGCCGAAATTCAGGCGGGCGACGTCATCGAGGCCTTCGAAATCGAAGAAATTCGCCCCTCGCTGAGCTGAGGCTTCGGCTGGTGTGGTGAAATGAGGCGCGGGAGAGTCAGTTCTCTTGCGCGCCTCACGTCTCCTGGGGAGCTCTCATGTTCGTCGGCGTCTCTCGCATCACCCTCGATATACCCGCCGCGGGCTCGCTGAAGGCGAAGCGCCAGGTGTTGCGGCGGGTGACCGACCGGGTCAAAGCGAAGTTCAACGTCTCGGTCGCCGAGGTCGAAGACAACGACGTGTGGAACCGGGCGGTCGTCGCGCTCTCGGTGGTCGGCAACGACAAGCGGCACGTCAACGAGATGCTCGACAAGATTCTGCAGTTCGTCGACGACATGTACGTGGCGCCGATTCACAGCCGAGAATTCGAGATTCTGACCTTCGGCGAGCAGCTCTTCGCGGGCTCGACCGGCGTGGCGGCCAATTTGATGTCGCTGACCATACCCAAGGGCGAGCGGTCGCTGGCCGAGGCCGAGGGCCTGGGGGAGTGGGACCACCGACACGACAAGCAGATGCCGCCGCCGATGCCGTCGACGCCGAGGGTCAAGGCCAGCGCGCCGAGGCCGAAGCTGTCGTTGGAAGACGCGAAGGCCGTGGCGCGTTCGCTGCGCAATCGCCGTGAGTGGGAGGGGCGTGGCGGCAAACCGGCCGCCGCCTCCTCTAAAAAGGAAGAAGACGACGCATGAGCTCGATTCGCCCAGAACGTGTCGCCCAAGAGATTCAAGCGGCGGTCGCAGACATCTTGATTCGGGGCATGATCAACGACCCCCGGGTCGGCTTCATCACCGTCACCGGCGTGAAGGTGTCGCCTGATCTCTCGGTGGCGCAGGTGTTTTATTCGATGATCGGCACCGACGCGCAAAAGGCTGAGACCCAGGCGGGCCTCACCTCGGCGAAGGTCTTCGTGCGCCGTGAAGTGACCAAGCGGGTCAAGCTGCGCATCTCACCCGAGGTGTTCTTCACCTTCGACGGGTCGCTCGAAGAGGGCGACAAGATCGAGCGGCTGCTCAAAGAAGTGCGCGACAAAGAAGGCTGGTAGCAAGCGATGCTCCCGACCGCGCCCGGCCTCGACGGAGTGTTGGTGGTCGACAAGCCGCAAGGCCCGACGTCGTTCGATGTGGTGCGCGACGTGCGCAATGCGCTCAAGACCCGCAAGGTCGGGCACACCGGCACCCTCGACCCGATGGCGACCGGCGTGCTGGCCATTTGCCTGGGCGACGCGACCCGAATCGCCCAGTACTTGACCGATGGCGACAAGGCCTACGAGGCGGTGATTCGCTTCGGCGCCGAGACCGACACGCTCGACGCCGAGGGCCAGGTCACTGCTGAGTTTCCACTCCCCGTGCTCAGCCGCGAGGTGCTCGAGGCGGCCCTCGCGAAGTTTCGGGGGCCGATTCTGCAGACGCCTCCGATGTATTCGGCGATCAAGATCGGCGGCAAGCGGCTGTACGAGCTGGCGCGCGCGGGTGAAGAAGTCGAGCGAGCTGCGCGTGAAATCACCGTGTTCGAGCTCGAGCTGCGTGATTTTTCGGCCAGCGAGGTGCGGCTGTTCGTGAAGGCTTCGAAGGGGTTCTTCGTGCGCAGCCTGGCGCAAGATTTGGGGCGCGCGCTCGGCAGCGGAGCGCATTTGACCGCGCTTCGAAGGGTGGCCAGCGGGCCGTTCGTGCTTTCACAGGCGATTTCGCTGGCGGAGGTGGTCGCCAAGGGCCCGGCGGTCGCGCCGATGTTGATCTCGGCGGAGGTGTCATTGCAGTCGATCCCCTCCGTGACGGTGTCGGCGGCGGCGGTGTCGCAGGTGCTGCACGGGGTGCAGGTCGAGACGGCGGTGCAAGACGGCCTGGTGCGCGTGCTCGGGCCCGATGGAGCGCTGCTCGCGATGGCTGATGCCGAGCGGGGCCGGCTCAAGTACCGCCGGGTGCTGGCGAAGCGAACGTAGGCGAGGTGGCTTGGGTGGAGGGCGGGGTTTTCGGGCGCCGTGCGCGGTGCCGATGACGACCAGCCCCTCCCTCCTCCCCCACCATGGGGCTGCTCGTGGCGAGCACGACCGTCGAGCAGGGAGCGCCCCCCGCCCTCAGCAAGAGCCCGGAGACCCCGCGGTCCAGATGCGAGCAAGGCTCACCGAGTCCGCAAAAGGTCGCTCGTGCATTCAGGTCCTTCGAGTCCCTCAGGGCGAACGAGAGTTATGGAGCGCATGCTGCGGCGCAGCACTTATGACTGCTTGACCGGGGTGGCCGGCTCTGGTTTCAGAGGCCCATGAATTTCAAAATCCTCCTCGTCGGAGTCGCTGTCGGCTTCGCCATCGCAGTGGCTCCCTCGTGTGGCAACTCGGCCTGCGGGCCCTCGAACTGCGGCGGCTGCTGCACCGCGGCCGGCGCCTGCATCGGTCGCGACATCGTCAACTCGAGCGCCTGCGGCAGCCAGGGCGTCGCCTGCGTCAATTGCACGACCACCAACGCCACCTGCAACACGACCACCTACTCCTGCGTCGGCGGCAGCGGCGGCGGCACTGGCGGCGTTGACTCCGGCACCGGTGGAGGTACCGGCGGCGGCACGGGTGGAGGCACCGGTGGCGGCACCGGCACCATCGACTCAGGCGTCAAAGACGCGGGCACTGGCGGCACCGTCACCCCGGTGGCCTGCAACTTCGCCGCGCCCGCCTGCGCGACCGGCACCGAGTGCCTGCTCGCCGATCAGAACGGCAACGCCCTCTGCTTCCCCGGCGAGTGCGACGTGGTCAAGCAAGACTGCGCGGGTACCGCGCGCTGTGGTTACGGCCAGCTCATTGACGGCGGCGTGGGCCGCACTTGTGCCGCGGCGGGCCCTCAGGCTGAAGGTGCCGCGTGTGGTGGCGCCAATGGCGACAACTGCGCCAAGGGCTTGTTCTGCGTCAACTCCATCTGCGCGAAGTACTGCAACAGCAACCAGAACTGCACCACCGGCAGCCTCTGCCAGATTCTCGTCACCATCCCCGGGGTGGCCGAGAAGCCGCTGGTCTGTCGCTCGGTCGAGTCGTGCAACGCGCTCACCCAGAACTGCAGCAAAGGCACCGAGTCGTGTTACCCGACCTCGGTCGGCAGCCTGTGCGAAGCGACCGGCACCGTCGCGGTGGGCGCCAGCTGCGGCCAAGCGAACTGCGTGCGCGGTGCGCTGTGTCTGGTGCCCGACTCGACCGCGACCAGCGGCACCTGCCGAAACATGTGCAACCTCGACGGCGGCGCCCCCGGCTGCGGAGCGATGCCGTGCGGCCCCCTGAACGGCACCACCGAATTCGGTCTCTGCCCGCTCTAAGATGCGCGAGTCGGGCGTGTTGCCCACACGCCACCACCTCTGATGCCACTTCATTGACGCAACCGGGGCGAGCGAGTGAAGTCGCCCCGCGTGCAGCCCTCAAAGTCGAAAGCAGCAAAGCGCAGTGCAGAGCAGCCCCCGTTGGTCAGCCTGGTCTTCTCGCGGCTCGATCTCAATTTGCTGCACCACGTGCGGCGCTTCGTGGCGGCCTTCATCAAGGCCCATTCGCGCAAGGCCTCGGCCGACACCGTCTCGAAGGCGATGCTCGCGGCCCACGAGCTGCTCGAGAACTCCTCGAAGTACGGCGCTGATGGCGAGGCCAGCCTCGAGGTGCGCATGAACATCGGCTCGGGCAACAGCCTGACCTTGCGCACCTTGAACCGGGCCACTCCCGCGAACGCCGCAGTGGTCAATGGCCTGGGCTAACCGCCGATGGTCACGTTCGAGGGTCGGGCCGAAGCCAGCGCGCAGGCGGTGCTGGGCCCCTTCTTGAAGCAGGTCGAGGCGGTGCTGGTGGCTGACGGCGTCAAGACCATCGACGTCGACATTCGCAAGCTCAACTTCATGAGCTCGTCGTGCTTCAAAGACTTCATCATCTGGCTCTCGAACCTCGAGGCCCGCGCCCCGGCCCAGCGCTACCGAATGCGGTTTCTCTCGAACCCGAAGATTCGATGGCAGAAGGGCAGCTTGAGCTCACTCTCGTGTTTCGCGCTCGACCTGGTCGACATCGTGGAGGCCTGACCATGGCGCGCCCGGGGGGGCCCCGCTGGCTCAAGACGCTGGGTGGGGTGATGAAGATCGTCTGGCCGCTGGTCGGCGCGGTGCTGATCTTGCTCGGCCTGGCCTACGAGAGCATGTCGATCATCTCGTCGACGCGGGCCTACGTGAACGGCGAGAGCCTCTGGTCGAAGGGCCACAAAGACGCGGTCTTCTATCTCATTGAGTACTCGCGCACCGGTGATGAGCACAACTACCGGCTGTTCGAGCAAGCGATGAGCGTGCCGCTGGGAGACCGAAAGGCGCGGCTGAACCTCGACGGGCCCACCCCCGACCACGCCATCGCCCGAGCCGGGTTTCTGCAGGCGGCGTGCACCCCGATGACGTCGATGGGGTGGTGGTCATGTTTCAGCGCTTTCGCCACGTCAGCTTCTTCGCCGCCGCGGTCGATGCCTGGTCGAAGGGTGACGGGTACATCGATCAACTCAGCGCGCTGGGTGACGAGATGCATGCCCTGTTCGCCGCTGGCCACGTCGACCCCGCGCAGAAGGTCGCGCTCGACGAGCGGCTGCGTACCATCAACCGCGAGCTGACTCCGCTGACCAGCGAGTTCTCGGAGGTGCTGGGAGAAGCCTCGCGAACCACCCGCGCGATTCTCTGGGTGGTGATGGTGCTCGCCACCCTGATCTTGGTGCCGATCGGCCTGGTCTTGGTGAGCCGAATTCTGACCCGCGCCGATGCAATGCGGCACCAGCAAGAAGTTCTGCAGCAAGAGGTCGCCATCGCCTCGAGAATTCAGGTCGCGATTCTGCCGACCTGCTTCGAGATTTCAGGCTTGGAGATCGCCGCCGCGATGAAGCCCGCCGAAGAGGTCGGAGGCGATTGCTTCGACGTGCAGCCCACCGCCGACGGCTGTTGGGTCGCGTTGGGCGACGTGGCGGGCCACGGGCTGACCTCGGGGCTGGTGGCGCTGATGACCCAGAGCACGCTGCAAGGCATCACCCTCACCAAGCCCGACATCACGCCGGCCGACGCGCTGTGCCTGCTCAACGCCGCGCTGTTCGAGAACATTCGCAACCGCATGCACCAAGACGAGCACGTCACCTTCGTGCTGCTGCGCTTCTACCCCGAGGGCCGCGTGGTGTTCGCCGGGGCGCATGAAGACCTGGTGGTCTTTCGCTCGGCGAACGGCCGCTGCGAGAGCATCGCGACCAAGGGCGCTTGGCTCGGGGCGATGAAAGACATTCGCAAACACGTGCACGAGGGCAGCTTCACGCTTTTGCCCAATGACCTGCTGGTGCTCTACAGCGACGGCATCGTCGAGGCCGCCAATGCGAGCAGAGAAGAGTTCGGGCCCGAGCGGCTCGAGCGGGCCGTCGAAGCCAACGCCGGTCGCGGTGCACAGGCGGTCGTCACCGCGCTGATGGAGAGCGCGGCTGCCTGGGGCCCCATTCAAAAAGACGACTTGAGCGCGCTGGTCGTTCGCCGCATGGCGTGAGGCGTCGCTACCGCCTCACGTCAGGGCGCGAAGGTCTTCGACGGCATCGCCCGGCGCGCGACGAAGAGCACGGCGATCATCACCGCGCACGGCAAGACGTGAAACATCGCCACGTGCTCCCACGCGCCGTTGGGGCAATGCAGGTGGAGCGCGAGCAGCCCGACCCCCGCGCTCGACATGCCGATGAGGGCCGTGCGCAGCGCGTCGAACCCGAAGCGCGTGAGCAACAACAGCCCGGTCGCCAGGGGCACCAATGAAACGAGGCCCTCGGTGGTCGCACATGACGTGCCGCCCCAGAACGGCATCTCGACGCGCGCACCAGAGCCCATCAGCCAGGCGAGCGCGAAGACGGCCGCGGTCATCACCACCATGGCCACCCGTGGGCCCTGCCGGCCCGGGCGGAGCCCGAGCACCGAGCCTGCCGCGATGATGAGCAAGAGCCCACCGGCGATGGCCCAGCGCAGCGGCTGGTTGCTCGAGAACCTCGCGTTCGAGCTGAGCAGCATCAGCGCGCCGGCCGCCAAGGCCAGGTTGAGCCCCATCAGCGCCACCGCACCCACCCACCACGGTGTCGCCCGCGGAGCCTTCGCCAGCTCGGCGTGCACCTGCGCCCTCAATGCGGCGAGCTTGGCGTCGTCGGTGCTCATGGCTCCCAGACTCCCTTGAGCAAGACCCGAAGCGTCTCGCTGCCCCGGTGCGCGCGCACTTTGACGGCTGACTCGGTCACTCCGGCGCTCTCGGCGATCTCAGCGTATGAGAGCCCCTCGAAGCGGTGCAGCACGATGGCTTCGCGCTGGGCGTCGGGCAATTGCTCGAGCGCGGCCCGCACCACCTTCTCGAGCCCTGGGTCGGCCAACAGCGCGGGCTCAGCGGCAGATTCGGGAGTCGCTCCCTCAGCGGTCAGCTGTTCGTGCACGCCCCGGCGTCGCCAGTCACGGGCAGCGTTGGTGGCGATCGCGTAGAGCCAGGGCTTGAACTTCGAGCCGCGCAGAAACCGGCCGCGAGCGCGAAGCAGCGAGATGAACGTGGCTTGGGTGAGGTCTTCGGCGGCGCTGCGCTGGCCCGTCATTTTGTGAAGGTAGCCACGAATCGCCGCGGCATGCCGGGTAAACAAGGCATCGAACGCGCTCGCTTGACCCTGGCAGAACTGCTCCATCAATTCCTCGTCGGTCACGGTCGTTGGTTCCCGTGCTCGACGGCACTACGCAACCGCGGCGAATTAGGTTTCGACGGGCTGCGACTGGGGCTGCTCGGCCCGAGGCAAGAACCGCACTGGAGCGTTGAGCTGCGCACGTTGCTCGGGTGTATAGGCCCGAAATGACTGCCGCGTCTGCTCTGCTGGCATGCGAAGGTCGCTGACCACCCCGAGCCACGAGAGCACCTTGAGCCCGTAGAAGGTGAGGTCTATCTCCCACCAGAACCAGCCCTGGTTGGCGGTGTTTTGGTAGTAGTGGTGGTTGTTGTGCCACCCTTCACCACAGGTGAGCAGGGCGAGCAGCAGGTTGTTTCGGCTGGTGTCGGTGGTGATGTAGCGGCGCGACCCGAAGATGTGGCTCAGCGAGTTGATGGTGAAGGTGCCATGCCACGCCAACACCGTGGGAATGATGCCGCCCCACATCAGCCAGGGCAGGCCGCCGAGGGCGAAGAGCACGGCGAAGACGCTCAAGGCAGGCACCAGGTGATACGTGTTCAGCCACCGCAGCTCGGGGAAACGGGCGAAGTCTTTGATGCGGTTGAAGTCGGTCTTCTCGTACCGCTCCGACAAAATCCACGTCATGTGGCTGTGCCAGAAGCCCTTGAGCGTCGGCGAGTGAATGTCTTCGGCCTGGTCTGAGTACTTGTGGTGATGCCGGTGGTTCGCCGCCCACCAGAGCACGCCTTTTTGAATCGAGGTCTGCGCCAGAAACGCGAGCATGAACTGAAAGACCCGGTTGGTCTTGTAGGCGCGGTGCGAGAAGTAGCGGTGGTAGCCGGCGGTCACTCCGAAGATGCGCACGTAGTACGAGACCAGCGCGAGCACCGCGTACTGCCAGTGAAAGCCCATGAAGAAGGCGCCGAGGCAGAGCACGTGCGTGAGAACGAACGGTGCGCTGGTCACCCAGTTGAGCTTGTCGAGGGCTGCTTCATCGACAGGGGTTGGCTCTGGCAGCTTGGGTGCGTTTTTCGGCAGTGCAGACATTTTCGGGTTCCTCGCGCGCGAAATCTCAGAAAGCGCTCCTGATTTCGTATGCGGATCAACGCCTTCTCGTGTCAGCCGATTGTCAGCCCAGCGGATAATTGCAGGTGGTCAGCGGTCGGATGAGCGGTGTCGATGTCGTCAATCGACCTCGTCGCTGCGCGACAACATGCCCGCGTGCCCCAGGAGAAAGGCCTCTTGGCGCTGCATCGCGCGGGCGTCGCGAGGGGTCAGGTGGTCGAACCCGAGCAGATGCAGCAAACCATGTGCGAGGTACAAGGCCAGCTCATGCTCGAGGGTCGAATCGAAGTCGCGGGCGGCCTGCTTGGCGGTGGTGAACGAGATGACGATGTCGCCCAGCTGCCGAAGGCCAGGCCCGATGCTCGCCCCGCCGGGGAAGGAGATGACATCGGTCGGCGTGTCTTTGCCCCGCCAGCGACGGTTGATGGCGCGAATTCGCCGGTTGTCGACCAAGGTCAAAGAGAGCTCGGCGCGGTCAATGCCCAGGCGCTTCAAGAAGATCTTGGCGAGGGCCACCAGTCGCTTGCCGTGCGAGACCTGGTTGATCATCGCGCCTGACGGCGAATACAGAACCCGGTTCATCCCGACTTCTTGACCACCGTGAGCGGCTTGAGCACATCGGTCGAAGGCGGGCGCCCGCCTCCTACGGCACCCGGCGGGTAGGCCGGCCGCGCGTGGTAGATGCCCTCGAGCGTGCGCACGAATGACTGCGCGATGAGGTGCAGGTCTTTGAGGGTCAAGTCGCACTCGTCGAGCTGGCCTTCGCTGAAGACCATGTTGATCATCTTCTGCACCAGCGTCAGCAACAGCTCGGGCGTGGGGTGCGGCAGTGAGCGGCTCGCCGCCTCGACCGCATCGGCGATCATCACCAGCGCGGCCTCGCGAAATTGCGGCTTGGGGCCCGGGTAGCGGTACTGCGCGTCATCGACGGGCTGCGGGTGTTCTTTGGCTTCTTCGAGCTTCTGGGCGCGATGGTAGAAGTAGCCGACCAACCGGGTGCCATGGTGCTGCGGTATCGCGTCGGCCACGCGGCGGGGCAGCTTGAACTGACGCGCCATCTCGAGGCCTTCGGTCACGTGGCGCTTGATGATCACCGCGCTCATCGTCGGAGCGAGCGTGTCGTGGGCGTTCTCGCCCTTCTGGTTTTCTCCGAAGTACGCCGGGTTCCGGCCCTTGCCGATGTCATGGTAGTAGGCGCAGCTTCGCGCGAGCAGCGGGTTGGCGCCGATGGCCTCGGCCGCGGCTTCGACCAGCGAGCCCATGATGATCGAGTGGTGGTAGGTGCCGGGCGCCTGCAGCACCAGCTCTTTGAGGGCCGGGTGGTTCAGGTTCGCCAGCTCGAGCAGCTTCAAGTCTGAGGCGTAGCCGAACGCCGCTTCGACCAGCGGCGTCAGGGTCAGCACCAGCATCGGCACCACGAAGGCCGACGAGGCGAAGGCGGCCAGCCCCCCTACGAATGACTCGAGCCCGAACCCGCGACCGGCGGCGAGTGAGAGAAAAATCACCATCGCCCAGGCCAGAACGCCGACCATCAACCCGGCGCGAAAAATGCCCGCGCGGTCTTTCGCTTTGGCGATGCGCTCGGCCGCGAAGAGCGAAGTGACGAGGCCAAAGAGAAAGAAGGCCAGCGAGTTGCCGAGCATGATGCCGGCCAGAATCGAGAACACGATGCCGAAGAAGAGGCTCGACTCGTCTGAGAGCACGAAGCGAACCAGCATCGCCCCCGCCGCGAGGGGAAAAGCGAAGTGCAGCGCTTCAATCGGCAGCGACGGGTAGCGGTCGTGCACCGCGTCGGCCACCAGCATCCACAGGTGCAGTGCTCCGAGCAGGGCGACCGAGAGCAGCCCCATGAACAGCGCGTCTCGGCGCAGAGGGCGAAAGCGTCGCAGCGAGGCCTGAAAGAAGAACCAGGCCGCTCCGACGACCAGCGCGACCATGCCCAGGCCGCCGAACTGGGTGGCGAAGAGCTCGAGCTCGTTGGTCTGCGTGCGCAGCGCCTTGACGATGAGCATGTGCGTCTCGTTGACCAGCTCACCGTCGCCGATGACGCGCTGGCCCTTCTTCACCGAGATGAGCACCGGCTTCGCCGCGGCCCAGGCGGCCTGCTTGCGGGCCTCGGTCTCGGCGATGTTCACGGTCAGGTTGGCGCGGAGCTGCCGGCGGGCGAGCCGCAGCACCGCTCCACGCAGGGTGGGCGACGACTCGGTCAGCAGGTTGCCCGGCACCGACGCATAGCGATCGAGCTCGGCCGAGGCCTCGTTGATGTCGAGCACCGTCGGCGGCGTGGTCGGCCCTTCAGACTCGCTCGTACCCCCCACCAGGCGGGTGGTGATGCCATTGGCGTCGATGCGCGAAAGCTCACTGCGCGAGACCACCAGCTTCGAGCGGTAGGCCAGCTCAATCAGCCCCACCGCGGCTTGCTCGGCCTCGGGCGAGAACCGGGCCTGCACCAGCGCCTCGAAGTCATCGTTCTCGGGCGGGGTGGCGTGCTCGAGAAACCGCGACTTGGCCTCACGCAGGGCCTGCACCATCTCGGCGTCTTCTTTGGGGTCTTTGACGGGCTTCTTGGCCGGGTCGACCGGTGGGGGCTTGGCGTGCTGCTCGACGATGGCCCTCATCTCAGCGAAGGCGTTGCGCACGCCGCGCTTGACCGACGACTCGACGGTGGGCTCGTAGTCGAAGACCGGGCGAACATGGGCCCGCGCCTCATCGCGGCGCTGCAGGGTCTTCACCTCGTCGAGCACCTCGAAGTCGCGGCTGGCTTTGAACCCGACAAGCGACGACCCCCGAAAGGGCCGGCCGAGACTTTCGTCAGTCAACGCGGGGAGTTGCTGGCTCGAGAGCCCCGGCGAGAGCAGCAGCGCCGAGGCGAGGCTGACCCCCAACAAGATGACGCCCAGGGTCGCCGAGCGGGGCCAAGACGACAGCCGCTTCTCGAGCGCCGGGGTGGTCTGCGATTCTTCAGGCGTCATGGGCCGCGCAGGGTACGGGGTTGCCTACCTGCGATGCAAGAAAGCACCGCTTGGTAGAATTCTCCGTCTCCAAGAGAACCCGAACAACCTCAGGTCGTTGCCGGAGAGCCGGTCGAGGTGAAGAGAAAAACTTTTCGGCCCGCCTGGGCCACGCCGAACGACTGCCGCATCGGCCGCTTCTCGTTGGCGACGAAGGCGCGCAGGCCCGGGTACAGCGTCATCAGGGTTTGAATCACGTCGGCCAGGTCACTCGTGGGAGGCACGCCCAGCTCGATTTTCGCCCGGCCCTCGCAGGCCGCTTGAAGCGCTTTGGGAATGATGACGGTGATGTTCACAAGAGCCTTCTTCAAGAGGGAGTCTGCCACGTTGGCCCTCTGCTACAAGGCGAACGATGGATCGTCGCTCGTTGCCATTGGCCATTGCGTTGGTGGTGTGCACCCTGATTGGCGCCTTTGCGTGGGTGTCGGTGAAGCTGACCCGGCCGACGACCATCGATGTGCGTGGGTCGGCGCGAAAGCGAATCAACTCAGACCTCGCGCAGTGGACGGCAGTGGTCAGCAGCGTGAAGCCGACCCGCATCGAGGCCTACGGGGCGATCACCAAAGACGTCGAGGCGGTGCGCGCGTTCTTGAAAGCGGCGGGGCTGCCTGACGCGGCGATTCGTGCCTCGGCGGTCGACCTGCTCGAGCTCTCGCACGAAGACGTCGTCGAAGAGGGCTCGAAGACCCGGCACAAGACGGTGTTCGATGGCTGGCGCGCCCAGCAGAACATCAACGTGTCATCGGGCGACGTGCCGTTGGTCGAGCGCATCTCTCGCGAGGCCACCCAGCTGCTCGAGAAGGGGCTCGTCATCACCTCGCAGTCGCCGTCGTACCTGTTCACCAAGATTGGCGAGCTGAAGATCGAGATGCTGGCCGAGGCCTCGCGTGACGCGCGAAATCGGGCCGAGCGAATGATTGAAGCCGCGGGCGGGGGCGCCAGGGTCGGGCGGGTCGAGGGCATCGACACCGGCGTCATCAACGTCAACCCCGCCAACTCCACCGAGACCTCGTGGGAGGGCAACTACGACACCTCATCGTATGAGAAAGACATCTTGACCACGGTGCGGGTGCGTTTCGAGGTGAAGAACTGACGCAGTGTGCGATGGGCACAACAGTGATCACCTGCTGAAATCGCCCACCTGTGGTTTGGTCGCGCGATGCGTTTGACAACTCTGGTGACGGTGGCGCTGTTGACCGCGTGCACCGCTGAACCCCGTGCTCCCGAAGTCGCCGACGTGCTGTTCGCTCCGAGGGTCGAGCAGGCCCTCGAGGCGAATGACGCGCTCTCGAAGCTGGCGCTGGCCAATCGAGATTTTCGTACGTGGCTCGCCGGGTACCAGAGCGCCGAGCCCTCGGCCCGGGCCTCGATGCTCGAGCAAGGCACGACCCTGGCCACCGCACGTCGGGTTGTGATGCGCGAGCTGCTGCTCAGCGCTCCCCAGAAGGCGCTGCCGCTCGCGTTCAACCCGGTCGAGCGCGCCGCGTTGCCCGGCATCGTTCGCGAGCGCGTTGAGCGTTGGCGTGACGGGGTCGGCACGTTGAACGTCGTGGCGGCGACGCCCAATGGGCCGGTGGTGGTGACTCCGGTCGAGCGCTTCGTGAGCTTCGATGATGCGAGCACGACGATGCTGCGGGCGGGGGTGTCGGGCCGCCGCTTCGCGCAGAAGAGCCAAGAGCACCTGCGCCTGCACGGGGTTGAGCTCGATGGGGTCATTGGGTTGACCGAGTCGCCGCTGCGAAAGCTTTTTCCCGGCGAGAAGGTGGTGTTGCCGAGCGACACGCCGTCGATTTGCCCGACCTCGAAGCGTCAAATCGAGCACGCGCTGGTGTTTCACACCGGCGATTCGACCGTCGGGTTTTGCGTCGTCGAGCACGCGCAGGCCGAAGAGTACAGGCTGACCGAGCAAGAGAAGGTCGACGGCATTGCAGACGCAGTGTGGAGCCTCGGGCCCAAGACCATTCTGGTGATTCGCGTCGACTTCTCTGACCGCCCCGGCGACCCGGTGAGCGAGAGCGACATGAAAGACCTCATCGACACTCAGACGAACACGTTCTTCGTCAATGCCTCGTACGGCCAGACCTCGATGATCTCGACGGTGACCGCGACGCTGCGAATGCCGAAGACCGCGGCCACGTACGGCGACGCGTCAGATCTCTACGGCCTTCGAAACGACGCCTTGGCCGCGGCACGGGCCGCCGGCATCGAGCCCAACGACTACAACCTCGACATCGTTGCGCCCACCAACATCTTTCACAACGGCGCCGGGTTCGGAGCGGTCGGCACCCGCGGCTTGTGGATGAACGGCAACTACTCGCTGCGCATCTCGGCCCACGAGCTGGGTCACAACTACGGCGTCTACCACGCGAACTTCTGGAGCGCGGGTCAGAGCATCATCAGCGCCAACGGCGGCAACGTCGAATACGGCAACCCGTTCGACATGATGGGCTCGAGCGGCAACCAAAATTCGCACTTCAACGTGTGGTTCAAGCGCATCTACCAGTGGGTGCCCTCGACCGAGGTGCAGGTCGTCTCGACCAGCGGCACCTACCGCATGTACGCGCTCGAGACCGCGATCAGCTCGGGCAACCACGGCCTCAAGGTGCCGCGGGGTGGCGACCCGCTGAAGCGCGATTACTGGCTCGAGTTTCGCCAAGCGCTCCCGGGCAATGCGTCGGCGTTCAACGGCGCGGTGATCAACTTCGGCTACCCGTACAGTGGCGCGAACGGCAGCCACCTGCTCGACATGACGCCCGACGGCAACACCAGCGATTCGGCGTTGGTCATCGGTCGCACCTTCTCAGACCCGCTCGCCGGCATTTACCTGACGCCGGTCGGCAAGGGCGGCACGACCCCGGAGTCGCTCGACGTGGTGGTCAACCTGGGTACTTTTGCTGGCAACCGAGCGCCGACCGCGACGATCGCTGCCAGCGCGAGCACGGTCGCGAACAACACCTCGGTGACCTTCACCGTGACGGCGAGCGACCCCGACGGCGATACCCTCGCCTACGCGTGGGACTTCGACGACGGCACCTTCGGGCCCAACACCGCCGTGGCCTCGAAGACACTGGGCGGCGACCGGGTATTCTTCGTGCGTTGCACGGTGAGCGACATGAAAGGCCACCTGGCGACCGTCGGAGTGCCCGTCACCGTGGGCACGCCGAGTGGGTTCAGCCTCTCCGGCAAAGTCACCTCGGGTGGCGTGGGCCTCGAGGGCGTGCGTGTCAGCGATGGTGCGCGGGTGACGACGACCTTGAGCACTGGCGATTTCGTGCTGACCAACGTGCCCGCAGGCAGCCAGACCCTCTCGGCGTCGAAGTTCGACTTCGCCATCAGCGCGTCATTCACGAACCCGGTGACGGTATCGGCGGCGGCAAGTGGGCTCGACTTCACCGCGGTCGCCAACGCGTCGTATTCAATCAACGGCAATGTGTACGCGAGTGGGTCTCCTCTGGTGGGGGCGCTGGTGACCAACGGCTCGCTCAATGCCTCAAACAGCGGGTCGGCCGGGTACTCGATCAGCCCGGTGGCAGGCGGGCGCTACGCAGTGAGCGCCTCGATGCTCGGGTGGGCTTTCGGCCCGGCGCAGTCAATCGAGATCATGGGCGGCAACGGCACGGCCAATTTCTATGCGACCGGCCAATACCTGTTCGGCACCATTCCCGCTGCGCAGGTCGCCACGGCTCCGGTCGTCACCGACGGGGTTCGCTCGGTGACGTGCACGTTGTCTCGAGGTGAGGGCACTGGGGGCCCCCAAGGTGGAGGCGGCGACGGCGGCGTCGCGTGGGTCTTCTCGCTCGGCCCAATTCCTCCCGGGGAGTGGAACCTCACCGCGACCAGCCCGGGCGTGACCATCGAGCCCGACACCTTCACCAACCCGCTGACGCTCACCGGCGGTCAGCAGAGCTTCACCCTGCTGTTCAAGGTCGTCACCGGCACCACGTACCAGGTCTCGGGCCAGGTGCTGACGGGTGGCACTCCGCTGAGCGGCGTGGTGGTCAGCGACGGTACGCGCAGTGCGACCACCGACGTGCTGGGCAAGTACGTCGTCGTCGGAGTGCCCCCGGGTTCGTACACCCTGACCCCGACGCGCAGCGGAGTGACCTTCGTGCCCGTCAGCCGGAGCGTGACCGTCGGGGCCAGTGATGTGACGGGCCAAGATTTCGCGACCACCGTCGTCAACGCGGCTCCGACCGTCGCGACCGCGGCGGCGGCGACCCCGAGCCCGGTGGTGAGCGGGGTGACCAGCGTCTTGTCTGTGCTGGGCGCTGACCCTGACGGCCCTGAGAGCGGCCTGACCTACACCTGGCTCGCCACCTCGGGCAACGCGGCGGTCACCTACACCGCGAACGGCACCAACGCGGCCAAGTCGACGACCGCGACCTTCGCGGCCGCAGGCTCGTACACGTTTCAAGTGACCATCACCGACCCGGGCGGCTTGACGGTGAAGTCGCAGGTGACCGTCGTGGTGAATCAGATCGAGACCGCGATGCAGGTGGCCCCGACCTCGGCGAACGTGTTGCCGGGCGGTACCGCGCAGTTCACGGCGACGCTCACCGACCAATTCGGCACGGTGATGGGCAAGGCGCAGCCGACGTGGAGCGTGCCGAGCGCGGCCGGCACGGTGTCGAGCAGCGGGTTGTTCACCGCCGGTGGCACGCCTGGGGGCCCGTACACCTTGAGCGCCAGCAGCAATGGAGTCACTGGCACCGCCAGCGTGATCGTCACGGCGAGCGGGTCTCCGACGTTGGTGGCCGCGGCGAAGGCTGACCCGTCTCCGGTGGTGATTACGACGACGTCGCTGAGCGTCTTGGCCAATGACGACACAGGTGAAGCGGGGCTGACGTACACCTGGGCCTCGACCGGCCCGGCGACCGTGGCGTTCTCGGCGAATGGCTCCAACGCGGCCAAGACCGCGACCGCGACGTTTACCACGGCGGGTGCGTACGACTTCACGGTGACCATCACCGATGGCGATGGCCACAGCATCGCGAGCGCGGTGCACGTGGTGGTGGTACCGACCGCGACCACCATCGAAGTGCAGCCCTCGGTCGCGATGGTTCAGGTGTCGACGACGCAGCAGTTCGCCGCGACGGTGAATGATCAATTCGGGCACCCACTCGCGTCGAACCCAGCGGTCGCCTTCACCGTCTCGGGCGGAGGCACCATCACCGGCGCCGGGTTGTTCACCGCCGGGGCAGTGGCGGGTGGCCCGTTCACCGTCACCGCGACGCTGGGGAGCGTCAGTGGCCAGGCGTCACTGGTGGTGAGCCTGCAGGCCGACACGATGCCCCCGACGGTGTCGGTGAGTGCTCCCGTGGCGGGTACGCGGGTGATTGGCCCGGCAGTGGTCACCGTGACGGCGACTGACAACGTCGGCGTGGTGAAGGTCGAGATCTTCGTCGACGGCGTGAAGGTCGGAGAGGACACCCAGCCACCGTTCTCAGTGATGGTTGATTTCTCGGCGCTCACGAATGGCTCGCACGTGCTGACCGCCAAGGCCACCGATGCCGCCGGCAACAGCTCGACCAGTGACGCGGTGATGATTTTGGTTGGCCCCGAGAGCACCGATGTCTCTGCGCCGGTGGTGAGCATCGTGACGCCGACCGGGGGCGAGGTGGGGTTGACGGTGCCGGTGACGGTCAGCGCGAGTGACGACGTGGCCGTGGTGTCGGTGAAGCTCGAGCTCGATGGCGTGGTGGTGCGCGAGCTCACGCAGTTGCCGTGGGCGGCAACGATTGACGTCGCCGCCGGTGACCACACGCTGGTGGCGATCGCCTCCGATGCTTCGGGCAAGTCGACTCGCTCGGCCGCGGTGATGGTGACCGCGAAGGCGCAGCCAGATGGCGGTGGAACAGGCGGTGGTGCTGGCGGGGGCTCTGGCGAGGCCGATGGCGGGTCTGCGGGGCTCGATGGCGGGTCTGCTCCCGGCACCGGCGTGACGGGTCGCTGTGGGTGCACGAGTGGAGGCCCGGTGCCGATGGCCCTGGGGCTCGCGCTGCTCGGGTGGCTGTCGCGGCGCCGTCGGGAGCCCTGAGTGACCCTGCAGTACAAAATTGTACTGCATGCAGTACCTATGAGTGCCACTGATATGGGCTGGGCTTACGATGAACGGTCGTTGAAGAACCACGCGAGCCAGACGAAGCCGAGCAGGCGCACCAGCGTGGTCTTCTCTTTCTGCGCTGGCGCTCGAAACGCAGCGGCCGGGTGAATTCGCAGAATGTTTCGCAGCCGCTGCTCGAGAAACTCGTCGATGTCGCCGTCGGCGTAGAGCTGAGCGCCCCGGTCTTCGCGCAGCACCTCGACCTCGCCTCGGTCGGTGTTCTTCAGCGCCGCGGCGAAGTCTTGCAGCATCGAGCTCGACGCTTGGCCTCGCACCACCAGCATCTTGCCGTGCCGCACCGAGAGCACGACGAGCTCACGCTGGCGGCGCAGCCACCAGTACGCGGCGAGGCCGACGGCGATGAGCGCGACAATCACCAAGGCTTTCACAGGCTCGCGAGAGCGACGCGGTACAGCGCGCGGTACCCCATGCGAGGAGCGGCTTCGAAGCGGTCGGCGTTGAAGCACTCTTTGAGCACCTTGAGGCCCGCCTCGCTCTGGCCCATCGAAATGAAGACCTTCTCGAGATCTGCCACCAACGCGCCGGCCAGGTTCATCGACACCGCGACGCCGTCATTGGGCGCCTCTTCGGTGAAGGCGAGGGCCCGAAACGCCGAGGCCTTCTCAGGCCAGATTTCATCGACGCCGGTGAGCTCGCCCAACCCTGCTCGAACCGTCGGCGCGAACACGCTGCTCACGTCGACCTCGCCCTTTTCGACTGCCTCGAGCGCCGCGCGGTAGCTGCCCAAAAATTCTTGCCGGGCGAACGTTCGGGCCGGGTCGAGTGAACGCTCGCGCAAGAACGCGACGGGCAGCAAGTAGCCGCCGACCGAATCGCGATCGCTCCACGCCGCCGAGGCGCCTTTGAGCGTCTCGAGCGTCACCTTCGAGTCGGCCCGGCACACCAAGGCCGCCCGGTAGGTCGAAGCGCCGTTGCGTTGGCCGCGCACCAGCACCCGCACGCCCATCGCCTCGATGCGCGCGCAGACGAACGGAGGGGCCCACGCCGCGTCGACCTTGCCCGACAGCAGCTCCCTGGCGAGCGACTCGTAGGTCGAAGCCACCACGACTTCGGTCTCACGCCCGAGCGCCTCTCGAAGCCACGCCTCGAGCTGCGTCGCCCGCTGGGCCCCGTTCGGCCCCAGTGACGAGGGCAGTGCGAAGCGCACCGTGGTTCTCGAAGGCCGGTTGGGAGGCGCTAAAGGCACGTCAGGCTTCCTTCACCAGGCGCGCGACGTCATCGTCGGGGATGCCGAAGGTGGCCTGCAGCAGGTCGAGCGTATGAAGCTCTCTGACCGAGGGCGCCCCATCGGCCCGGGCGATTTTCACCGCCAGCTCGAAGGCCTTGCTGCGCTGTTTTTGCGTGGTCAGCCCCTGCGCGAGCACCGCCAACCGCTGCGGCATACCCTCGTTGGCCAGGCTCTGCACCGACTCACCCAAGAAGCGCTGGGCCTCGTCGAGCGACACGTTGTGAAACACCGGGTCGCCGGCCATGTTCTCGAGCATCGCGACCAGCTCGGAGGCCTTGACCACTCCGTCGCTCGCGGCGACCAGCACCATCGTCTCGGCGAACAGCCGCTCGGTGGGCTCGCCCAGCGCCTCTGAGAGCGAGTGCCCTTGTTCGACCATCTCGAAGATGCGGGTGACCTCTTCTTCAGAGATGCCGAGCGCGCGTTGAAAGGTCTTGAGCAGCCCCAGCTCGACGCGGGTGGCCTTGCGGTCAGAGAGCGCGATGGCGGTGGCGAGGGCGAAGGCGAGCAGCCGGTTTCGGTGATCAGGCAGCCGCTCTTTGAGCGAGTCGAGCACGTCTTCGAGCTTGCGCGCGCCGGCGAGCTTCTTGGCCGACGACTCGATCAACGCGTTGAGCTGCGCGGGGCGGGTGCCTTCGAACTCGGGCCGCTCGATGACGCGGGTGAGCAGGGCGCGCATCTCGGTGGCGTGGAGCTCTCCGTCGGCGCTGGCAGCGAGCAACATCACCTCGACCAGCGCGGCGTTGCGGTTGGCCTTCGCCTGCTCGATGACTTCACGCGCCATGTGGCACCCCCAGTTGAACCAGAGCCCCAGCATGCTTCTTTTCAGCAAGCGGCGGAGCCTCTTCGACCGCCGCCCGCCAATGCGCCGGGTCGAGCAGATGCGATGTATGCAAGTTGCCCATCGCCGACAAAATCGAAGACCGCAGGTTGGGGATGTCTTTGCCCAGGGTGTCGACCAGGGTCTTGATTTTCTTGCGCTGCAGGTTCTCCTGCGAGCCGCAGAGGTCACAGGGAATGATGGGGAACTCCATCAGCTCGGCGAAGCGGGCGATCTCGCTCTCGGGGGCGTAGGCGAGGGGGCGAATCACGGTGTTGCGGCCGTCGTCGCTGTGGAGCTTGGCCGGCATGGTGGCCATCGACCCGGCAAAGAACATGTTGAGCAGCAGGGTGTGAATCAAGTCGTCGCGGTGGTGGCCGAGCGCGATCTTGGTGCAGCCCAGGTCGACCGCCGCGTTGTACAAGATGCCGCGCCGCAGCCGGCTGCACAGTGAGCACTGCGTCTGCCCCGGCTTGAGCTTGTCGAGCACGATTGAATACGTGTCTTCTTTGAGCAGCCGGTAGGGGTACTCGTTCTTCTGCAGCCAGCCCTCGAGCGTAGCGGCGGGGAAGCCGGGGTGCCCCTGGTCTAAGTTGACGGCGATGAGCTCGAACGAGATGGGCGCTCGGCGCTGGAGCAGCCGCAGCAGGTGAAGCAGGGTGTACGAGTCTTTACCGCCCGAGATGGCGACCATGATTCGGTCGTTCGGCTCGATCAGCTGCCACTCGTGCACGGCCTTGCCGACCTGGGAGAGCAGGGACTTCTCTAGCTTGGCAACCTCGCTCATAGGGGTGGCGCGCCTTTTGCCCATACTCCGGGGGTTTTTGCTAGAGGCAGGAGCGTGTCAATTCCAGAAGGGGCGGCCGACGTCACAACGGCGTTGCAGGTTGCCCAAGCCGCCGCGGCGGTCGCAGCGGTCAATGACTTTGCAGTCGACGTCGAAGCCGACGCGATGCACCACTTTCGTTCGCGGTTGTGTTGGGTGCAGGTCGGCACCGAGACCGAGATTTTTCTCTTCGACACCTTGATCGCCGAGGTGCAGATCAACGCGCTGGCCGCGCACTTTGCCGACCCCGCGAAGACCAAGTTCTTTCACGCCGCGATGGGCGACCTGCAGTACCTGGCCGAGGTCGGCATTCGGGTCAAAGGGCTCTTCGACACCCACCGCGCGGCGACTCTGCTCGGGTGGCCCAAGGTGGGGCTGGCCGACCTGGTGCTCGAGAAGCTGGGCAAGCAGCTGGCCAAAGAGCACCAGCAGTCAGACTTCTCGCTGCGCCCGTTTCCTCCCGAGCTTCGCGCGTACATCGCCGATGACGTGCGCTACCTGGTCGAGGTGGGCCGCTCGGTGCGAGAGGCCTGCGTGACGGCCGATATTCTCGAAGAGGTCGAGCTCGACTGCGCGCGAATCGCCGATGAGGCGGCCGAGCGCCCTGACGTGAATGGCCCGTACCGGTTCAAGCTGCCGACCCAGAACATGTCGAACGAGCAGCAGCGGTTGTCGTACGCGCTGGCGCAATGGCTCCACCGGCTGCGGTTGCAGCTGGCCGAGGCCGAAGACATACCGATGGGGCGCATGTTGTCGAACACGGCGATCGTCACCATCGCCACCAAGCTGCCCAAGGCGATTCGCGAATTGGGGCGGCTGGAGGGCGTGCGCGGGGCGTTCACCCGTCAGTACGGCGAGCAGGTGCTGCAGCAGATCGTGACCTTCAGTGAGCAGAGCGCGAAGGGTGAGCTGCCTTTTCAGCCCGAGACCAAAGAGCGCGACCCGAAGAAGCGCCGTCGCAGCGAGGCGCTGACCGAGTGGCGCAAGCAGGCCGCGACCAAGCGCAAGGTGACTCCGTCGGTGGTGTTGCCGAACGCGCTGATTGAAGACGTGGCGACGCTCAACCCTGGTGAAGTGAGCGCGTTGGCCACGCTGCCGTACTTCGGCGCCAAGCGCCTGGCGCTGTACGGAGCCGAGGTGCTCGCCGCGATGAAGCAGCACCGGTGAGTCGATGAGCGTGCTGTGGTTGCTGGTCGGCTGTTTCGTGCTGGGCGTTCTGGCGCGTGCATTTTCAGGGCTCCCGGCCGACTCGCATCGGGTGATCAACGCCTGGGTCATCTGGGTGTCGCTGCCGGCGCTGGTGATCAAGCTCGTGCACGTGGTGCCGCTCGAGCGGGCGTTGATCTGGTCGGTGCTCGCGATGTGGCTGGTGTTCGCGCTGCCCGCCGGGGTCGCCGTGCTGTGGGCGCGAAGAGACCCGGTGCGCCGAAATGCGACCGCGGGGGCGCTCGCCTTGTGCGTGGGGCTCGGCAACACCGCGTTCGTCGGGTACCCGCTGCTCTCGATGCTCGGAGGCCCGTCGGCGGTGGGCATCGGCGCGGTGGCCGATCAGCTCGGCACCTTCGTGATGGTCTCGTTGGGTGCAGTGCCGCTGGGCACGTACTTGAGCGGCCGTGACGTGTCGCTGCGCACGCTGCTGTGGCGATTGTTCACTTTTCCCTCGATGGTTGCGCTGGTGGTGGCGCTGGCCACGCGGGGCATCGCCTTCGCGCCGGCCCTCGACGAGGTGCTTTCGCGGCTCTCAGACATGGTCACGCCGCTGGCCCTGGCGAGCGTGGGCTGGCAGTTCGAGCCGTCGGCGCTGCGGGGCAATGGGCGGTTGGTCGCGCTGGGGCTGAGCCTCAAGTTGATGGCGGCCCCGGTGATGGTGCTGGGGTTTCTGCGCCTGGTGCAGTCGGGTGGCGGCGAAATCGAGCGGGTGACCGTGGCGCAGGCGGCGATGGCCCCGATGGTGAGCGCGGGGGTGTTGGCGAGCGAGCTCAACCTCGATGCGCGGTTGGCGTCAGCGTTGATCGCCGTGGGCACGCTGCTCAGCCTGGGCACGGTGCCGGTGTGGTGGCGGCTGTTGAGCTGAGGTCGAAGGCTGCCAAAGTGGCGGTGAGCGGGTCGAAGATCGAGAGGGTGCGCGACCCACGAGAAGATTCGTCTTCTTGTTCGCTGGTTGACAGACCAGACTGCGCCTCGAGTCGTTGAAGACGCCCCCTTCACGCCAAGAGAGCCCGCCCATGTCACGTCTGGTACCCCTCGGAGCCATTGCTTTGCTGCTGGCTGCTGCCCCCACGGCACAGCTCGACCCCGCCACGCCCGCCCGGCTTGGAGGAGATCAGCGCATGCTCACCCACATCTCGACCGACAAGCCGGTCTACAAGGTCGGCGAGACCGTCTTCGTTCGCGGGGTGGTGCTCGAGGCGAAGACCCGGGTGCCTGGGCCGTCGCAGACGTACGCCGGGGTCAGCATCAAAGGGCCCAAGGGCGAGGTCGTCGCGGCGGGGCAGTCACTCGTCGCCGATGGCGCGTTCGGGTTCTCGTGGCAGGTACCCGAGGGCACCAGCGGCGGAGAGTTCACCGTGCTGGGCAGCGGCCAACCCGGCTCGGCCCCCGGTGAGCGAAAGTTCGATGTGCGCGTGTACCGCGCGCCGCGCTTGAAGAACCAGATCGTCTTCGCGCGTGATGGCTACGGTGCCGGAGACACGGTCACGGCGACGCTCGAGACCACCCGGGCCGAAGGCGGCGTGCCCACCGGTGCTCGCATCACCGCGGTCGCGCGCGTCGACGGCGTCGATGTGGCCACCGCGCCGTGCACGCTCGACGTGACCGGGCACTGCACGGTCAACTTGAAGCTCCCCGCGGCCATCGAGCGCGGCGAGGGCACCATCGCGTTCACCATCGCCGACGGCGGCGTGGTCGAGACCGCGACCAAGACCATTCCACTCCTCGTCACATCGTTCGACATCGCCTTGTACCCCGAGGGCGGAGACCTGGTGGCGGGGGTCAAGAATCGCGTCTACCTCGAGGCGCGCACGCTCTCGCAGAAGCCCGCCGACATCGCCGGCACCATCGTCGATTCGAAGGGCACCTCGGTCTCGACCTTTCGAACCGAGCATGAGGGGCGCGGCCGCTTCGAGCTCTCACCTCAGAAGGGCGAGACGTACACCCTGCGGGTGACCGAGCCTGCGAGCGTGAAGAAGACGGTGAAGTTGCCGGCGGTGAAAGAGAAGGGCGTGACGTTGAGCGCGACCGCCGAGACGTTCGGCGTGGGTCAGCCGGTCAAGGTGCTGGTGCTCTCGACCGACTCCGAGCAATTGACGGTGACGCTGCGACAGCGCGAGGTGGTGCTGAGCACGGCCACCGTGAACCCCAGGGGCATCGTGCCTCCGTTTGCGACGCTCGACGCGAAAGACGCTGAAGGCGTGCTGGTGGTGACGGTGAGCAGCGCCGATGGTGCTCCGCTGGCTGAGCGCCTGGTGTTTCGCGAGTCGAAGAAACAGCTGACCATCAAGCTCGAGGCCGACCGCTCGCGGTACGTGCCCGGCGGCAGCGTCTCGCTCAAGGTGAAGACCTTGCTCGACGGCAAGCCCGCCGCGGCGATGGTGGGCCTGACCGTGACCGACGACTCGGTGCAGGAGCTGATTGAAAAGCGCGAACAGGCGCCCTCGTTGCCGGTGATGGTCATGCTCGAAGACGACGTGCGCGAGCTGGCAGACGCCCACGTGTACCTCGACGCGGCGAACCCCAAGGCCCGCTTGGCGACCGACCTGCTGCTCGGTACCCAGGGCTGGCGCCGCTTTGGGCTGCTCAGGGTGAACGAGTTCGTGACCCGCGAACAAGATGAAGCCCGGCGGGTCTTGGCGCTCACCGATGGGCAGTCTGCACTGGCGGTGACGCTGGGCGGGGTTCAGGCCGAAGAAGACGAGGTGGCCTTCGCTGGAGGCCGCCCTGGTCAGGGCCGTGGGGCGATGGTGCCCCAGGCGATGCCGAAGGGTGCCGCGATACCTCAGATGCCCCCGATGCCGGTGCCCGTCGCGGTCGCTGCCAAACCAGCACCAGCCCCCGCCCCCGCGCAGGCCATCGACGGGCTCGCGAAGAACGATCTGCAGCGGGCCAACGGCTTCGAGCGACCGATGAACCAGCCGGTGAGGGCGGCCGAGCCGATGATGAAAGAAAAGAAAATCATGGCCGACTTCGATGACCGCCGAGAACGACGCCAGATTCAGTTCGTGACCATTCGTGAGTACGCGCACCGGGTTCGCCCGAACCGCCAACCCAACGACCGCCTCGATTTCGCCGAGACGCTGTACTGGTCAGTCGCCACCAAGACCGACGCCAAGGGTGAAGCGGTGGTGACCTTCGGCATGAGCGACGCGGTGACGTCGTTTCGCGCGCAGGCCGGTGGGTACACCGCCGGTGGTGTGCTGGGCTCGGCAGAAGCCAAGCTCGAGTCGGTCAAGCCGTTCTACGTCGAGCCCAAGCTGCCCCTCGAGGTCACTGAAGGCGACGTGATTCGGTTGCCGATCGCCTTCGTGAACGGCACCAACGAGCCGCTCAACGGCGTGTCGCTCGCCTTGACGAGCAAAGCCGACTTGCGCTTCACGGCGCCGAGCGCGTTTTCGCTCAAGGGTGACGAGCGTGGGCGCAAAGTGGTCGAGCTCACCGTGGGCCCGAAGAGCCGCACCACGTCGCTCACCCTCAACGCGACCGCCGGGGGCTACGCCGACATCGTCACCCGCGACCTGAGCATCAAGCCCAAGGGGTTTCCCATCGAGCAGAACCAGGGCGGTTTGCTGCAGGCCAACGGCAAGGCCAAGTACGAGCTGACCTTGGCGCCTGACACGGTGCCCGGCAGCACGGTGACGCGCATCGTGGTGTACCCCGCTCCGAGCGGCAACTTGACCGCGGCGTTGAAGAAGTTGGTGCAGGAGCCGAGCGGCTGCTTCGAGCAGACCTCGTCGACGGTGTACCCGATGACGATGGCGCTCCAGTATTTCAAGAGCCACAGCGGCGCAGACCCGGCGGTCGTCAGCGACGCGCAGTCGAAGCTCGAGAACGGCATGAAGCGGTTGACCGGCTACGAGTGCAAACAGAAGGGCTTCGAGTGGTTCGGCGAAGACCCCGGCCACGAGGCGCTGACCGCGTATGGGTTGCTCGAGTTCAACGACATCGCGAAGGTGCGATCGGTCGACAGCGCGATGTTGGGGCGAACGCGGGAGTGGCTGCTCAAGCAGCGAGACGGCAAGGGCGGCTTCGAGCGAAAGCGCCGGGCGTTGCACACCTGGGTCGAAGACAAAGACACCTCAGATGCCTACATCACCTGGGCGATGCTCGAGAGCGGCGAGAAGAGCCTGAGCGCCGAAGTGAAGCACGTCAAAGAGATCGGCCTGGCGAGCAAGAACAGCTACGTCACCGCGGTCGCCGCGAACGTCGCGCAGCTGAGCGGAGACACCGCCACCACGCACACCTTGCTCAAGAAGCTGGCAGAGCAGCAAGACGAGAAGGGTTTCATCAAGGGCGGCACGCAGAGCATCGTCGGCTCGACCGGCGCGTCGCTGGCGATCGAGACCACGGCCTTCGCGACCGTCGCGTGGTTGCGGGCAGGCAACGAGTTCGTGGGGCCGACCGAGAAGGCGATCAAGGCGCTCGCCGAGGCCAGCAAAGACGGCAGCTACGGAGCGACCCAGAGCACCGTGCTCGCGCTGAAGGCCGTGCTCGAATACGACCGGGTGCGCTCGGCGGCTCGCAAGCCGGGCAGCGTGCGGTTGTTCGTCGATGGCAAACCGCTGGGCTCACCGGTGAAGTTCGACGGGTCGACGCAAGGAGAGCTCGTACTGCCCGATGCGGCCGAGCTGCTGGCGTCGGGTGCCCACGTGCTCGAGCTGCAACAAGAGGGCGGCGGGCAGTTGCCGTACTCGATGAGCGTGCGCAGCTCGCGGGTCAAGCCGGAGAGCTCGGCTGACACCAAGGTCGGCCTCGAGGTGGCGTTGTCGAAGGCCACCGCGAACGAGGGCGATGTGGTCGAGGCGACGGCGCGGGTGACCAACTTGACCGACGCGCAGCTGCCGACCGTGGTGGCGATCGTCGGAGTGCCTGGTGGGCTCGAGCCGCGAATCGATCAGCTCAAGGAGCTCGTGAAGGCGGGCACCATCGACGCGTACGAGATCATGGGCCGTGACGTGGTGCTGTACTGGAGGGGGATGACTCCGAAGCAGCAGGTTCGCGTGCCGGTGTCGCTGGTCGCTTCGGTGCCGGGCAAGTACGTGGGGCCGGCGAGCCGCGCGTACCTGTATTACGGCAATGAGAACAAGGTGTGGGTCGCCGGGTTGAGCGCTGACGTGGCGGCGAAAAACTAGGGCCCTGCGACTCCGCGGGCTGCGCGCCAGGCCCTCGAGAACCCCCCGGTCACCACGTACCGGGGAAAGGTGAACCACTGCTCGATGAAGATGCGGCCGAGCACGTCGAGCGGCCCCCGAAATGGCACTGGCGGCGTGGTCTCGAGCGCGTGCGTGCGACCCTGAATCGCGACCACCGCCACCATCAAGACGACGCCCGCGAGCGCTGACCAGAAGCTCGTCACGAACGAGGTCACCACCGCGAGGGTGCCCGCCCAGAACAGCGGCGTGGTGAGCGCATGCACGACGAGGTTGCGCCGGTCGGTGTGGTTGTGTGGGTACAGGTTCCACTGCCAGGCGGCGAGCGACTCGGTGGTTCTCTCGGTCATTGGCGCGCACGTTACGTGATTGCGTGGGTGAAAACCCACATCGGTGGCCCGCGACATGTACGCGTGATTCGCACCGCGAAGAACCTTCTTTGAAACGAGGTCGCAGCCGTGTGAGCGTGTGGCGCGCGTGGGTACGGTGCTCAAAGGTGCACGGCTGGTCGAGGTCGAGCCCGCCAGCGTCGAGACGGCTGATCTGCGAATTCACGGAGGCCGAATCGTCGCGCGCGGGCAGGTGACGCCCGAGCCCGGCGACGAGGTCATCGACCTCGATGGCCACTGGGTGATGCCTGGCCTGGTCAGCGCGCAGCACCACTTGTACTCGACCCTGTTTCGCGGGTTGCCTCGTGAGAGCGGGTTCGAGAATGAGCAGACCGCGTTGCAACGGCTTCAAGGCGCGCTCGCGCTCGATGACCTGCAGGCCGCCGCCGCTGCCGGTGGCCTCGAGGGGCTGATGTCGGGCACCACCACGGTCTTCGATGTCACGGCTTCTCCGCGCTGCGTGCTCGGGTCGCTGACCCGGGTGGCCCACGGCCTCAACGACGTCGGGCTGCGCGCGGTCATCGCCTGCGAGGTCTCAGATCGCCACGGCGCGATGATTCGTGAAGAGTTGCTCGACGAGACGAGCACCTTCGGGCCCAGAGCCAAGGGCCGGTTTCGCGGCGCCCTGGCCTTCGCTCACGTCGCGGGCCTCTCAGACGACGCGCTGTACGGCATCTCGTCGTTGCTCGAGGTCTCGAAGCTGTTTCTGCTGGGCTCGTTCGCTGAAGATCGCCGTGAAGAAGACGACACCATGAAGCGCTTCAGCCAGCCGCCGGTCAAACGGCTGCTCGAGGCCGGCCTGGTCGGCCCGAAGACGGTGTTGGCGCAAGGGGTTCACGCCTCGTGGCCCGACCTCTCTGAGCTGCTCGCGGCAGGCGCCTGGTTGGCCCACGCGGCCCGCTCGAACATGGCCTCACAGGCCGGGCTGGCAACGGCGGCGAAGTTCGGAGTTCGCGCGTGTCTGGCGACCCACGTGATGTCTCTCGACGTGCTGGCCGAGGCGCAGACGGCCTGGCTTCGCGCCAAAGATTCGGGTCAGCCGATCGACGCGATGCGGTTTCTCGCCAATGGGCACCGGCTGGCGTCAGAAGTGTTCGGCCTGACCATCGGCCCACTGCGCGAGAACGCGGTCGCCGATCTGGTGGTGCTCGATTACCAGGCCCCGACTCCGGTCGATGAGACCACCCTGGCCGCGCACGTGCTGACGGCGTTGACGTCGCGACACATCGAGTCGGTGATGGTCGACGGCATCTGGAGAGTGTGGAAGCGCATGCCGCTGGCGATCAAAACCGCCGAAGTGGCCAGGGCCGCCGCCGAATCGGCCAAAGCAGTGTGGGCCCGGTACGCCGAAGCCAAGTAGAGTGCCGCGCATGATGACTGCTCTTGTGCTTGCGATGATGGCCGCGACTCCGAACGTGGGCGAAGTGGCCCCCGATTTCACCGTGAAAGACACCGATGGGCACGAGCTGACGCTCTCGGCGTTGGTGCAAAAGGGCCCGGTGGTGCTCGCTTTTTTCCCCAAGGCGTTCAGCGGGGGGTGCACGCGTGAGCTGACGGCGTATCGAGATCAATTCGCACAAATCGAGAAGAACCACGCGACGGTGATCGCGGTGTCGATTGATTCACCAAAGACCCAGGCCGAGTTCAAGGCTTCGCTCAAGGCGCCCTTTTCATTCGTCGCTGACGACGACGCGGCGCTGGTGAAAAAATACGACGTCAAGGTGCCGGTGCTGCCGCTGGCGAAGCGGGTGACCTTCGTCATCGGGGCGGGGCTCAAGGTGCTCTCGAAGCAAGATGGCGGTGACGCGCTCGACCCTGCGGGGGCCGTGCAAGCGTGCTCGCTCATCGCGTCGCAGTCACTCAAGCTGGTCACCGGAGCGGTTGACGCGGGGCCGCGGTAACCACCATGCGCGCAGTCATCTACCAGCACGAGACCCACGAGGGCCTGGGGCGCTTCGAGCCGGCGCTGAAAGCCGCGGGGTTCACGTTGGTGAAGCGGTTTCGGGGCACTGAGCACCGCGACGATCTCGCGGCCGAGCTGCTGGTGATTCTCGGGGGCTCGGTCGGTGTGCGCGATGCCGAGCTGCACCCGTTCATTCGCGAAGAGCGCGCGGTGTTGGCCGAGCGGTTGGTCGCCCAAAAGCCCATCTTGGCGATCTGCTTCGGCGCTCAGTTGCTGGCCTCAGCGGCGGGGGCCGAGGTGCTCGAGGGCAAGAATGGGCTCGAGCTGGGCATCGCTCCCCTGCGGTGGACGGCCGAGGCGCTCAAAGACCCGGTGATCGCGGGCGTTTCGCCGAAGACCCTGGTGGCGCATTGGCACCGAGACACGTGGAAGCCAGTCGAGGGCGCGACGTTGCTGGCGTCGACCGACCGCTACACGCAGCAGGTGATTCGAATCGGCCCGTCGTATGCGTTTCAATGTCACCCCGAGCTCAACGGCGACGATTGGAAGCGCTGGGTCGAGGTGCACCGTGCGTCACTGGTTGAGGAGGGGAAGGACCCGGAGGCGATCGCGGCGCAGGGAGCGAAGCTGGCGGGTGCTGACAGCGAGCTCAACGCGTTGGTCGAGCGGGTCGTGCACCACTTCGTGAAGACGGTTTCGTAACACCAGGGCCCTTCAGGGCAGGCGGTACTGCACTTCGAGCTCCGCTGCGTCGACTGAGATTTCAGCGGTGCCGACGCCGTTGAATGACTTGGGCCGCAACCCGAACGACAGCTCTCGTCGCGTCGCGAGCATCGAGCGAAACACCGCGGAGTCAGTGACCTGCAGCGTCGCTGGCTTCGGGCCCGCCGACTGAGCCGTACCCGAGACCACCACGTCGCTCCAATACCCTGGCATGCGGGGAAAAACGCTGAACCCGCCCGTACCGCCCGCGACGACCGTGAGCGTCGCCGACGTCAGCGTCGCCGATTGGGGTATCGACTCGATTGAAAAGCGTAGCTGCACTTGAGGGCGTTGGTGCGCGATGTCGAACTCCCACACGTTCGAGGTGTCGGGCTCGATGGCGATGGCGCGCTCTCGCAAGGTGTCGAAGCCCACCACCGGTGAAACGCCTCCATCGAGTGCCGACGGGGTGAAGTGCGGAGCCCCGTTGCCATCGGGGTCGGCCACCGGCACCCGCGACCAGGTCGCGCCTCGCAGCTCGTACACATCGTTGCTGGCGCGTACCGGTATCAACACGCCGCCGATCATCACCGGTGCGTTTCGAGCCGTGTCGTACACCAGACCAAACGCGCCAAGGTTGATGGGCAGCATCGCCAACGGCGTCACGCTGCTGCCGTCCCACCGAAAGCTCTGGGTCGAGAAGTTGAGGTCGAAGCCCGAGATGATCACGTCACCCTGTGGCGTCACCACTGCGCAGGGGGTGACCAGTCGCGCTCCCAGCAGTGAGCCATTGGTCACGGTGCCCAGCACCAGCCGCTCGACCCGGCTCGTCAATAGCCCCGTGGTCACCACCGTGGTGGTGCGGTTGAAGCTGACCACCGCGTCGATGCCCGTGGCCGGTATGCCGGCATCGGGGTTCACCAGCGCCGCACTGGCACCGGTGATTCGCCACACTTCGGCCGGTGATTGCTCGGTCTTGCCCGCGAAGAGCACCAGGTCGTCTTGCCCGACTTCGTAGGCCAGGCGCGCGCGACCCAATGGCAGCGCGGGCGTCTTGAGGTCGGTCAGTGCCCAGCCAGTGGCGGTCAGGCTGGCCAGCGTCGGTCGCTCGGGAGTGCCCGCGAGCCCGATGGTCTGCGTCGCTCCAGCGGTATCGTTCATCGGCAGGTTGCGGCTGCTCCAGGTCGAGAGCGCCGGGGTGTGGTGCGCCACGCGTTGCCAGCTGCCACTGTACGCCCACGTCTCTTCAGCCCCCGCATCAGCCTCGGGGATGGTGTAGGCGAACGGCACGGCTTTGCCGAAGAGTACGGTCTGCGCGCGTGCCCCGTCGTAGACCAGGGCGAGCTGTGAGCGAGGGCCTGGCGCGTTCGGGCCCTTGAGGCTCCAGGTCGTTCCCGAGAGCTCCCACAGCTCGTCGGTGATGCCACCATCGGGCAGGGCACCGCCGTAGACCTGAAAGACGCCGCGTCGATCGTCCCACGCGGCGGCGGCCTCGGTTCGCGCGGTGGGGCCCCCTGAGGGCAACCGCACCCAGGTCGCGCCGCTCCGCTTCCACGTCTCGCCTGTTGGCATGCCGCCCGTCACATAGGTCGCGTCGTTGGCGAGATCGCTGGCCCACGCCGAATCAAGCCTCGGAGTCGGAAACCCACCCGCATCGACCTGACGCCACCCCGCCGCGCCGAGCAACCAGGCGTCGCCCGCCGTCGTGCCGTCGCTCTGCTCACCCGAGTACATGACCAACCCGTCGGCCGAGCGGTCTTCATAGAGAATCGGGCGAATGCGACTCACCGGCGCGTCGGGCAAGCGTCTCCAGCTGTCACCGTTCCACAGCCAGGCATCGGCGAAGGCTTTGTTGGCCGCGTTCGAACCGCCGAAGAGCACGATGCCGCCGAGCCGGGCGCTGTAGAGCAGCGTGGGCTTGAGCCTGGGCTCGGGGTTGCCGTCACCTTCGGGGTCACGCTGCGGCACGTTGAGCCAGTCGTGGCCATTCCACTCCCAGACGGTGAGGCCGAAGCCGCCGTTATTGGTTCCGCTGAGGCCGAAACGCGAGAGCCCACTGAAGCGCACGATGCGGGCGCGGCGCGGGTCGTAGGCCCCGCTCGGAGCGCCCAAGCCATCGGGCTCGAGGTTGAAGGTTCGACGGCGCCAAGACCCGGCACCGGTGACCACGCTGAGTGCGCCACCGGTTTCGGCGATGCCGTCTGCTTCGCCACGCTCGGTGAGCCCAACGCCCTCGAGCGCTTCGGTCTCGGCCCGTGACGCCTCGAAGCGATGCGGGTTGGGGAACGCTTCGCCAGCGCGCTTGCCGAAGAACGAGGCGACCCACACCAGGTCTCGAATCTTCGAGGGCAGTGACTGATTGCCCGCGGCGTCGATGCTCTGGGCGCTGAAGCGCTGGCTGTCGATCAGCGGCAGCTCGAGCGTGGCAGCGCTGCCATCGGTGGCGACGGCCTGGCTCGCGAGCACGGCGCTGCCCGCGAGTATTCGCACGCTCACGGCTTCTTTGATCGCGCCCGGGCTCGCTGAAAATCGGAGCGAGGCCACGCCCTTGGTCGTCGAGTCGCCCCAGGGTGCACTGCGCAGCCGCATCTGCCCCGGGCCCTCGTCTGGCGCAGGTGGCACCGTCACGTCGATGGCCGTGGTGAGCGGCACGGGCAAGGTCGCGGTCAGCTGGGCGGCGTCGGTCAAGGTCACGGTCATCGAGATCGGCCCGTCGACCGCTTCAGCGATGGTCTGGCACTCGAAGGTCAACGACGACGCTTCTGGCGAGGCGATGCTCAGACATCGAAGCCCCGGCGCCTGGAGGCTCTGCGACACCACCGGCTCGGTCACGAACAGCCTCAGCCGAAGCACCGAGTGCGGGCCCAGCGCGGTCGGCACCGCCAAGGGGTTGTCGAAGTTCGGCACCACATGTTCTTCGAGCGACGAGAAGCTGGGAGCGGTGACGTCGAGCTGATCTGCCGGCACGCAGTGCATCGCCGAGCGTTGGCACTTGAGCCCCGCGGTGCATTCAGCATCGGTCGAGCATGAGATCAACGAAGGGGTGCTCACCTTCGCGTCGAAGGTGCATGAGCTCAAGGCCACTGCGAAACCCAAGCGAAGGAGGCTCGACTTCATGAACGCCCCCGATTGGACCCCAACCGGCGCTCACCATGCCAACTCTTTGCGCCGCGGCTTCGGTGTAACCAAGTGTCACCGTCGTGCGCACATGCGCCGCACACGAGTTTCGAAGATTCTGCGCAACCAGAACGCTGATATCGGGTTTGGCTGCGGGCCTCCTCGAGGAGCTTCATGCGCAACCCCTTTTCTGGCCTGTCGAACACGCTCCTCGTCGCGCTCGCGGTCAGCTTCGCCGCGTGCCCACCAGCGGTGGGTACTCCCGTCGATGGTGGTGCAGGCGGCGGCGGCGGCAGCTCCACCGTCGACAGCGGTGTCGCGGCGCCCGATTCGGGCCTCGGCGCGGCAGACGGCGGGGCCAGCCTCGATGCGGGTATGGGGTCGAGCGATGCGGGGGCCCTCGAGCTCGTGGTGGTCACCACGCTGTTACCGCGAGGAGATCAAGCAATCGCGTACTCGACGACGGTGCAGGCCACGGGCGGCACGCCACCGTATCTGTGGGCGATCAGCTCGGGCCTGCTGCCGACCGGGCTCACCCTGGCGGCCGACGGCACCATCTCGGGCTCACCGGCCTCGTCGGGCGTCTTTCACATCGTGGCCACGGTGACAGACAGCGCGGCGACCTCTGCTGCGGCGATGGGCGCGCTGACGTTGGTCATCTACCCGCCGTTGGCGATCAAGACCACGCCGCCACCTGGGGCCGGCGCGGTCAATGTGCCGTACTCGGCCACCTTCATGGCCACCGGAGGCACCGCGCCGTACACCTTCTCGGCCAAGCCCTCGACGTTGCCGAAGGGGCTGTCGCTCACCGCGGCCGGGGTGTTGTCAGGCACGCCGACGTTGGCGGGGCGCTCGGTGTTCGTGGTGACGGTGACCGATTCGGCTGCGCGCACCGCCACGGCTCGCTTCGTCGTGCTGATCAATGGCGCCGGTACCTTGCTCGTCTCGACCGCGAACTTGCCAGGAGGCGCCCGCGACGCGGCGTACACCGCCAGCCTGACCGCGTTCGGTGGCACCACGCCTTACTCGTGGACGGTGACTGCCGGCGCCCTGCCTGCGGGTGTGAGCCTGGCGACCGACGGCACGTTGTCGGGCACTCCGACGGCGAGTGGTCTGGCGGCGTTCACGGTGCAGGTCAAAGACGCGTCACTGCCAAAGAAATCAGACACCGCCGACCTGACCATCGACATTCAGGCGCCGCTGGTGATCACCACGACCATGCTCCCGCCCGGAGCGCAGGCCGCCAGCTACACCACCTCACTCGCCTCGTCGGGAGGCTTGGGTCAACCCACGTGGGCGCTCACCAGCGGCTCGCTGCCAGCGGGGCTCACCTTGAGCTCACAGGGCGTCATCAGTGGCACCCCGTCGCAGGTCGGCACCTTTGCCTTCGTGGTGACCGCGACCGACACCAGCGAGCCACCCCAAGTGGCCTCGGCGTCGCTGACCGTGAGCATCGCGCCGGTGCTGGCGATCTCGACCAAGACGTTGCCCAACGGCACGAAGGGCGTTGCGTATTCGAAGGCCCTGGGCGCGACCGGAGGCACCAAACCCTATGTGTGGGCGGTCGCCTCGGGCAGCGTACCGGCGGGCTTGAGCTTGAGCTTGGCGGGGGTGTTGTCGGGCACACCAACGACGATTGGCTCATCGACGTTCAAGATCGCGGTGAGCGACGCCTCATCGCCGGTGCAGCTTTCGACCTCTGATGACCTGACCATCTTCATCGGTGGCGCAGGCGCGCTCGCCATCACCACTGCGGCGCTGCCCACCGGCGTGTCGACGCAGCCGTACGCCAGCACGCTCGCAGCGACCGGAGGCACCGGGCCGTACACCTGGAGCATCGCGTCTGGAGCGTTGCCCCCGGGGCTCAAGCTCTCGAGCGCAGGAGACTTGAGCGGCGCGCCGAGCGGCCCTGGCACCTCGAGCTTCACCGTGCGCGCGTCTGATCAGTCGCTGCCCACGCAGCTCGCCACCGCGCCGTTGACGCTGACCGTGTATGACCCGCTCGTGATTGCCACCACGATGCTGGCGACCGGCGTCGTGGGCTCGGCGTACGCCGCGACGCTGTTGGCGACGGGTGGGTTGGCGCCGGTGTCTTGGTCGTTGAGCGCTGGCTCGCTCCCGGCAGGCGTCAGCCTGTCGTCTTCGGGGTCATTGACCGGCACGCCCACCGAGTCGGGCACCTTCACGTTCACCGTGACCGCGACCGACGCCTCGGCTGACTCGCTGACCGCGACGGCGATGCTGCGCTTGACGACGCTGCCGGCGTTGGTCATCACCACCTCTGACTTGCCCGATGGGTTGGTCGCGTCGGCCTACTCCGCCACCGTGAACGCGACGGGAGGCCTCAAGCCCTACACCTGGGCCCTCACGGGAGGCGCCCTGCCCGCGGGGCTGATGCTGAGCGCCAGTGGCACCATCTCCGGCACGCCGACCGCGAGCGGCAACGCGCTGGTGCAGCTGACCGTGACCGACGCGGGCGGGCAATCGAAGACGGTGACCTATTCGTTCTTCATCAATGGCGCTGGCACCTTGACCATCACCAGTGGGCCTCCCCCGGCGGTGCTGGCGGGCACTCCGTACTCGGCGACCGCGACGGTGGCGGGGGGTACGCCGCCCTACACCTGGTCGATTTCATCGGGCGCGTTGCCGGCTGGGCTGGCGCTGAGCTCGACCGGTGTCATCTCGGGCACGACTTCGAACGCGGGCACCTTCGCCTTCACTCTGGCGGTGATCGACTCCACGATGCCGACGCCGGTGCTGGCCACGCAGTCGACCCAGCTGGTGGTGGTTTCGAAGTTGGCCGTGAAGAGCAGCTCACTCGCCGATGCGGTGGTCAACTCGCCGTACTCCGCGTCGCTCAAGGGCATCGGAGGCACCCCGCCGTACACCTGGAGCATCTCCGCCGGTTCATTGCCGGCTGGGGTGACCCTCGATGCAGCGACGGGCGTGATTTCGGGAGCCGCGACCACCGCGGGGACTTCGAGCTTCACGGTGAAGGCGACCGACTCGGGTGCTCCGTCTCAACAAGCCACCAAAGACCTGAGCATCACGGTCACCACGGCGATCGCCATCGCGACGACGTCTCCATTGCCGGCGACGGTGGTCGGCGCGAATTACCTGCTCACGTTCGCGGCGACCGGCGGGTCGCCCCCCTATACGTGGGCGGCGGTCGGTGGGGGCTCGGTGCCAGGGTTGACGGTGACTGGCACGGGCGTAGCGAGCGGCACTCCGACGACGGCGGGCACGTACACGTTCTCGATGCGGGTCGAAGATGCCTCGACGCCGAAGCAGAGCCAGACCCGAAGCTGCAGGCTCACCGTCGCCTCGGCGCTGGCGATCTCCAGCGACCCGCTGCCCAACGGCGTGGCCAACGTGGCGTACGCGGCCACGGTCTCGGCGACCGGGGGCAATCAACCGTACACATGGTCGGTGAGTGCGGGCATGCTGCCAGCCGGAGTGACGCTCGACGCAGCGACTGGAGCCCTGACCGGCACTCCGACCACGGCAGGCACGAAGTCGTTCAGCCTCACGGTCACTGACGCGACCCAGCCGGCGGTCACCGCGACCAAGGCGTACTCCGTGGTGATTGCACCGGTCGGCACGCTCACCGTGACGACCTTCACTGTGCCCTCGGGCGTCATCGGCGTGGCGTACCCGGCGGCCTCGTTGACCGCGTCAGGTGGCTCGGGTGGGTATGTGTGGTCGGTCAGCGCGGGCGCTTTGCCCACTGGCGTCTCGCTCTCGGCCGCGGGCGCGTTGTCAGGCACCCCGACTGAAGGTGGCACGGCGCAGTTCACCGTGAAGGTGACCGACTCGGCGAGCGCGACCGCGACCCGGGCCATGTCGACTCTGGTGAACGCCGCGTTGGTGATCACCGCGCCCAACCCGCTGCCGACCGCGGTCGTCGATCAACCGTACGCGATGATCTTGACCAGCACCGGCGGCACCGGCCAGGTCAGCTGGAGCTCGGGCCCCTTGCCGTCGGGGCTCAGCGTGTCTGCCTTGGGCGTCATCACTGGCACCCCCAGCGGCGCGAAGGGCCGGCTGATGGTGACCTTCACCGCGACCGACTCCGCGATGCCTCCGCAGACGACCAGCGCGACGCTTGCGCTCAACGTCGACACCAAGCTGAGCATCTCGACCGCGTCGTTGCCTGGCGGCACGGTGGGCACGGCCTACCCGCAGACGCCGCTGATGGCCTCGGGTGGCACGCTGCCATACCTGTGGGCGATTCAGGGCACGATGCCGCCGGGGCTGACGCTCAGCGTGAATGGGGTCATCAAGGGCACTCCGACGACGGCGGGCGACTACACGCTGATCATCACGGTGGTCGATTCGTACGGGCAGATCGCGCTCAAGCCGTTGGGGCTCGCGATTCAGTAAGCGCTTGGGGCGGTTGCGCGCTATGCGCCGTGGCCATGACCGTCGAGCTCGATGCCGCCATCACGTCGCGCTTGGCCGGAGTCATCACCCTGACCCTTGCCGGCAGGGGCCCTCAGGTGGCCTTCGTGTTCGACCCGCACCGCTTGGCGCTGCCGTGTTGGGCGCTGGCGAAGGGTGACGGCCCACCTGCGTTGTTGATCACCCTCGATCGACACTTCGACCTGGTGCCTCCCAAGGTCAGCACGGCCAAAGGCCTCTCGGTGCTCGAGCTCGACGCGCATGCCCGCCGCGCCCTCGATGTTCGAAATTACGATCACGTGCTCGCCGCCCTCGACGCCGGAGTGCTCAGCGACGTCATCGCGCTCGCCCGCACCGCGCCCGTCGGCTGCTTCGAAGGCTCACTGTGGAACGGTGAGCACCAGCTGGTTCGCGCCCGCACGGTCGATTCGATCAGCGCCGACTTCGGCACCGACCGCGCGTCTCCAGAGTCGCGTCAGGCCTTTGAGCTCATCTCCGCGGCGCAGCAAATCATTCTCGACGTTGACGTCGACTGCTTCACCTCGTCGAGCGACGCCGACCCGACCACGGTGCTGCCCTGGCCGACCCAAGTGATTCGCGAGTACCTGATGCCCCGTGTGTCGGAGGCATTTTGGGCCGCGGTGTTGCCCAAGTGCGTGGCGCTGACCGTGGCGAGGGAGCCCAACCACTGCGGCGGCCTGGTGATGGGCGCCCGATTGTTCGAGCAGGTGGCCCAGGTGGTGTTCACCGAGTTGTTGCAGACCGACCTGCCTTAGACGCAACCTTTGCGAGGCCCGGGGGTTTTACAGACCTGTCATGAAACTGCGAACCGCATTGTCTTTGGTTGTCGTGCTGGCGAGCTCGGCGTGCGTCGTGCGCGCGAGCCCGGTGATGTACGAGCAAGAATATGCCGACGAAGCCCCGCCTCCGCCCCAAGTCGAGGTGATTGGCGTCGCGCCCTCGCCGAACCACCTCTGGGTCGGCGGCCATTGGGCCTGGCGCGGGCGGCGTTGGGTCTGGGCTCCGGGCACCTGGGTGGTGACTCGCGCGAATCATGCGTGGGTGCCAGGTCACTGGGAGCACCGCGGCCGGCATCACGTGTGGGTCGAAGGCAGCTGGCGTCGGCTTTAGAGCGGCTGGTCGAGAAACGACGACGACTGCCCTGCGGCGGGCGAGGGGCGAATGTCGGTCACCTGGCCCCAGGTCGCGTTGAGGCGATCGATGCTCGCGTTCGGCCCTCCGATGACCAGGCCGAAGTCGATGCGCAGCACGTCTTGGTTCAGCTGCGGCAGCATGATGCGCAGGCCGATGCCGGTGGTGTGGGTCAGGCTCACCACCGAGTTGAAGGCTGAGCCCACGTCGTAGAAAATCACCAACCCGAGCCACGAGGTGAGCACTTCGAAGGGCCGCGCGCGGTATTCGACGTTGGCCAAGACGAGGTTTTTGCCGGTGAATTGCTCGGCGAGCGTGCCACGCAGGCCGGTGGAGCCCCCGAGCAGCAGCTGGCGGTTGTTGAGATCGTTCGCGATGAAGTCGACCATCACGCGGGTGACGAAGCGGCCTCCGTATACGCTTGGCGAATAGTTGATGACCTCGGCCGCGAGGCGGCGATTCGCGATGGTGTCGCCGGGTCGAACGCGCATCGCCCCGGCGACGCTGACGGTGAACAAGTCGTCGCCGCGGTAGAAGCGGTACCGCACGGCCCCACCCAGCTCGATGAAGTGCGAAGGCGCGAAGGGCAGGGGAAAGGCGTAGCGAGCTCCGACCTGGGCGAGCCACCCGATTTGAAAGTCTTCGGAGAGCTCGAACGCGTCGATGTTGCGGAGAATTTTGTAATCTGCGGGAAACGCGCGCGCGTACGCCGAGACGTAAGTGACGTTCTCTGAGCGCGGCAGGTAGTTGCTGACCAACCACTGGGCCTGGGCGGCGTTCAAGGTGCCGGCGGGCGGGGCGTACTGCTTGAAGTACCCCCCGAGCTCACCGGTGAGATCGAGCTTGGTCGCGCGGCCGAAGCTGCGGGTGAAGTTGGCGGCGGTGGTGACCTCTCGCACGTCATAGACGTAGGGCACCTTCGCCGATGGGGTCTCGTCATCGGAGTACGGCAGTTGCCAGATGCTGGCCCCGCGAAAGACCCGGCGGCGGCGAACGTTCCAGTCGGCGTTCACCAGGGCGCCCCAGGTTTGATCGAGCGTGATGATCGGCCGCCCCACTACCACCGCGCCAGAGGTGCCTTCGGGCGTGCCGGTGTACCGGTTCAGAATCAACGCGGCCGACTCACCGAAGTACAGCCGTGAGCCGAAGAGCCGCCGCTCGATGAAGGTCTGCCCGAGGCTCAAGGTGTCGAGCCGCAGCACGGTGTTGAGGGCCACGCTCTGACCCCAGCCGTTGAAGTTGATCTCGGTCAGCGAGAGCGAGAGCGTCTGCAACAGGGGGCCGATCAAGGTGAAGCTGTTGCTCAGCCGCAGGCTCCAGCGATCTTTCGTCACCACCAACAGGCCCACCCCGCCGCTGGGGCTCTTCACCGGCACCACCTTCACCACCGCCAAGAAGAAGAGCCTTCGCAGGTTGCGCTCGGTCTCCATCACCCGCGGCCCGGTCCACACGTCGCCGGGGGTCAGCAGCACCTCACGGCGAATCACCGCCTCCCGGGTACGCCAGTGGAACACATTGAGAATCGACGGCCACGGGTCAGACGCGGCGAACACGTTTTCGCTCGAGACCAGCACCTCGTCGACGCGCTTGCCTTCGGGCGTCGGCTCAATCGCGCGGCCCTGCTGCTCGAGCGCCCAGCCGACCAGACGGTCTTCGTAGCCGGGCTCCGCAGACACTTGCGCGAGCAGCAGGCAGACCCAAAGCGTCGACACGGGGCAACCTTCTCACAGTTCGACTTTTTCGACTGGCTTGCCTGTAACATCGACTTCATGGGTGAGCCGTCGTCAACCGTGGCCTTGAGCGAGCTGATCGCCCCGCTGACCCCCGCCGAGTTCAGAGCGCGCCACTGGGTGGGCGGAGCGCCCTTCGTCAGTCGACCCAACCCGGCGTTGATCGAAAAGGTGAGGGCGATCGAGGGTCTGGCCAGCGTCGAGGCGTTGCTGCCGAGGCTTTCGGGCACGGTCAGGTTGCTCGGCCCGAACGCGATTCGCGCAGATGTGGCGCCCTCTGCCGCGCTCGATTTTTTGAACCGTGGCAGCAATCTCTACATCGCGCCGGTCGAGCGCTCGGTGCCAGGCGTGATCAAGCCCTTCACCGACGTGGCGAACGAGCTGGGAGTGCCACCTTGGCAGCTCTCAGTGGAGGCCTTCGCGGGCAGAGCCGGTGGCCTCTCGTCGCGGCACTATGATCACGACATCAATTTCCAGATCTTGCTCGATGGTGAAAAGCGATGGCGGCTCGAGCCCAATCACCACATCACAAACCCGCTTCGATCGTTTCACCCTCAGCGCCGCGCTGATGGCTCGCTCGGAGGGTTCACGGAAGCCGCGTATGCCGCGAACCCGGTCATGCCAGCGGCGTTCGATCGCTCGCGAATGACCGAAGTGACCGCCACCGCGGGGTGCGTGGTGTTCTTGCCGCGGGGCTACTGGCACGAGGTCGACTCGCTGAGCACCACCTGGGGCGTCAACCTCGTCGTCAAAGGCCAGACGTGGACCTCGGCGATCGCCGCCGCGCTCTCGACCCGGCTCACCGAGACCGCTGCGTTTCGCGAGTACTGCGAGGCAGTGGCATATGGGCACTATCATCTGAGCCCTGAAGACTCTGCTCGGGCAGATGCACACTTCGAGCGGCTCCAGGCTTCGGCGATTGCCGCGCTCAGAGACATGACTCGTACCGAGGTCGCGCTGGCCACGCAGCGAAGTGGGTACCGCTGGCAAGACAGCACCGAAGGCCGGGCCGTCGTGAACCGTGACGGGGCTGCGTTCTTGTCGATGCCGGGCCTGGAGTCGGACCTCGAGATCGAAACGCCGTTGGTCGCCGCGCTCGAACGGTTGGTCGCTTTTCGCGAGCCCTTCACCTGGGCCGACGCGATGACCGTCGCACGAGAGCTGACCCCGATCGGGCTGTCGAACCTGCTCAATGATCTGGTCACGATGGGCGTGCTGACGCGTCAAGAACCAGCGGTTTAGGTCAGCCGCTGCTCGACCAACCGACGCAGCTCGAACAGGTCGAGCGGCTTCGAGACCACCCGGTCGGGAAACCGTTCGATGAATGACGCGGCCTGATCAGTGAAAGCGCCACCCGTCATGAAGATGATTCTGCCGGCCTGGTCTGGCGCGGTCGTCGAGAGCTGCTCGTAAAAATCCATGCCGTTCATCTCGGGCATCATGAGGTCGGAGATCACCACATCGAAGCGCTCTCCTCCCGCGAACAAGGCCAGGGCCGCCTTCGCGGTGTTGACCGCACGCACATCTTGCGTCGCCGAGAGCACGCGCACGATCGCCGCTCCGAGGGCCTCTTCGTCATCGATCACCAGCACTCGGCCGCGCTGCGCGTTCGAGGCTGGCGCTGCTGCCTTCGCTTGCACCATCGGCGTGATGATCGACTGACGTTTGCTGGGCAGGGTGACGGTGAAGGTACTGCCTTTGCCGGGCGCGCTCTTGACCTCGATGGTGCCGTGCATCGCAGTGACCAGGCCGTGGCAAATCGACAGGCCGAGGCCCGACCCGCCCACCGGCTTGGTCGTGAAGAACGGGTCGAAGATGCGCGCCTGTACGTCAGGGGGCATGCCAGCGCCGGTGTCACTGACTTCGATGCAGACCGCTCGACTGTTCGGCGCGAAGACCCGCACCCGCACTTCATTTTCGGTGGCCTGGCCCTCGGGTATCGATTGGGCCGCGTTGATGAGCAGGTTGAGCACCACCTGGCCGAGGCGCGATTCTTGGCCCATCACCGCGGGTACTTCTTCGAGCTGTCGGACCAGCCGGGCGCGGTACCGAATTTCATTCGCCGCCATGCTGCACGCCAATGTCACCGATTTAGAGACATCGAGCTGCACCGGTGTCTCGTCACGGTCGGTGCGCGAAAACGCCCTCAGGTCGCGCACGATCGCCGCGATGCGCTTGACCCCGGTTTGGCAGTCTTGCAGCACGTGCATCAGCTCGGCGTTCGAGGTCTTGCCCCCAGCCAGCTCTTCTTCGACGAACCCCAGGTTCGCCATGATGAACGAGAGCGGGTTGTTGATCTCATGGCCCACTCCGGCGGCCAGGGTGCCGAGGCTCGAGAGCCGATCAGCGAAGATCAGCTGGGCCTGCAGCTTCTTTCGCTCGGTCACGTCACGGAGCACCATCACGTGCCCGATGGTCGCTTCGGTCACGTCGCGCAGCTGCACCACCACCACTTCGCAAACGATTGGCCCGAGTGGGTTAGGCAGCTCGACCTCGGTCGTCCACCGGCCTTGGTGCGCGATGGCGTCGAAACAGGTCTTCAGCAACGATACTCGGTCAGCGCTTGGAAAGAGCGAGAACACTGGGTCGCCGCGCATCTCGGGCTTGGCTCGGGGAAAGAGCCGCTCGGCCGACGCATTCCAATCGAGGATGTTGCCTTCGAGATCGAAGAGCACGACGCCATCGTAGAGCGACTCGAAGAGCAACGTTTGCCGACGCAGCTCGCCCTCGCGCTGCTTGCGCTGAGCGATGTCCATCACCGTGCCGGTGATTCGCTCGGGCTTGCCCGCGCCGTCACGAATGACGTCGCCCTGAAACGAGACCCAGATCAGGCCTCGGGTCGGTACGTCGAGCCGCAGTTCGATCTCCAAACGGCTGCCGCTGACGGCGGCCTCGAGGGCCTGCTCGAGCCGCTCGCGGTCGTCGGGTGCGACCTGTTCGACCAACGTGGTCCGGCGGCGGCTCAATGCGCCCGAAGGGGCAGCGAGGGCGCGGTCGGCCTGCTCA
>JANLPS010000216.1:0-12401 GCA_031367385.1 Archangium sp. | reverse complement strand
TTGTACTCGACCGAGAAGAAGGAGTGGATCGACTTCTGCGCGGCGGCCTTTCGTCAGGCAGAGCCAGGCATCAAGCTGACCCTGCAGGCCCAAGGGTCACTCGACTCAGCAGCGGCCGTCGCTGACGGTAAGGTCAAGCCCACGCTCTGGAGCCCTGCCGACTCGACGGTGTTGGCCCTGGCCGACTCCGATTACCGCGCCCGTGGCAATGGCTCGCTGTGGGAGGCCGGTGATGATGCGCCGAGGCCCCTGGTGCTCACTCCGCTGGTGTGGGTGGCGTGGGCTGACCGCGCCCAGGCGCTGCAGAAGTCAGGTGGCGGCGTGGTGAATTGGAAGGCGATTCACAAAGCGGTCGCCTCGCCGCAAGGCTGGCCCGCGGTGGGCGGCAACAAGGAGTGGGGCTTCGTCAAGCTCGGCCACACCGACCCAACGCGCTCGAACTCGGGCTTGCAAGCCCTGCTGCTGATGACGCTCGAGTTCTACGGCAAGCGCGGAGGCCTCGAGGTCGGCGACGTGCTCAACGCCGACTACCAGACCTTCATCAAAGAGACCGAGAAGGGGGTCACCAAGTTCGAGACCTCGACCGGCACCTTCATGACCGAGATGGTGCTGTACGGGCCGAGCAAATACGACATCGCCGTGGTGTACGAGAACCTCGCCATCGCCCAGGTCGAGAACGCCCAGGGCCGGTGGGGCGACCTGCATGTGTACTACCCAGACTTGACGGTGTGGAGCGACCACCCGGTCGCGCTCTTCTCGGCCGCGACGCCAGAGCAGAAGGCCGCCGCCCGAAAATGGGTCGCCTTCTTGAGGAGCCGCCCGATGCAGGAGCAGGCGCTGCGCCTCGGGTTTCGACCCTCAGACCCCACCGTGCCACTCAAGTCGGCCGACCCGGCCAACCCGTTCAACAAGCTGGTCGGCAACGGCATCAAGGTCGAGCTGCCACCGGTCGCCGAAACGCCTCCGGGGGCCGTGGTGCGCGCGGTGCTGACGATGTGGAGCCGCACCGTCGCGAAGTGACTCGAAGTCAGGGCGTGGCGTGGATGATCATCGCTGAGACCGATTGCTTCTGATCAGGGTACACCCGGTCGGCAATGGTGAGCGTTGATTGCAGCTGCAGTGTGTAGTCGCCGGCGACGTCGGGCGTGAAGAACGGCACCTGCCGGTCTGGGTACGCGTAGGTGAAGTGCCTGCTCAGCACCACCGAGCCAGTGGGCTGGTCGACCGCGGCGAGGCTGGCAGCCGGGCGCTTGCTGATCGTCCAGATGAACGTGATGCCCGCGCCATTGCGATTGGCGAAGAAGGGCAACCGAACCGACTCGCCGGTGCGCAGCGAAAAGCTGCCGCCGCTGTGCACTCGAAAGGGCCCCTGGGGGTCGAGGCAGTCTGCGCGGTTCGAGGGGTCGACGACGAAGCAATACTTCGCGTCGCAGGCGTCGCCGATGCCATCGCCGTCATCGTCACGCTGGTCTCGGTTGGCCACCTTCGAGCAGTTGTCGGCCAGGTTAAGAACGCCATCGCCGTCGATGTCGCGGTCGCAGACGTCGCCGAGCACATCTCCGTCGGTGTCGAGCTGATTCGTGTTTGCCACGTCGGGGCAATTGTCAGTGGCATCTCCGACGCCGTCGCCGTCAACGTCGGGGTTGCACTGGGGGTGCACCATGCCGTTGTTGTCGAGCACGACCTCGTTCGGCGTGTGAGCGAGAAGCGGGCAGACGTCGGAGACGTTTGGAAACCCATCGCCATCGGCGTCGGCGTCGCAGCGGTTTCCCGCGGCGTCGTTGTCGAGGTCGGCCTGGCTCGGGTTCGGCAGAGAAGGGCAGTTGTCGACCGCGTTGGCGATGCCGTCACCATCGAGGTCGGCGTCGCAGAGGTCGCCCGCGCCATCGCCATCGAGGTCAGCTTGAAGAATGTTGCTCGCCGCCGCGCAGTTGTCGCAGCTGTTGCCGACGCCATCACCGTCGGCGTCGAGTTGATCTCGGTTGCTCGCGTACGGGCAGTTGTCGACGTCATCGGCCGCGCCGTCGCCGTCGGCATCGTCGCGGTAGGCCAGGGAGCGATCTTCGAGGTACCCGACCCAGACGGCCGAGTTGCTGCCGCAGCCTCCACCGGTCTCGACGGGCGTGAAGCAGCGGTCAGACCCCAGGCACTCGGGGTTGTCGTACAAGCCGTGGCTCGCGGGAGACGCCGGTGCGATGCCACGGCCGGTCAGCGGCACGGTGATCGATGGGTTGACTCCGTCTGAGGCGATGGTGAGCGTCGCGGCGTACGAGCGCCCCGCCGTGGGCGTGAAAATGACCCGAATGAAGGTCTGCTCATACAGCGCCAGAGAGGGGGTCAGCGTGGGCCGGCTCAGGGTGAAGGCCGCGGCGTCGGCGCCTTGAACCGTCGCCGAGGTGATGGTCAGGGCGGTGAGCCCGATGTTGGTGAGCAGCAGGGTCTCCTGGGGTGCGGTGCCCAGCCAGGTGGCGCTGCCGAACTCGCGGCCGAAGGTCACCTCGAGGCGGTCGACCGCCAGCTCGGCCTGGGGGTTGGGCTGCACGCTGCCGGCATCGCGGCGGGTGACAGCGCCGCCATCGTTCAGGTGCGACGGAGGGGCGCCCGCGTCGTCGTGCGTGTACACGCACCGGTTTTCGATGCACGTGATGAGGCTGTCGGCCTTGAAGGGGCAGTCGTACTTGTCGACGCACTCCACAGTGCCTGCGTCGCCTCCCGAGGTGCCGGCGTCGCCTCCCGAGGTGCCGGCGTCGCCCGCCAGCGCTCCTGCGTCACCCATCACCGCGCCGTCAGGCGACCCGGTCTTGCCTCCATCGCGGGTGCCGTCGCAGTCTTGCCCGGTCACCGGGTCGCACTTGAACTCGGTCGCTCCTTGAAAGCAGCCCGCTGCCAGCAGCATCGCAAAGGTCACAATCAGCTGAAATCGCATAGGTGCCTTGATGAGAGGGCCGGCCCGAAAGTGCTGCATTGATTCTTCAAAAGAAAACCCCCTCCCCAGTGAAGGAGAGAGGGTTGGGGAGCGGGTCCTTCGACTTCGCTCCTAAGGAACAGTGCTCGGAATCTCCCGCAGGGTGGCGTGAAAACCGAGGCTTGCGAGTGTCTTGAGCGCTGAGGTTTTGCGCTGTGCCTTGTACCTTTGCTCGTAGAAGTCGACGCCTGGGTCCTTGTACTGGTCGCCGTGCTTCATCATTCGATAGAAGAGCTTCGCGATTTTGTGAGCGGTGACTGCATTGGCGAAGGTGGGGCCTTTGCGGCCACGCATGCGTCGATAGAAGGCGCCGAGGGCAGAGCGGCTATTGGCGAGTGTTTGGGCGGCTATGCGAAAGGCTTGAGCGACACGACTGGTCGAAGAAGTCGTGCGCGGACCTCGGCGTTGCTTCCCACCGGTGATGTTGTTTTTGGGTGCGAGCGAAGCCCAGGCCGCGAAGGCCTTTTCGCTCGGAAATTTTTGAAGGTCGAAGCCGACTTCAGCGAAGAGCGTCTGCAAATTCTTCGAGCCGAGCCCAGGGATGAGCGACAAATCGGCGCCGGCGGCGCGAAAGAGTGCGAGCCGCACCTCGCCATTGTCTCGCTTATTCTTCGGCGGTGGCGGAGTGAGCTCGCCCGCTTTGTTCTGAAAGGCTTTCATCCGCACGAGAATCTCTGAGTTGCAGACGTCGATTTGCGCTTGCACGAAACGGTACGCGTCGAGGTTTTGCCGCAGGCAAAACAGATGCTCTTCTCTGAAGTTGCCCGACAAAGCCTTGATGATGATGCTTTCGGGTGTGCGACATCTGTAGTCGCGAAGCTCTGCCAACTTCATTGCGTCGCGCTCACCCGCAAGAATCGCGTCGAGGATGGCCATGCCTGTCTTACCAGTGAGGTCGCTGAGCACCTTGTGCAGATGGATGTTCATCTGGTCGAGCGACTTCTGCATGCGCAGAAGGTACTTCGATGCCTCTTCCGTCAGCGTGTCTCGATGACGGACATAGCCACGCACGACACAAATGGCGTCTTCCGGTCGAAACGAGCCACGCAGCAAGCCGCATTCGTGCAGATGTTGAATCCACTGGCAGTCGAGCACGTCGGTCTTTCTGCCCGGCACGCCCTTGAGGTGTTTCGTGCTGACAAGCTGCACGTCGAAGCCGCGAGTCGCCAACATTTCGAAAACCGGAATCCAGTACACGCCGGTCGACTCCATCGCGACGGTAGTGATTCCGTGCTCGCGAAGCCAACTCGCCATCTTCTCGAGGTCGGTCGTGAAGCAATCAAACGAACGGACCGTCTCGTCTGCGCTGCCCGGTGGAATCGCAACCCAATGCGTCTTGGACCCAAGGTCGATTCCTGCCGCCTTTGGATTCAAACTCGCCAGGCCTACCCTGGTTTTCTTCGACTTTTCATTCATCATTCGCTAGCTCTCGTTTCGCACTTTGGATGGTGCGTGAAAGCCCAGAGGGGACGAAGTTAAGCAGTCTCCTAAACGGGATAAGCGGTGAGCGGACCCAATCCGCTCACCGCCTTCACCAATGAAATAGTCACAGCCTCCAGAACCAGGCTCAGGATCGGGCATCGAACTCTGCACCATTGCGACGGCGGTCTCGGCTGCTCTCACGCGCGCGTCGGTCTACTCGGTCCGCAGAAAATCTGTTCCTTCACCGGAAATAACCGGCGCCAAGCCGGTCCCCCTGCTCAGGACGAACGGTTATTTTCGGGCAGCCTGCTCGAGCGCCATCTTCTCGCGGTGCTTCTTGACCATTTCTTCCTGCTCTCCGCGGGGCACCGCCATGTACTTGGCGAACTCCATCGTGAAGTTGCCCTTGCCCTGGGTCGCCGAGCGCAGGTCGGTCGAGTACCCGAACATCATGTTCAAGGGCACTTCGGCCAACACGACCACGTTGCCTTCATCCGAGGTGGTCTCGAGAATGACGCCGCGGCGCTGGTTGACCTGGCCGACGACCGAGCCCTGAAACTCGATCGGCGCTTCGACTTCGACCTTCATGATCGGCTCGAGAATGGTGGGCTTGGCAGCCGCGTACCCTTCACGAAAGCCCATGATGGCGGCGGTCTTGAACGCCTGCTCAGACGAGTCGACGTCGTGTGACTGGCCGTCGTTGATGAGGCAGCGAACGCCCACGACGGGGAAGCCGATCAGCGCGCCCTTCTTGACCGCCTCACGGAAGCCCTTGTCGCACGCGGGGATGAACTCGCGGGGAATCGAGCCGCCCACGATGTCGTCGACGAACTCGTACGCCTCGACCGAGTCGACCGGCAGGGGCTCGAGGTAGCCGCAGACGCGGGCGAACTGGCCCGAGCCGCCGGTCTGCTTCTTGTGGGTGTAGGCGAACTCACCGCGCTGGGTGATGGTCTCGCGGTAGGCGACCTGAGGCTTGCCCGAGACGACCTCGCAGTTGTACTCGCGCTTCATGCGCTCCATGTAAATCTCGAGGTGGAGCTCGCCCATGCCGCTGATGATGGTCTGCGCCGACTCTTCGTCTTGGCGCACGCGGAAGGTGGGGTCTTCTTTGGTGAAGCGGTTCAATGCCTTCGAGAAGTTGATCTCGTTCACGCGGTCTTTGGGTGCCACCGACAGCGAGATCACGGCCGCGGGGATGAACATCGACGTCAAGGTGTAGTTGACCTTGCCGTCGGTGAAGGTCTCGCCCGACGAGGCCTCGACGCCGGTCATCGCGACGATGTCACCGGCCTGCGCCGAGGTGATTTCTTCGCGCTTGTCGGAGTGCATGCGGAACATGCGCGACACGCGAACCTTGCGCGACTGGTTGCTCGTGTTGACGATGGTGTCGCCGGTCGCAACCGTGCCCTGGTAGATGCGGAAGAAGGTCAGCTGGCCGTACTTGTCTTGCAGCAGCTTGAACGCGAGGCCGACGAAAGGCTTCTTCGGGTCAGAGTCGAGAACGACCTTCTCTTCGCCCTTGTTCTGGTCGTGGGCCTGGTTGGTGACCTGCATCGGGTTGGGCAGGTAGTGCACCACGCCGTCGAGCAAGAGCTGAACGCCCTTGTTGCGGTAGGCCGAGCCACACATGACCGGGGTCACTTTGAGGGCCAGGGTCGCGCGGCGAATGGCGGCGCGCAGCTCGTCGTCGCTCACCGGCTCTTCGTTGATGAACTTCTCGGCCAACATGTCGTCGTGGTCGGCGACACGGGCGATGAGCTCGATGCGAGCGGCCTTGGTCTTCTCGACGTAGTCAGCGGGTATCGCCTCTTCGCGAATGTTCTCGCCGTTCTCGCCGTCGAAGAAGTAGGCCTTGCCGGTGATGGCGTCGATCACGCCCTCGAACTTCTCTTCGGCGCCAATCGGCACCTGGAGCTTGACCGGCCGGTGGCCGAGCTTCTCTTTGAGCATCTCGGCGACGCGGTCGTAGTTCGCGCCCGGGTTGTCCATCTTGTTGACGTAGGCGATGCGGGGCACGCTGTAGCGCTTCATCTGCTTGTCGACCGTGATCGACTGCGACTGAACGCCCTTGCCTGAGTCGAGCACCAAGATGGCGCCGTCGAGCACGCGCAAGGCCCGCTCGACCTCGATGGTGAAGTCGACGTGCCCAGGGGTGTCGATGATGTTGATGTTGAAGTCTTCGAACTGCTTCTTCGAGCCCGGCCACACACAGTAGGTGGCGGCAGACTGAATGGTGATGCCCTTCTCGCGCTCGAGGTCCATCGAGTCCATCGTGGCGCCGACTTCGTCTTTGCCGCGCACCTCGTGAATCGCGTGAATGCGACCCGTGTAGAAGAGAATGCGTTCGGTCAGAGTGGTCTTGCCCGAATCGATGTGGGCAGAGATGCCGATGTTGCGAATGCGGTCGAGAGGAATGTTAGCCATAGCGCCGCCGCGAGTACTGAACTGCGCGGCCAAAGACAAGCGCTATGGCGAAGGGTGCGCAATCAGTCGGCTGAAGGCGTGCCCGGCAGGCTCTTCAGGTAGTCATACGCGCCCTTGATTTCTTTGGGCAGACGTTGGGCATCGGCCGCCGACAGAATCTTGTCGGTGGTGCTGCCAGCGATGCTGACGGCCTCTTTGGCCACGCGGCGCTGAACGAACATGTCGACGTCGTTGAGCACTTCGCTCAGGGGGGCCGAGTCGCAGCCCTTGCGGTCGAAGAAGCTGACGGCGAGGTCAACCAGGGCGGTCGAGCCTCCGACGCCAATCATGGTCTTCGCCTCTGCGCGGGTGAGAATCGCGTCGTCGCCGGCCGCTTCACGGGCTTCGGGAGCGAACTCTTTCATCAATGCTTTGGTGAAGGTGCGGGCCGAGGGGGTGTCGGAGATTTTGGACATGCGAGGTTGTCGACCGCTGCGCGATGAAGTTGCCTACATTGTAAGTGCGAGAAAAAACGGGGCTTTACCCCTGTTTCGGCCACGGGCTGTGTATGCTGCGCGCGTTTTCTTGACGCCCCTGGAGTCTGCATGAAGCGCCTTGCCCTGCTCATCGCCGCGATCGCCGTCACCAGTTGTTTTCAAGCCGTTGAAGAGCGGCTGTCTGACGGCGGGTTCGAGGGCGGCGGCGGTATCCGTGACGGCGGCTCGGGCGGCGGCGGCGCCACAGGTGGTGGGGGAGGAATCGGCGGGGGTACCGGCGGCGGCATCGCGGGAGGCAAAGGGGGAGGCCCGGGAGGGGGTTCTGGCGGCGGGTCTGGGGGAGGGGGCGGCGGTAAGCCGACCGGCGGGGGCGCTGGCGGTGGCGCTGGCGGTGGCGGCGGCCCGATGGTGTGCGGCCCCGGCGCCTGCAATGGCTGTTGCGTGGGCAGCTTCTGCCTCGACGCCCAAGCGCAGACGAACTTCGTCTGTGGCGCCAAGGGGCAGGTGTGCGCGGCGTGTGGCTCGGGCGAGGTCTGCAGCCCAGCCGGGTGCGTGCCCGACATGAAGCCCCCGCTCGACGGTGGCATCGGGTCGCCATGCCTGTTCGACGGGCAGTGCCAGCCTCCGAACAACGGGCTCTGCATACCCGAGTCGGTCTTGATGATGTCGACCGGGTGGCCGGGCGGGTACTGCACGGCGGCGTGCAAGGGCCCCAACTCGTGCCCCGAGGCCTCGCAGTGCGTGAACACCGGCGGGGCCGATGGGGGCTCCAACCTGTGCCTTGCGAGCTGCCGGGCGCCGAGGCAGGGCCAGTCGACCTGTCGGCCCGGGTACAACTGCGAGGCCAGCCCCGCGTCATTCGGCAGCGGCATCTGCATACCGCGCTGTGACAACCCCGGGTTCACCTGCTTCGCCAACACCGTGTGCGATCAGAAGAGCGGGTACTGCGTGGTCAAGCGATGATCGCGCGGCGCTCGGTGCTGCAGTGGTCAGTGGCCGCGGCGTTGATACCGAGCGTGGGGTGGTCGGCCGAGCTCGGGTTCAAGAACGCGACCCTGCGGGCGCTGGGCGAGGCGATGGCGAGCGGCAAGACGACCTCTCGGGCGTTGTGCGAAGCGTACTTGTCGCGAATCACCGCGTTGAACCCGAAGCTAAACGCGATTCTCGAGGTGAACCCCGAGGCGTTGAGCATCGCCGATGGGCTCGATCGCGAGCGGGCAGAGAAGAAAGTGCGGGGCCCGATGCACGGCATCCCCGTGGTGGTGAAAGACAACCTCGACACTGGCGATCAGATGGAGACCACGGCGGGCTCGCTGGCGCTGCTCGGGTCGAAGGCGCCCAGAGACGCGTTCGTCGTGGCGGCGCTGCGAGCGGCGGGCGCGGTGGTGCTGGCCAAGAGCAACTTGTCGGAGTGGGCGAACATTCGGTCGACCCGTTCGACCTCGGGTTGGAGCGCGCGAGGCGGGCAGGGTCGCAACCCCTATGCGCTCGAGCGCAGCCCGTTGGGTTCGAGCTCGGGGTCTGGCATCGCGGTGGCGGCTGATCTGTGCGCGGCGGCCGTGGGCACCGAGACCGATGGGTCGATCGTGGCTCCGGCCTCGGCGCAGGGCTTGGTGGGGCTCAAGCCGACGGTGGGGTTGCTGAGCCGCAGCGGCATCATTCCCATCTCCGCCAGCCAAGACACGCCGGGCCCGATGACTCGAACGGTCGAAGATGCCGCGCTGCTGTTGGGTGCGATGGTGGGTGACGACGCCGAAGACGCGGCGACGCGCGTGGCGAGCCGCAAGGCCGAGAAAGACTACGCCCGGTTTCTCGATCGCGACGGGCTCAAGGGTGCGCGCATCGGTATCGCGGTGAAGCTGATGAGCGCGATGCCTGGAGTCGTGCGGCTGCTCGATGCGGCGCGGGCCGACTTGAAGCGGCTGGGAGCGGTGCTGGTCGACCCGATCGAGCTGCCGGTCGAGGCGCTGAACAAGCCTGAGGTCGAGGTGCTGCTGACCGAGCTGAAGGCGGGCATGGCCTCGTACCTGGCGTCACGACGGCCCGGGGCGGCAGTGAAGACGCTGGCCGACGTCATCGCCTTCAATGCGAAGAACGCTGAGCGCGAGCTGCCGCAGTTCGGTCAAGAGCTCTTCGAGCAGGCCCAGGCGAAGGGGCCGCTGAGCGGTCAGGCCTACAAGCAGGCGCTGGAGACCTGCCGCACGCTGTCGCGGGGCAAGGGCATCGATGCGGTGATGAAGAAGCACCGGCTCGACGCGATCATCGCTCCGACGATGGACCCCGCGTGGCTGATTGACCCGGTTTACGGAGACGTGGGCGGGGCGTCGTCGTACTCGATCGCTGCGGTGGCGGGGTACCCGTCACTGACGGTGCCGATGGGTGAGGTGCAGGGCCTGCCGGTGGGGTTGCTGTTCTTCGCCGGGCCCTGGAGCGAAGGCACGCTGCTCCGGCTCGGGTATGCCTACGAGCAGGGCACGCAGCTGCGTCGGCCGCCGGTGATCTGAAACTTTCTTCGATATGCGATGCCGTTTGGCGCGATCTGTCTGGAGTGAAGACCTCGCCTGTCGCAATGACGGTGTTTCTCGCGGCGTGCACGACAGCCTCCAACCCCCTCTGCGACTGGTCGCAATCGGGGCGCGACTCGAGCCACACCAGTCAGCAGGGCTGTGTCGAGGGGCAACCACTCAACCGTGAATTGGGTTCTTTCACCGCAGACCCCTTTGCCGGGCAGGTCGCGCGGCAATTGGGGTACTTGCCGGTGCACTACCAATCGCCGCTGCTGGTCGGCGACGACATCTACATGCTGGAGAAGATCGGCACGCAGCCCGAATGCGACGACACGACGCAAGGTGACTGCGGGTTCGGTGCCTGGGCTGAGGTGACGTGGGGTGAGACGCACCTGGTCTGGTCGAATGGCACGCTCGCGAAAGCCTGGCGCTTCGAGAGCGACTGGAAGCCGGTGCCCCTGTTCTTGACGAAGTGGGAGGCCCTTTTTCACCCGGCGGTGTTCGGCGATTTTCTCTATGTGCCCGGGAGCAATGGCTCGATCTTCAAAGTCGATCGGCGCTCCGGCACGATGTTGGCGAAGATCACGCCATCGCTGCCCGGAGACGAGCGCGCCGAACGGTTCGTCACCGGCCCCCTGACCATCGATTCGACGGGCTCGGTCTTTTTCAACGTCTTGGTCTACGACTCGAGCGCTCCGACCGCCCACCTCGTGCGTGTGAGCGGGTCGGGCGAGGTGAGCTCGGTGCCGTACGACTCCATGGTTGCGCAAGCGCCCGGAGCCGACGACTTGTGCGTGCATTTCTACACTGGGCCCATCCCCGCGCTGTACGCCGACGGAGGTGTTCGGCCCACGCCCACCACTTCGTGCGGGCGACAGCGAGCTCCTTTCAACGTGGCTCCGGCGATTGGGCCCGACGGCACGATCTTCACCGTCAGCCGAACCGATGACTCGCCGCTGTATGCGTGGGTCGTCGCGTTGACGCCAGACCTCAAGGTGAAGTGGGCCACGTCGCTTCGCGGCCAGCTGGCCGACGGGTGCGGTGAACGGGTGCCCGATGATGCCCAATGCCCCGCTCCTGACGGTGGGAAACCGACTCGAGGCCACTGCTGCATCGGCTCGACCAAGGGCGTCGACCCGTGGACAAACCAGTTGCCGGCGGGTGCGGCTGATGACGATGCGACCTCGAGCCCGGTGGTGTTGCCCGATGGCACGGTGCTCTATGGCGCTGAGACGCTTTACAATGAGGCGCGGGGCCACCTCTTTCACTTCGGCTCGAGCGGTGAAGTGCTCGGCACGTACGACTTCGGGTGGGACGTGACTCCGGCGGTGGTGAGTCATGACGGCACGTACTCCATCGTGCTCAAAGACAACCACTACGGGCTGCGCGACTCGAGCGGCAACGGGCCCTTTGCGATCACGAGGCTTTCACCCGAGCTCACCGTCGAGAGCGGGTTTCACAACAAGAGCACGTCGGAGAAAAATCAGAATGGGTTCGAGTGGTGCGTGAATTCTGTCGCGATCGATTCGAAGGGCGTGGCGTACGCGAACAATGAAGATGGCTCGCTCTACGCGATCAAGCCCGATGGCTCGCTGCGTGACTCCCGGGTGCTGCACGCGACCTGGGCTGCTGCGTACACGCCGGTGGCGATCGACCGGCAGGGGCGGGTGTTTTCTCTGACGGGCGGCGCGTTGAATGTGACCGGGCGGTAGGGGTTTCTCGACTTCGCTCAGGACGAACGGGGGTGTGGTAGCCCCGCCGTGTGCGTCGTACCTGGTTCGCGTTTTTCACCGTCGTGGCCGCGTGGGGCTCGAGCTACCTCTTCATTCGGCTCGCACTCGGTTCGTTCACGCCCTTCGGGTTGGTGGCGATTCGGTGCGTCGTCGCTTCGATGATTTGCCTGGCGATGGCGCGGCTTCGAGGCGACGTGTTTCCCCGCGGGTGGCAGCTGGCCCGGTTCGCATTGGTGGGCGTGCTGTTGATGAGCGGCAGCAACGCTTTGACTGCCTTCGCGCAGCGCACCGTCGCTTCGGGCATCACCGGCGTCGTGCACTCGCTGGGGTCGGTGTGGCTCGCAGCCCTCGGCAGCCTCGGCTGGTGGGACCCGGCGGCCCCTCGAACTCCCGGGCGCACCTGGTGGGGCGTGGCCGGAGGCGTGTTGGGGGTCGCGCTCCTGCTTTGGCCCGATCGCGAGGGGGTTCATGCCGATGCATTGGGCATTGCCGCGTTGCTGGTGGCGACCTTCTTCTTCGCGGGCGGGAGCCTGGTGCAGAAGCGAGCGCAGTCGTTGCGGCCGGTGGGGCTGTTCGCGCAAATCTGCGTACAGATGGCGGCCGGCTCGGCGGCGGCGGCGAGCCTTGCGCTGCTGAGCGGCGTTGGGTTCGTTCACGCGCAGGTCACGGTCACCTCACTCTCGGCGATGGTGGTGTTGAGCACCGTGGCCTCGGTGGGCGGCTTCGTGGCTTATGCGATGGTCGTTCGCGATTGGCCGGCCGCGCGCGCCGGGAGCTTCGGCGTGGTCAACCCGCTGGTGTCAGTGCTGCTGGGAGTGGCGCTGCTCAACGAGCCGCTCACCGCGCGAATGCTCAGCGGCATGGCGGTGAT
>JANLPS010000176.1:0-80303 GCA_031367385.1 Archangium sp. | reverse complement strand
TCCGGTGGGGGTCAGCACCTGCTGCCGCGCACCATCACCCCGCAGCGCCCACACGCCGGCCCAGATGGTGAGCGCTTTGCCCCGGGCCTCGGGGGGCACGCTCACCACCATGATGTCACGGGCGGTCAGGCCGACGGGCAGCTCTTCGAAGGTGAGCGCATCGGAGATGAACGGGTGATCTCCGTTGAACGACGTGGCGTCTTTCGGCTCGAAGTGCACGAAGATGCCGAGCGTCGAGAGCGCGTGCTTCGGCACCGACCAATCGAGCTCGAGCCGCAGCCGGTCAGGGGCCAAGCGCGCAGCGCTCGCCGCCTCGAGCCGAACCCCGCCCTCGAAGTCGACGTCGAGCACGCGCGCGCCGGGTGGCGGCGCCGTCACGATGACTTCTTCACCCTCGGGCCCACGCGCCAGCGGCTTCGACCAGGGCTCGTCAATCAAGGCGAACTGCACCGCTCCGATGATCAGCGGTACCACCAGCACCCCGCTCGAGAAACGCAGCGCGAGCCCCAACGCCACCAGCATCAGCAATGACACGGTGAAGCCGACCACCGCCGAGCGTGGGCGAAACGAGAGCGTCAACGCATGCTCACCCGCCGGCAGCTCGACCGCCAACAGCCCCTCTTTGTTCACCACCGTGCCCACCGAGGCCCGCCACCCGGAGTGGTGGTTCTGATTGACCACCACCGTGGTCGGCGCAGTGAGCTTCACCTGGTACGCGAGCCGGTTCGGCGACCACGAGCGCGTTTGCATCGAGCCCGCCGCGGGCGCCTCGAGCCACGCCTCTTCAGGTGCACCGGCGCGGAGCAGCGGTGACTGCGGCACCGGGTAGGCCTCCCAGCACGAGAGCGAGCCCAGGTTTTGCGCGCCGAACTCGCTGACTGCCCAGCGGTTGCCCCGGGCCTGATGAAAGGGCTGCTGCACTTCAATCGGCGCCGCGACCAACGAGCGCACCCGCGCCGCTGCGTCGAAGTTGGCGATGAGCATCGCGGCGTTCACCAGCAACGCGAGCACTGCCGCGCGCACCAGCCAGCGCAGCCGGGCATCGTGCCGGGCCCGCGCCATCATCGAGGTGAGCGCCCGACCAGCCCCCAGCGCGATGATGAGCCCGCCCAGCACCAAGAACCGCTCGGGCGAACGCAGCATGTTGAACAGCGGCAGCCCTCGCAGCAGGCCGTACAGCGAGACCGGCAGCGCCTGGCCCATCGCGACCCACAGACAGGCGACTGCCGCGGCGACGAGCCACCAGGCCCGCCGGTGCGCCAGCTCGAACGCCGCCAGCACCGCCGCCGGAGCCCCGACCAGATACCAGCACTCCGGCGAGAAGAAGGGCGCGCTCACCCCGAAGAGCAGGCCGCCAATCTCAGGCAGGCCGTGGCTCTCGAGCGAGGCCACGGTTCTGGGCGCATGGCTCAGGGTCTCCCAGATTGGCAGCAGGCGAAACGCCGAGAGCCCCACCGTGGCGAGGGCCAGCGAGCCCGCGACGCGCACGACCCGCTCGTATCGCCCGTGAAAGAGGGGCGCGGCGAACTGCGCGGCACACGCCAGCGCGGTGAGGGGCAGGGTGTAGGTGCCCCCGAACCCCGCCATGAACGCGACACAAGCAGCGACCAGCGGCACGCCCCAGCGCCGGCCTCGCAGCGCCTGTTGGGTACCCCACACCGCCCACGGCAACGCGGCGAACCCGCAGAAGCTCACCCAGCCCAAGAAGGGGGCGCACGCGAAAATACCGCTGAGGCCGAACACCGGCGCGGCCAGCATCGCCGAGAGGCGGTTGACCCGGTGCGAGCGCAGCACCCGGTAGGTGCCCTCGAGCGCCAACAAGACCAAGAGCCACTGAATCAGCGCCCCGGCCCTCGAGGTGCCCAGCGCCAGGGTCGCCAGAAAGGTGGGAGAAGCGAAGCGCGTCTGCGGAGAGCCCAGCGCGTAGAGCCCGCCGCACGAATACGGGTTCCACAGTGGCAGTTGGCCGTAGTCGAGCACGGTTCGGCGCGCGGTCGACTCGTAGTGGTCGAGCACCTGGGCGTCGCGAAAGTCGTTCGCCGCTCCGGCGCTCGAGAGGTACGGCCAGCACGCCAGCAGGGCGACGAGGGTGAAGAACGCGGCGCGGGTCGAGGGCTGGCTCATTCCATCGCTCGCGGTTTACAGGGGGTCACGCGGGTGATGGGCTGCGGCACGTCTGGCGGCAGCAACCAGTGGGCGCGCATGCCCTGGTCGATGCTTCCGAAGACGTCTTGGCGGCGCACGCCATGGTCATTGGCCCAGCTGCCGGCGAGCCCACGCTCAGAGGCCGAGAAGTCGTCATCGCGGCTCCAGGCATCGGAGGGAAAATTCTCGGCCGCCTTTGCGCGAAACTCGGGCTCTTTGGCGGTGAGGGCTTCGTAGGCCTGGTGCGCTTGCTCGACCGAGATGGGGGCCGCCGGCACCGGGCCCGCCGCGGTCGCCGCCCGCAGCACGGCCACCGCCGAGAATGCGAAGGTCAGGCTCCAGCCGAGTCGTCGGGCCACGCGCGGTTTGACACGGGTCATGTGCGGGGTGAGACATTTCTGAAGCCGGGCCAGCGCGAAAGACAATTCGCCACAGTGCCGCCGTTCACCAACTGAAGGCTCTTCGCAGCTCCAGGCCGCGCGAGGTGCGCTCGGCATGCACGTTGCTGCGAGGCAGTGCCGACAGTGGCGAGGCCGGTGCGCTCGCCATCACCCCAAGAGGAGCTCAACCGTGGCCGCGAAACGCGCAATGAAGAAGATGACGAAGAAACCGAGCTCGAAGAAGAAGAGCCCCGCGAAAAGGGCTCCCGCGAAAAGGGCCACCCGCAAGGCCAGCGCGTCGTCGGCGCGGGGCCGTACCGCTCGTAAAACGCCCTCAGCCACGTCGTCGAAGCGCTCGGCACGTACCAGCCGCAAGGTGGCGGCACCGACCCGAACGGCGACGTCGAGCGCACGAAGCGGGCGCCAAACCTCGACCGGCGCTCGAGACCAGGGCGAATCGGTGGTCGACGACGAGACCCGGCAAGAAGTGCTCGAAGAAGAGACCCGGGAGCGCGTGACCGCGCCGGCCCGCGCCGAGGCCGTCAAGAACGCCGCGCAAGAAACCGACGCGGTCAACGACGACGATGAAGCCGATGCAGACGACGACGATGAGGATGAAGAAGACGAAGACGCAGACGAGGTCGTTGACACCGACGTCGAGTAATCAGTGTTGCAGCTGCGCGGTGGCGGGGAGCGTAAAGCAGAAGACGCTGCCCACGCCGCGGGTGCTCTCTGCCCAGATGCGCCCGCCGTGCCCCTCGACGATGCCCTTGGCGATGGAGAGCCCGAGCCCGGTGCCGATTTTGTGGCGTTTGTCGGCCTGCCAGTAGGGGTGAAAGAGCATCGGCAGCTGGTGCGGCTCGATGCCGGTACCGGTGTCGCGAACCTCGACCAGCACGCCCTCGGCGCTGGTGTGGGCCTCGACTGAGATGGTGCCGCCGGAGGGCGTGAACTTCACCGCGTTGGTGAGCAGGTTGAGCAGCGCTTGAATGGTTCGCTCGCGGTCACACCAGGCGAACAAGGTGCCTTCACCCAACTGTATGAGCCGCTGCGTCTTTTCGAGGGCCACCGGCCCGACGAGGTTGATCGACGCGGTGATGAGCTCGCGAATGTTATGGTGCTCGGGGTCGATGGAGAGGTGCCCCGCGTCCATGCTCGAGAGGTCGAGCAGGTCGGCCAGCAGGCGGGTCATTCGACGCGACGCCTCTTTGACCGTCTCGAGCTGAAAACGGCCGACCGACCGGCGCTCTTCGGCCGGCGCGCGCCGCAGCAGCGCGTCGGTCGCCATCAAGATGGTGTTCAGCGGGTTTCGCAGGTCATGCGCGACGATGGCCAAGAAGTCTTGCCGGGTGCGGAGCGCCATTCGCAGCGTCTCTTCGGCGTGCTTGCGGTCAGTGATGTCGCTGATCACCGTGCGATACCCGCGGCGTTGGCCCTCTGAAGGGCAGCTGAGCAGCTGCACCATCATCAGGGGCCGTCGGGGCGGCTGGAGGTGCAGCTCGACGGTGACGTTCTTGTCGGCCGTACGACAGGCCAGCAGGTGATCGAGCATCAGGCGGCGATCATCGCTGATCACCATCTCGATCAACGGGTACCCTTTGAGCGCCAGTCGGTCGCCCCCGAGCAGATTCGCACATGAGAGGTTTGCTTCGAGCAGCTCACCAGCGGGGCTCAGCGTGCAGTAGGCGGCGGGAGCAAAATCGTAGAGGTCGGCGTAACGCAGGGCCGCGGCTTCGAGCTCGAGTTGGGCTTCTCGCAACTGCTGATTTTGAATTTCGAGCTCGAATTGATGCTCTTCGAGATCGCGAATCACGCGTTCACGCTCGTCCATCGCACCCTCACACTGTTGTGCGCCCCCACTGCCTTCACCGCGACTGGAAATGCGCTTGTCTCAAATTTCGTTGATCGAAGTCAAACGATGATCACGAAATCAGAAGAGCATTTTCGCGCTGACGGTGGTGAATCGCGCTGAACAACGCGACGCGATTGCACCGCGAGAACAAATTTATGCGAGCGCTCGCTGCGTGAGATCACTGGCCGAGCTGTTCGGCGACGTCATCGAGAAATTTCGAAGCATCGCGGCGGTCACTTTCGCTTTGTGCGCTCGCGACCTGCTTCTTCGCCTGGCCAATAAACGTGCGCAGCACCTTGTCGGGTTCGCCTGACTGTGCGTCGCGCGCGGCCAACTTCGCTTCGAGCTTCGCGAGGCGGCTCTCGAGTTGCTGCGCACTGATGCCCTTGGGCACCGGCTTCTCAACGGGCGGCTTCACCCTCGGCACCGTCGTGGCGACCGGCTTGTCGACCGGCTTGTCGACCGTGATATTTGGCTTCGGCGGTTGATCAGGCGGCCCCTCGACGGGGCCCTTGCCCACTGGTTTGACCGTGACCGCCGGCGGCCTATCGACGACCGGTGGCTTGGGCGCGACCGGCACGACCTCGACCGCGGGTCTCACTGGCGCGACCTGCACCGGCTCGATGGGCGTCGGCGGGCTCGGGTCTTTGCCCGGCGCCCTGAGCTCTTGCACCACCAGCACCACGGCCACTACCGCGAGCACCACCAGCACGACCACCGCCGCGATCAGGCCGCCGTTGCCGCGCTTGGGCAGCACATCATCGAACAGCTCATTCTCGACGTCGCCCGACGTGCGTTGGCGGCTGACCGCGTCGCGCTCGGGGGCGGTGGTGATCTTCGCCTGGAGATCAGCCTGGAGGTCGGCCTGCGGTCGCACCAGGTTGGTGCGCGCCTCCTCGTCGAAAGCGGGCAGGGGTGCCAGTCGCGTCTCTTGCGCCGACTGGGGCCGGCCTCCGTCGGGCAGCACTGGCACCGCGGCCTGGTTCGATTTTCGGGGCGGCCCCACGCCGGGGTTGGCATCGGGCTTCGGCATCGGCGTGCGAACGCGCACGGGCGAGGGCGTGCCTGGGCGCCGTAGCCCAGACGGCGTCGACCCCCCGGGTGACAAGATCTCTCGCCCGGTCAGCGGCGAGGGCGTCATGCTGGCGGTGCCGGGCAGCAGCGAGGCGCGAATCGACTCGATGTGGGCCCGCATGTCCTCCGCGCTTTGAGGGCGCTTGGCGGGGTCTTTCTCCATCGCCCACAAAATCAGCTCATCGAGCTGCGGGGGTATGTCGGGGCGCAGGTCGCTCGCCGAGGGCGCCGCGTCTTCGACGTGCATCCACATCGTGGCGAGGGTGTTCTCGCCTTGAAAGGGCCGCTCGCCGGTGAGCATCTCGAAGAGCACCACGCCCAGCGCATAAATGTCGGTGCGGGCGCTGATCGGCCTGCCTCGGGCCTGCTCGGGCGAGATGTAGTCAGGCGTGCCCATGATCACCGACGCGCGGGTCTGCGGCGTGTCGCTGTTGTTGCTGACGCCGAGCTTGGCGATGCCGAAGTCGAGCAGCTTGACGTAGCTGCGGCCGCGGCCACCGTTCACCAAGAACAGGTTCGACGGCTTGATGTCGCGGTGAATGATGCCGGCGGCGTGGGCGGCGTCGAGCGCGTCGAGAATCTCCTCCATCAGGCCCAACACCTCGCCGATCGGCATCTCGCCGCCGCGTCGCTTGATCAGCCGGTCGAAGGGCTCACCTTCGAGGTACTCCATGACGAGGTAGTGCGAGCCGTCGGGCAGCTGACCCATGCCGAAGATGTCGACGATGCCCCGGTGCCGAATCTCGTTCACCGCGCGGGCCTCGGCGATGAAGCGCTCGACGAGCTCTTTTTCGCGCGAGAACGACGGCAACAACACCTTCACCGCGACCCGCTTGCCGATCAGCGGTTGCTTGCCTTCGTACACCACGCCCATGCCACCGACGCCGATGCGCGCGGTGATCTCGTACTCTCCAATCTTGCGGTGAGGGATCTCTCCCTCGAGCGTCTGCGCCACGGCCTTTCAGAACATAGCGTGTGCAGCCCCGACTCGCGCTATCCATCACGTATGCACAAGGGTCGGGTCGAGGCATTCAGCGACGGCGTCATTGCCATCTTGATCACCATCATGGTGCTCGAGCTCAAGGTGCCCCACGGAGAAGACTTCGCAGCCCTGCTGCCCGTGTTGCCGGTGCTGGCCAGCTATGTGCTGAGCTTCATCTTCGTCGGCATTTATTGGAACAACCATCACCACATGCTGCAGCTGGCCCAGCAGGTGACCGGTCGTACCTTGTGGGCGAACCTGTTCTTGCTGTTTTGGCTCTCTCTGGTGCCCTTCACCACGGAGTGGATGGGCGAGAGCCACCTGGCCCAGGCCCCCACCGCGCTCTACGCGTTCGTGCTGCTGATGTGCGGGGTGGCCTACTACGTGTTGCAACAGACCATCATCAGGGGTGAAGGGCCTGGCTCGGCGCTGGCCAAGGCGGTCGGCCAAGACAAGAAGGGGCTGCTCTCAGTGGTCTTGAACCTCGCCGCGGTGCCGATGGCTTTCGTACAGCCGTCTCTCGCGGTCGGGCTGCTGCTGTCGGTGGCGCTGATCTGGCTGGTGCCTGACTCCCGAATCGAGAAGAAGATTGAGCATCACGCCGCCAAGGGTGGCGGGTAAGGTCCGCCGCATGAACCGAGTGACCCTGGCGCTGATGGTGGTGTTGTCGTTTTCGAGCTGCAAGAGCGCGCCCCCGCCGGCCCCCGAGCCGGTTGCGAAGGCCGAACCTGCGCCTGCAGCGCCCCCGGCTCCGGTCGAGCCGAAGATCGAGCTCGCCGCGGCGCCTGCCTTGCCGGCGATGCCCAAGGGCTTGCCCGAGGTCAAAGCGCCCGATGACAACCCGCTCACCGCCGAGAAAGCCGACCTCGGGTACACGCTGTTCTTCGACAAACGGCTCTCGAAAGACGACTCGATGGCCTGCGCCGCCTGCCACCACATCGACAAGGCCTACACCTCGGGCAACGCGCTCGACGCCAAGCTCGGTGGTTCGCCGAACAAGCGCAACTCCCCCTCGGTGCTGAACCTGGGCCCCCACCCGATGTTCTACTGGGACGGTCGCATGCCGACCCTCGAAGCCGTCAGCGCCGCGGCGTGGAAGGGCCAGCTCGGCGCCGACCCGGCCGAGGTCGCCACCAAGCTCAACGCGGTGCCCACCTACAAGGCGCTGTTCACCCGCGCGTTCAACGAGCCCGCCACGGCGACCAACGTGCCCAAGGCCTTGGCCTCGTTCTTTCGGGTGCTCAGCTCGGGCAATTCACCGTGGGACAAGTTCTCGAACGGAGACACCGCCGCGCTCAGCAAGCAGCAACAGCACGGGCAGAAGGTGTTTCTCGCCTCGGGCTGCGGCACCTGCCACGTGCCTCCGATGTTCAGTGACTTCGCGTTTCACGTCGTGCTGCCGGTTGGCGCTGACGAGGGGCGAAAAGACGCGACCAAAGACGGGGCCGATGTCGGCAAGTTCATGACGCCCTCACTGCGAAACGTGGCGCTCACGGCTCCGTATTTTCACGACGGCAGCGCGAAGACTCTCGAGGCCGCCATCGCACAGATGGCCTCAGGCCCCGCGAAAGACGAGAAGCGCGAGGCTTCATACAAAGCGGTCAAGCTCTCGGCGAAAGACGCGGCTGACGTGAAGGTGTTTCTCGAGTCGTTGACCGGCGAGTCGACCTACAGCGCCGAACCGGTCTTGCCGTGAAGCGGCTGCTCCTCGCGCTCGTGCTCTGCGCGTGCGTGCACCGCCCGCCTGAGGGTCAGATGGCCATTCGCAACGTGGTGTTCTCGGCGCGGCTGATTCACACCATGAACCCGGCGCAGCCGACCGCCGAGGCGTTGGTGATGCGCGAGGGCAAGGTGCTGTTCATCGGTAGCAAGCGCGAGGCCCTCGAGATCGCCGGGTCTGACGCTGCGGTCGAGGCGTTCCCCGACTCCACCATCGTGCCGGGGTTGATCGACTCGCACGTGCACCTCGCGTCGCTGGGTCGCTCGTTGTCGATCGCCGCGCTCAACGATGCGCACACCGAAGCCGAAGCGGCGGCCCTGGTCGCGGCGGCGGTGAAGAACCCCGCGGCGCACGAGGGTGACTGGCTCGTCGGCCGAGGGTGGGATCAGAACGACTGGGTGGTGAAGGCGTACCCGACGAAGGCCAGCCTCGACGCGGTGGTGCCGAACGTGCCGGTGTACCTCTCGCGCATCGACGGCCACGCGGCGTGGCTGAGCTCAGAGGGGCTGCGACGCGCGGGCATCACGGCCGCGACCAAAGACCCCGCTGGTGGCCGCATCGAGCGCGACGCGAAGGGCGAACCCACCGGAGTGCTCATCGACAACGCGATGGATCTGCTGAACGGCAAGATCCCCGAGGCGAGCGAGGCGGTGGCGCAGCGGCGGCTCAAAGTGGCGATCGAGACCTGCGCCCGGCTGGGGCTGACCCAGGTGCACGACGCGGGCATGGACCTGGCGACCTTCAAGTTGCTGCAGAGCTGGGACGCGGTGGGCGTGCTGCCGATTCGGGTCTACGCGATGGCCGACGGGCAGGGCAGTGAGGCCGAGACCTACCTGGGCCTGGGCCCTTTTGCGGGGCGCCACCTCGAGATGCGCGCGGTGAAGTTGCTCGCCGACGGGGCGCTGGGGTCGCGCGGAGCGGCGATGGCGGCTCCGTACAGTGACGCGGCTGATCAGACGGGCTTGCTGTTGATCACCCCTGATCAGCTCGAGGCCAAGGCCAAGCAGTTCGCGGCCCGCGGCTTTCAAGTCGCGGTGCACGCCATCGGAGACCGCGCCAACTCGCTCGTCATCGAGACCCTCTCGAAGCTGGGGCCCGAAGGCCGGCATCGCGTCGAGCACGCGCAGATTCTCAGCCCAACCGACGTGCCGAGGTTCGCGAAGTCGGGGCTCATCGCCAGCTTTCAGCCGACCCACGCGACCAGTGACATGCCCTGGGCCGAGCAGCGGGTCGGAGCCGAGCGCATTCGCTTCGCCTACGCCTGGCGCTCCGTGCTCGAGACCGGCGCGCACGTCGCGTTCGGCAGCGATTTTCCCGTCGAAGACCCGAACCCGCTGTGGGGCTTGTATTCAGCGCGAACCCGGCAAGATCAGCAGGGCCAACCGGTGGGTGGCTGGCACCCCGAGCAAAAAGTGACTGCCCTCGAAGCGCTCGCGGGGTTCACCACGGGCGGGGCCTACGCGTCATTCGCCGAGACCAAGCGTGGTCAGCTCGCGGTCGGCTTCGACGCCGACTTCGTGGTCTTGCCGGTCGACCCTGTCGAAGGAGACCCCAAGGGCCTCATCTCGGCGAAGGTGCAAGTCACCGTGGTCGACGGCAGCGATGTCTACCGCGCTGAATAGGGAGCCGGCCTTTGCGCTTCAGCTGACCATGGCCAGCACGCGTTTGAGCTCGACGGCTGACAGTGGCTTGGTCAGACAGTCATTCATGCCAGCAGCGAGGCAGGCCGCGCGCTCGGTCTCGAGTGCCGACGCGGTCACCGCCACCACCGGCAGCGAGCGCGTGCTATCTCCGGCTCGCAGCTGACGGGTGGCCTCGAAGCCATCCATCTCCGGCATGTGGCAGTCCATCAGAACGAGGCCAAAGGCTTCGCGTTGCACGGCTTCGAGCGCCTCGCGGCCATTGTTCGCGGTGACGACTCGAAACCCGGCCCGCTCGACCAGACCTCGGGTGACTCGAACGTTGATCGCGTTGTCGTCGACGACCAACACCGGCAGCCGCGGCCGCTGAGGTATCGGTGACGGTGACGAGGCCACCTGCGCATCGGCGGCGGTGACCTGCGCCGATATCGAAAACCCAAACGACGAGCCGCGGCCACGCTCGCTCTCGACGACGATGCTGCCGCCGCCGAGCAGCCCGACCAGCTTCTGACACAGCGCGAGCCCGAGGCCGCTGCCGCCGAAGCGCCGAGTGGTTGAAGCGTCGCCTTGCTCGAAGGGCTGAAAGAGCCGAGGCCGTGCGTCTTCACTGATGCCAACGCCGGTGTCGCGAACCTCGAAGCGGAGCTCGACGCTGCCGGGCGTGATCGCCGAATGGCACCTCACCTGAAGCACGACCTGCCCGCGATCGGTGAACTTCACGGCATTGCTGAACAGGTTGGCCAACACTTGGCGCAGCCTCAACCCGTCGACCATCACCGCTGGAGGCGTGCGCTCGTCGAGCTCGCAGAGCACCGAGAGGCCTTTGCTGCGCGCCAATGGGGTGAACAGCGCCACCACGTCAGTCGCGAGCGCGCGAACGTCTGTGGGCATGGGTCGCACCGCGAGCCGACCATGCTCGACGCGCGACAAATCGAGCATGTCGTTGAGCAAGGTCACCATCGCAGTGCCGCTGCGCTGCACCAGCTCGAGCGACTCGCGTTGGGCGGGTTGCAATGGCGTGGTCAAGAGCAGGTCGGTGAGCCCGAGCACTCCGTTCATCGGCGTGCGAATTTCGTGGCCCCTGTTCGCCAGAAAGGTGTCTTTTGCCTGGTTCGACCGCTCGAGCCGCTCGACGGTCAGCCGTTGCAGCTCGATGAACCAGCGAAAGGTCGAGACCACCACGATGACGAGCGCGGCGACGTTCACCGCCCCGACGGCGCCGAGGTGTTGGCGAAGGGGGCCCTGCAGATGGTGCCCCGTCGCGCCCAACCACTCATTGAGCGCGACGAGCACCACGCTGACCGCCAACCACCAGAAACTCTCGGTGCGCGAGAGCGCGAAGCTGGCGGTGACCGGTAAGAGCACGAAGAACGGAGCGACCAGCGGGTTGAACGGGTTCTGCAGCAACCCCGCGCCGAAAAAGGGTATGGCCAACAAGACCAGGGTGACCCGAATGCTGGCGGCAATTCGCTCGGTCTTTCGCAGCGTGAGCCACCCCGCGAACGCGCAGAAGAAGACCCCAAACATGCAGCCCACCAACCACCACAGCCGTTCGCGCATCGCGACCGTGCCAAACACCAAGGCGATGACGCACCCGAAGGTCCACAAGCGGAGCAGGAACATTGCGTGAATGGCCTGCCGGTGTTTCTTCGGCAGTGCCCATTCCTCAAGGCGGCGCCACCCGCTCCAGCCAATGTTCGTGTCACTCGTCATCATCGGTGCATCACACCGCACTCTGGGGCGAGCGCGCACTTGGTTCGAGCGCGACTTCGCTTCGACCAATGACCCAGGCCTGATGCCCACGCTTCGAGGGTGACAATTCTCTGGTCTGAACCCGACTCCTGATTCATTTCAGGTACTTGGCGCCGGCCAACGCCTTTTCGAGCCCAGGGTGTCTGATGTAGGTTCGCCACCCCATGCCCCCTGTCACCGGCGCTACCGTCGCGAACGTCCCCGTCACTCCGAAGCCGACCGATACCGCCGACACCGTTGACCCGGTCGTCCCTGAAACCAAGCCCGCGATGCCGGGCCCATGGGCTGCGGGTACGCCCGGCACCGTCAACGTCAACGTCGGCCGGGCCGACTCAGAATTCGAGCCCAGCGCCGCCACCCCGATCGCACCCTCGGCGTCGAGCCCGCCGTCACTGCAGGTCTCGACCCGACTGCCCGTCGACAAGCTGACCCAAATCGGAGCCACCGCCGGTGGTCGTGCCTTCTGGCTCGATGGCGGCGCGCTCGAGGGCATGGAGGTTCGTGCCCGCCAAATCGTCAACCCCGACTCGCTGCCAGGCACTGAGCTGTCGATGCGCCTCACCGAAGACGCGTCTAAGGCGCTCTCTGACAAGTTCAAGGCCAACGCGTTCGCCGGCGCCAGTACCGTGCCGTTTCAAGTCGAGCACGCCGAGTTCAAAGACGGCGCGACCCGCCTCGACGCCAAAGACCCGTACAGGCCGATGAACGACTCTGGCAACGTGATGACCAACAAGGTCGAAGTGCCCGGCAAGTACACCGTCGAGTTCTTGCCGACCGGCAGCGCCAGCCAGGCCTACCGCGACCGGCTGCGCGTGCGGGTGTTCGGCGCGACCGACGCCGAGCGAAAGACCAACTTCGACGCCGCGACGAAAGCGCTGGGCCTCGAGCCGTTGTTCGCTGACGCCGACGCGACTCAAATCGAGAAGACCAAGCGCCTCGAGCTGCTCCACGTGGTGGCGCCCAAGGCCGAAGAAGAGCTGGGCCCGAAACTCGCCGGCCTCACCGTCGACGAGATGAACACCGCGCTGAGCGCCGCGGGCATCGACGCCGCTCGCCTGGCCAAGGCCACGGTCAAAGAGGTCTTCCCCGGGCATGTGACGTTGGTCGACCCGGCGCTGGGCGAGTCGTACCAAAAGGCTGGCGTTCGCGGCCTAATGGTCGGTGTCGGCCAGCTCGATTCTATCGCTCGCATCTTGGGCAGCGATGGCTTGATGAGCACCAATGAGCGCTACGGCCGCGGCATTCACCGGCCCGGCGCGTCGTCGACCTCTGATGAGCGAACCGGCGGCTCGAACTATGCCTTCACCCGGCTGCTCACCACCCACGCGTTCAACAACGACGCGCCCATCGGCAACTCGTTCGCCGCGGGGCAAGCGCAGCTGGTGACGACCGGTGCCCCTTTGACCGAGCTGCTCTCGCGCACCGATTGGCACGCGTACCCGTCTGACTGCTTCGGAAACAACGTCTCGCGCTCAGAAGTGACCAAGGGTTTGGTCACCAGCAGCCAGGCGGTCACCTACATTGGCAACGAGCAGTGCAGCTATTCAGACCGCAAGGTCGTCGACAAGCTGGTGGCGGCGATTGAAGCCACCCCGTCGTGGGGCGGCACCACCGGGCCCTCGACCAACTTCGCGTTCGGCAACGAGGCGATGTTTCGCTCTGGAGTTCGCGCGTCGACCTTCACCCACGCCATCGTGCAGAGCGAAGACAAGAAGGCCGAGCTGATCACCCTGCTCAAGGCGCAGGGTATCTCGAAAATCGGAGACAAGTCGCTCGAGCAAGCCATCGTGGTCGCGCAGAACTGGAAGCAGGCGGCGCCGTTGTTGGGAGTCACGCCGTGAGGGCGCCGCGAATCGATTTCAACACCGTGTATTGGGTCGAAGACCCGACGCGGCTCTCGGTGCCGGCGCCGACCATCGCGGGCAACGTGGAGTACTTTGATGAGCGCCCCGAGCTTCGCTTTCGAGACACCCAGCGGCCGCACCAGCGCTTCGTGCGCTTCGAGAAGGGCGAGCTCACCACCGGCGCGCGCTTCGTCGGCAAAGACGGCAGCAGCTTGACACTGCGGCTGCTCGACTTGGCGACCTTCGAGCGGGTGTTTCGCGCCCTCACCAACAACGCTCCGAAGTTCACCTCAGACGCCGAGCTCCAGGCCTTCTACAAGCGCCTAGTCAACACCGACGCCGTCTAAGCGAACCTGAAGCCCGTTCGCCCTGGTGGGCACGAAGGGCCCTTCGGCCCCTCGTGAAACACCGTCACTTCTTGTAGTGAACGTTCACTTCGAACAGCTTGATCGGCGAGTCTTGCGCGAGCAGCTCAAGCTTGTTGCCCTTCATGCCATTGCCCTCGAAGAACTGCCACGCGGGGCTGCCGACGTGCTCGCGGGCCGTACCGACCGTCTTGCCATCGATCTGCAGCGTGCCGACCGCCCACTTGCCGGGGGTCTCGTAGCCGTAGTCATCGGGCTTGTCTGACCAGTGAATCTCGACGCGGTCGACGGCGCGACCGGGCTCGAGGTTGAGCGCGATCCTCTCGCCGGTGTTGATCCACTTGCCCTTCCATTCTCCGTTGGGCAGCGCCTCGCCCTTGAAGCTCTGGGTCTTCACCTCGGTGTCTTTGGGCTTGTAGGTGACCTTGACCCACTGCACCGTCATCGCCCGCTCGGTGGAGGGGATTTTCTTGCTCTCGGCGACGATGCGAATGGCCGCGCCGGCGGGGCCGAGTGAGCCGGGGTCATTGCTGTTCGACGGGTAGATGTTGTCGACCTCGGGCACGTTGCCCGCGTCTTGGTTGGGGTCGATGAACTTGTGCTGCAGGTGGCGATCGTCGACGTACCAATCAGAATACGTGGGCTTCTCTTCGCGGCCGGTCGTGAGGTTCCACTGGCGAACGGGGGCCCAGTACGAGACCTCGATGACCTGAATCTCTTCACCCGTGGCGCGGTTCGGAGGCAACGCGAGGCGCATTTCCTGGCCGTCGACCATGCCTTGCTTGGCCGGGTTGATTGAAAAGTAGTCGACGTTCGAAGCCGTCGGGTCGGCGTAGTGAATTTTGACCGAGGTGACCTTGCTGTCGCCGGTGAGCAGCACGTCGCCGAAGAGCGGCTTGTCGAAGCCGGGGTTGGCGGCCGAGCCGAACGCCTGTGCCTTCTGCGCGTCGGCGCCGACGTGCACGGTGACCGGTTTGCCGTCGAGGGTCTTCGCTTCGACGTAGGCGATGGGGCGGCTGCGGTCGATGCCTGTCACTTCGAAGGGCGTGGTCGGGTCGAGCTTTTGCGCGCCGAGCTCGATCACCTGCGTGCTCGGCTTCGCCGCGTTGCTCGAGACGAAAACGTCGCTGATCGGCGTGCTGGTCGGGGTGCTCGCCGGAGTCACCGCGACGACGGTGTGCGCGGCGACGACGACCGGTGCGACCACCGGCTTGGGCGGCGCAGCGGGTACTGAAACGACAGCGGGTCTGACGGCGGCCATGAGAACGGCTCCTGCGAAAGAGAAAAAGGGGCCGCCCACCTTCTCACACCAAGGCCCAGGCGATCCAACTCAGGCGAGCTCAATCTTGGCTTTCTCAAGAAGTGAGTCTGCCAGCCGACCAAAGGCGTCAGTTTCATCGGCCGCGGGCGACGAAACGGCGCCGCTGCGAATCAACCCCTCGACGCACACCAACACCCGCATGGCCTGCGCGGCCGCCGCCTTCACGTGCTCAGAAGCGAGCCAGGCGTCTCTCGACGAGGTCAGATCATCGAGGGGCACGCCCAGGCGCACGAGCACCTGCCCTTCGCCCACCCACCACCGACGCAGCACCTCTTCGGCGATGACCTCGTAAGGCGGAGCCCACTCGAGCCGCCTCGCCACCTGCTCGAGCACTTGCGCGCGTGCCTGGCCCCGCAGCACCGTGCGTCGCTCGTCGGCTGCTTCGGTCGCCAGCCTGGCCATCACCGCCTGCAGTGTCGAGCCCTTGCCCAGCCGCGTGAACGTCGCCTTTGCCGAGAGCGCGGGCAGCGTGAGCCGATGCGCCTCGTGAACCTCGACCGCCAGCCGCGCGGGAGCCCCCTGAAAATGCGCCACCGGGTGCTCGCGCGGGAGCGTCAACAACACCTCGGCGCTCGACCCGACCGGCACCTCGCCCATCGCTTCACCCAAACCAGCGAAGTGCGGCCAGACCGCCAGCACCGAGCGGTGCGCCGCGCGCGCGATGAAGGGCACGATGCGGCCGTTGCTGTAGCCCACGAGGTCCCACACCAGCTCGTCACCCAGGTGCGGGAGCGCACCGGTGGCTCGAGCGCGACGAGCGGCCAGGGGCAGCAGCGCGGCGGTCAACCGGCCCTCGAGCTCTTCGGCTGAAATCGGCGGGGGCTCGTGCAGGCGCACCACCAGGCCCGATGTGTCGGGTGGCGAATAGGTGGGCAGCGTTCGTCTCGCGGCGCTGGGTGCGAGGGGGTGAGGCACTTAGCGGTTTCCGCGCTCCTGTTTGGCCTGGCTCTGCTCGTACGTCGCGTAGGCCCAGGCCGCCGCGCCCGTCAGGCCCGCGACCGCGAGCAACGCCGGAGCAGCCGCCATCGTGGTCATCGTCAGCGCCGCGCCGGCGACCACCGCGGGCACGAACAACACCGCCGTGGCCATGGTCGAGCCCGCCAGCGCGAGCCGGGCGTAATACTTCTCGGCGGCCGAGGCCTTCGGGTCAGCTTCGGTCTTGGCCAAGTTGACGACCTCGAGCGTGGTGTACGCCACCGGCACGAACTTCGAGATGACTTGAGCGGCGATGCCCCAAGGCGAGCGAGTGGCGGCGCTGAGCGCGGCGGTGGCTTCTTCGATGAAGGGCGCCGCCGACTCGACGCCAGCCTTGGCGGCTTTCGCGGCCTTGATCGCGTTGCGGGCCGCGGTGTGAACCGCACCCGAGCTCAACCCCGGGCTGGCCGCGGCGACCACTCGCTTGACCTCGAGGTACGGGTTGATGACGTCGTTGAACGCCCACACTGCATTCGAGAGGCCCATCGATGCGCCGACGACGGTGGCGGCGAAGTGCGCCGAGCTGCCGACCGCGCGCAGCTGGTCTTGCCGAGACTTCGTTTTCATCGCCTGGGCGATCTCGCTCGACGCCTCTGAAAAGCGCTCCGGCATGCGCGCGACCGCCACGAGCGCGCCCACCGTGCCTTCGACCACGTGCAGCTGGTAGAGCGCTGGGAGGTGGCTTTGCAACGAGCCATTGCTGCTGGCTTTTCGCACGCTGTCGGCCGCGTCGACCGCGCCGCGAACCCACCCGGTGCCCGTCGAGGCCGCCGCGCCGCCGTTGATCAGCGACTCGGCGATCTTGCCCTCGACCACCTCTTCAGTGGCGGCGACCAGTTGCCCGGTCGCATCACGCCGTGACCGGGCAGTGGTTTCAAAGGTTTGCGCGGTGGCTCCGCGCGCGAGGGCTGTAACGCCAGTAGCTACCGGCATGGCCACAAGCTCCAGAGTGACGCGATGGTGAGCACAGCAGAAGCACGACACGCGGGGGGCTGGGCGAGCGCAACAGACATCGAGGTTCTAGCATCGCCTGTGTCGGCCTCGAGATCAAACCCGGGCCCGGCGATTGAAGGCCTTGGGTACTTCGCCTATCAGCGCCCCATGACCAAGAGACTCTGCGCAGTGGTGCTGGCGCTGTCCTGTGGTTCGCCTCCGACGCCGGCGGGCGATGGCAGGGTGTCGACGCCGGTTGACGCAGGCGCGGTGACCTTCGACGCGGGCGCTGGCGTCGCCGATGCGGGCCCTTCGAATGGCGGCGACACGGGCTCGACCCAAGCGCCGAGTCAGGTCGCGTATGCCTCGAGCGCGTTGAGCTGCAACGTCAATACATTCTGCCGCATACCCCCTCCGGCGAACGCTGGGGGCGCGGCGACCTTCACCGTTACTCCCGCGCTGCCGCCTGGCCTGACGCTCGACCCAAGCACCGGAGAAATCTCAGGCATCGCGACCAGCGGCTTTGCGAGCACGACCTTCACCATCACCGCGGCCAATGCTTCTGGCAGCACCACCACGACGCTCACCATCGCGGTCTCGACCTGCCCCGCGGGCCAGCTGATGTGCGGCAACGGCTGCATCACCTGCAGCGCCCCGACTGGAGGCACCCCCGTGTGCAACGGCGCTCAATGCGGGTTCGACTGCACCGGCGAGCTGCTCAAGAGCCCCGATGGTGGCGCGTGCCTGCTGGTCGCGTCACTGACTTCGCTCGGCACGTACCTCGACAATCAAGAGCTGGCGATGCGAGGCGCCGACGTGCCCGCGTACCCGAACGGCATTGATCAGAACCTGTACACCTCGGGCACCGAGATCATTCAGTGCTTCAACAGCAAGAACTACACGTTTCACTTCAAGCCTGACGGCGGAGCGACCTACGACTTCGTGCGCTACGGCGCCTTCATTCGAAACCTCACCGACGGCGGCTACGTGACGAACAATGGGGAGGTCGGGTATTGCGATCACCTGGGGAAGACGACGCTCTCGTACGGCTCGAACGTGGGCGTGAAGTTCAGCAACGTGCAGCCCCGCGGAGCCTGCTTCGACGTCGACATGCCATTGGCGAGCAACACGTTGCAAGGTCGGGGCGCGCTGGTGCCCGGCGGCGTCACGCTCGAGCTGTACTTCAGTGGTCAGGCGCTGCACACCCGCTGCGCCGACGGCACGCCCGGTAGCGGCACCGCGCGTCGGGTGTCGACGATGATGCCGTACGAAGGCGAGACCCTGCAGCGCTTCGTCTACGGGCCCTGAACGAGCTCGGTGCGCACGCCGCGCTCGAGCCATTGCAAGCGGTCTCCCAGGGCGTCACGCAGAACCTGATCAGCCTGCACGCGCGGCTCTCGAAAGTGCGTCCACCCTTCGTAGTGGAGCGGAATCACTCGCTTACTGCCCAGCGCCTTCGCTGCAGTCACCGCCTGCGCAGCCGTGAAGGTGTAGGTGAGCGGCCCCGAGATGGGGAACTTCACGCCACCCAGATGCAGAAACGAAATGCCGGGTTGAAAACGGCGCGCGACCTCGGCGATGCCGTCGAACCAGACGGTGTCACCTGAGATGTAGATCGGCGCGGTGAGCGATGGGTGCTCGAGCATGAACCCAATCACGTGCCCGGCGATCGGCAGCGAGCCAGGAGGCCCGTGTCTGGCCGGCGTGGCGGTGACCTTGAGCCCATTGAAGGTGTGCGATTCGAAGTCGACCAGGCCGACCGCTCCCGGGTGGCCGAGGCGTTTCGAGGCGGCCCTGGTGGTGATGACCACCGGCACGCTCGGCAGCATCGCGCGGCCCGCGTCGTCGAAGTTGTCGGCGTGTTGATCATGCGAGAGCAGCACCGCGTCGATTTTTCCAAGCGCGTCGACGCCGAGGGCCGGTGTTTCGAGGTGGCGAGAGCGGGTGCCGAAGCCGAACCCATAGGTGCGACCCGGCGCATCGAAGACCGGGTCGGTGAGCAAACGCAGGCCGGCGACCTCGAGCAGCATCGTGGCTGTGCCGATGTGAGTGACAGCGATGGGCATCACTTCTTCATCGCCGAGTGCTGCCACTCGCTGTGAACGAAGGTGCCAGGGTTGTCGATTCGCTCGTAGGTGTGGCTGCCGAAGAAGTCGCGCTGGGCCTGAATCAGCGAGGCCGAGCCACGCGCGGTGGTCAAGGTGTCGAACCAGCTCAGCGAGACCGACAAGCCGGGCGCCGCGAGGCCTGCCTTCGCCGCCGCCGCCACCACGCGCCTCCACGCGGGCAGGCGCTTCGCCAGGTCAGCCACGAACTCGGGCGCCATCGCCAACAGCTCAGGCTCTTTCTTGAACGCGGCCTGCACCCGGTCGAGAAACGCCGCGCGAATGATGCACCCCGCTGTCCAAATGCGGGAGACCTCGGCGAGGTTGGTGCCATAGCCAAAGGCCTCGCTCGCCGCTTTCAACATCGCGAACCCCTGGGTGTAGCTGGCGATTTTCGACGCATACAACGCGTCGGCGAGATCATTCGCGGTGACGCCTTCGAGCTTGTTTCGCGCCGGAGCGAACAGTTTTTCTGCCCTCACCCGGGTGTCTTTCGTCGACGAGAGCAACCGCGCATCGACCGCCGCCGCAATGGTGGGGATCGGGATGCCGAGCTCGGTTGCAGCCACGACCGTCCACTTGCCGGTGCCCTTCTGGCCGGCCTTGTCGAGAATCGCGTCGACCAGCAGACCGCCCTTCGGGTCTTTCTGGCGAAAAATATCGGCGGTAATTTCAATCAGGTACGAGGCGAGGTCGCCCTTGTTCCACGCGGTGAAGGTCTCGGCGGTTGCCTCGGCAGACAAGCCCAGGCCCTCGCGAAGCAGCATCGCGGTCTCGCTGATCAACTGCATGTCTCCGTACTCGATGCCGTTGTGCACCATCTTCACGAAGTGCCCGGCCGAGCCTTTGCCGCAGTAGGTGACGCACACGCCGGCGGCTGAGCGCGCGGCGATGGCTTCGAGCACGGGCTTGAGGCGCTCCCATGATGCGGGAGTGCCACCGGGCATGATCGACGGCCCGAGCAGTGCCCCTTCTGAGCCACCAGAGACGCCCATGCCCACGAACGTCCACGGCCGGGTGGCGGCGCGCGCCGACCGTCGATCGGTGTCGGTGTAGAGGCTGTTGCCGGCGTCGACGATGATGTCTCCGGCTTCGAGCAGGGGGTCGAGCGCGTCGATGACCGAGTCGACCGGCTTGCCGGCGTTGACGAGCACGATGAAGCGTCGCGGCCGCTCGAGGCGCTGCACGAGCTCGGGCAGCGTGGCTACGACATCGAGGTTTGCTTCAGGGTGCTCCGCGGCGAGCTTCTGCGCGTCTGAGAAGTTGAGCGTGTAGCCGCCGACCTTGAGCCCGCGGCTGGCGAAATTTCGCGCGACGTTGGCGCCCATCACGCCCAACCCAATCACCGCCACGTCGTTCAATCGTGAAGTCATCCGCCGCCCTTTGCGTTCGAAAAGTGTTGATCAGTGACCACGGTGATCGGCCCGAGCATCGCCATCGGCAAGCTCGAGTCGCCATCAAGCAGGTGCTGCAATGCGACTCGCTTCGAGTCGCCCGTCGCCAGCACGAACCGCTTGAGCGTCGGCTTGGCGAGAATCGTTCTCGTCATCGTCACACGGCCCTTTGGCGGCTTCGGTGAATCGTCGAGCCAGGCGAATGAAGCGCTGGTCTCATCGAGCAGCCGATGCCCGGGAAAGAGCGACGCCACGTGGCCGTCTTCGCCCATGCCGAGCAGCGCGACGTCGAGGCCGCCTTGAAAATCTCGTGTGAACGCCGCGGTGACACGCTTCACGGCCTGTTCACCGGTCTCGCCATCGAGCACCAACGGCAGCTCGAGCCTTGGGTTCATCGCTCCGGCCCTCGTCAAAGCACCGCGATTGGAGTCATCGCTGGCCTCATCGACGATTCGCTCATCGACCCAGGTCAAGCTGACCTGACCCCACTGCACGGGGCCGAGCATCGTGTGCACGGCTTGCACGGCCTTCAGCGCCGAGCCGCCCGCGATGCCGAAGCGCTTGTGGGCAGAGCCGCGAAGCGCCTCGCTCAACAACGCCGCCACCGCATCGACCGGTGTCGACGAGCTGATCACGCTGACTTCAGCCACGCGACCAACCGCCTTCACAGCCATGAAACAACTCGTTGGCGCTGTCGGGGCCCCAGGTGCCGGCTTCGTATTCTTGCATCGCGTTCTTGGGGTTTTCCTTCCACGCTGCGTGGAGCGCGTCGGCGAAGCGCCAGCTGGCTTCGATTTCGTCGCCGCGCAAGAACAAGGTGGGCTCGCCGACCAACGCGTCGAGCAACAGCCGCTCATACGCGGGCGCGGTGTGGGTGTTGAAGGCCTCTTGGTAATCGAAGCTCAGCACCGCCGGAGCCATCACCATCGAGGGCCCAGGCCGCTTGACGCCGAAGCTGAGGCGAATGCTTTCTTTGGGCTGAATCGACAAGGTGAGCACGTTGGGTCTGACCTGGCAGAGGTCTCCGTTGCGAAGCTTGCGGCGAAACTCGTCGTCGCTGATGCCGTCGGGCTTGTTGAACAGCTGCACCGGCGGCGTTCGAAACTGCACCTGCACCTCGGTGAATCGCTTCGGCAGGCGCTTGCCGTGACGCAGCACGATTGGCACTCCGGCCCAGCGCCAGGTGTCGATTTCACACCGCACCGCCACGAAGGTCTCGGTCTGCGAGTCTTTGGGCACGCCTTCTTCTTCCAAGTACCCGGGCACTGCTTTGTCGCTGATCTTGCCTTTGGTGTACCGCGCGCGAACCGCGTCTCTGGGCATGTCTTCAGCCGCCGGAGGCCGCAGCGCATCGAGCACCGCCACCTTCTGCGCGCGCACCGCCTGCGGTTCGAGCGAGGCCGGGGGCTCCATCGTCACCAGCGAGAGCACCTGCAGCATGTGATTCTGCAGCATGTCAGAGAGCGCGCCGGTCTCGTCGTAATAGGCCGCGCGGCCCCGCTCCATGCCGAGCTCTTCGGCGACGGTGATCTGAATCATCTCGACGTGATCCCGGTTCCACAGCGGTTCGAAGATCGCGTTGTGAAACCGCAGCCCCATGATGTTCTGCACGGTCTCTTTGCCGAGGTAGTGATCAATTCGGTAGACCTGAAATTCTTTGAGGTGCGTGTGCAGGTGGTTGTTGAGCTCGATCGCGCTCTTCAAGTCGTGACCGAAGGGCTTCTCGACCACCACCCGGCGCCAGGCCGTCGTCTCGCCTTCTTTGACGGTCAACAGCCCGGCCTTCGACAGCTCGGTCACCGCTTGCATGAACAAATCGGGCTTGAGCGAGAGGTAGTAGAGACGGCCCGCGTTCTTGCCGCCGGGCAGGCTGTCGAGCTTGGCGGCGAGCGCCTTGACGTCTTCGGGCTTCGAGACGTCGCCTGGCAGGTAGGTGACGCGGGGCTCGAGCTCGCTCCAGGCCTTGAGGGCTTCAGGGTCGAGGGCCGCCTTGATTTCAGCGCGGTAGGTCGCGTCGTCTTTCTTGGTTCGGGCGACGCCGATGACGTGAAACCCACCCGGCGGTTGGCCCTTCGCGGCCAGGCTGGCCAGAGCGGGCATCAGCTTGCGCAAGGCGAGATCGCCGCCGGCTCCGAAGATGACGATTTGTGCGGGGGGTGACGACGGCATGTGCGACCTCGGTTCGTTCGTTTGAAGCGCGCGGGAGAATCGCACCCCGGTGAAAAGTGTCACTGATTTGTCGTCGGGGCGCGGCTGCAGGCCCGCGTCGGCATGGCTCAAACGCCGCGTTGATCCTCCAATTCCCTCAGTGACAGCGCGGTGCATGGCTTGCAAACTCACCTGCAATGTCACTGAAGACCCGTCTGGGTTCGCTGTTCGCCGCGTTGTTTGGCCGTCTCTCGTGGGAAGCACCGGCGTGGTCGCAGCGGCTGTGGGCGCTGATTCGGGCGAACCGGCGGGCGCTCTTGGGGGTTTTTGCCCTCTCGGCGGCTGGCGCGGGCGTCTACGCGTACGTGGTGACCCGGCCGCCACCTCCGAACGAGGTGCGGCTCAGCGCCGTGATTCGAGGCATCTCGTCGCCTGGGCGCAGATTGAAGAACGAGGCGGTGCCGACTCCGCAGACGTTGATCATTCAGTTTGACGGTTCGGCCGCGCCGCTGGCTGACATCAACAAGGCCATCACCATCGGCGTCTCGATTCGACCGGCCATCGATGGCGAGTGGAAGTGGCTCAACGAACGCACGCTCGGGTTCACCCCGAAGACGCCGTGGCCGGTGGGCGAAAAGTACAAAGTGTCGATGGCGCAGCAGCTGGTCAATCGGCCGAACACCGTGCTGGCGACGAAAGAGCTCGAGCTCACGGTCGAGCCCTTCGCCGTCTCGGTGGCGAGCTTCGAATTTTACCAAGACCCGGTCGACCCCTCGGTGAAGCAGGTCGTCGGCACCTTTCGCTTCAATTACCCGGTCGACCCAGAGTCATTCGAGAAGCGGCTCAAGCTCGACTCGGTGCCGTCGAGCAACAAGACCCAGCACGAGGCGCACAAGTACACCGTCAGCTACGACGACCTGCGCTTCGAGGCCTACGTGCGGTCTGAGAACCTGCCGATGCCGATTGAAGATCACATCGCGACGCTGTTGCTCACGAAGGGTGCGAAGGCGGCGGGCTCGTCGAGCGGTGACGAGGTCGATCACCCGTCGACCGTGATCATCCCCGGCAAGGGGAGCAAGTTTCACGTCAACGGGGTGCAAGCAACCATCGCGCGCAGCGCCGAGGGTGACCCTGATCAGGTGCTGATCTTCACCTGCGCCTCGACGGTGAATGAGAACGTGTTCGCTCCGGCGGTGAAGGTGTGGGTGTTGCCGAAAGACAAGCCCGCGACGAGTGATCAATCGGTCATCAAAGACTACGGCTGGAGCGCAACCGAGGTCGGCCCGGAGATCTTGAAGAAGTCGCCCCGGCTCAAGCTCACCGCCATACCCGGGGAGCACGAGGTCGGTGAGGTGCAGAGCTTCAAGATCGACCTCAAGCCCGGCTCACGGCTCTTCGTGCGCGTCGAGGCTGGCATCGAGGCCTTCGGTGGGTACACCTTGCTCAAGCCCTACGAGGAAGTGGTCGTGGTGCCCGAGTACCCGCGAGAGATCAAGATCGCCCACGACGGGTCGGTGCTCAGCGTCTCTGGCGACAAGAAGCTCACCGTCAGCGCCCGCGGCATCCCCGCGTTCAAGGTGCACTTGTTTCAGATTCAACCCAAAGACCTGAACCACTTGATCACCCAGGCGTCTGGCGACTTTGCCCACCTGTCGATGCGCAACGGGTCGTTCAGCGAAGAGAACATCTCGGAGGTGTTCAGCGAGGTGCACCCGCTCGACGCGTCGAACCCCCGCGTGGCCCAGTATGCCGCCGTCGACTTCAGCCAATATCTAAACAAAGGGGGCGAGCAGCGCGGCATGTACTTCGTGCGCGTCGAGGCGTGGAACCCGGTCACCAACACGGTGATGAATTCGTACTCCCGGTCAGACGAGAGCCCGCCCGAGGCCGCTGAACAGGGCGAGAACGCCGAGGCCGTCGATCGCGAAGGCAATGAGGGCAATGAAGCGCCTGACCGCGAATACGCCGAGAACGGGGGCGAGGGTGACGGCTCCGAAGGCGGGTACCAGGGGCAGTTGTCTGATCAGCGCTTCGTGCTGCTCACCGACCTCGGCGTGGTCGAGAAGATCGACGTGGGGTTGAACCACTGGGTCTATGTGCAGTCGTTTCGAACCGGCGCGCCGGTGGGCTCGGCTCAGGTCGAAGTGCTCGCCAAGAACGGCTCGATTCTGATGCACCGCACGACCGAAGCGAACGGCGTGGTGACCTTGCCATCACTCAAAGACTTCACGGCTGAGAAGACGCCAGTGGCACTGGTGGTGCGCCGTGACGGTGATGTCTCGTTCTTGCCGCTCAACCGCTCTGATCGCTCGCTTGATTTTTCACGGTTCGAGGTCGGTGGCGTTCGCACCCACGGGCGCACGGGTGCGCTCACCGCGTTTGCCTTCTCAGACCGCGGCCTCTATCGCCCTGGAGAGACCGCTCATTTGACCACCCTCGTTCGCGCGGTCGACTGGTCGCGCAGCGTCAAGGGCACGCCGTTGCTGCTCAACGTGACCGACCCCCGCGGCCTGCAGGTCGCCCTCAAGAACGTCGAGCTCGACGTGGCCGGCATGACCGGTCTCGATTTCAAGCCTGAAGAGAGCGCTCCGACTGGCACCTACACGTTCAATGTCTCGGTGCCGCAAGCTGGTGGCGGTGAGCTGCAGCTGGGCTCGGCGACCTTTCGGGTCGAGGAATTCTTGCCTGACCGCATGCGGCTCTCGACGCACTTCGAGGGTGCGGCGCAGGGCTGGTTGACCGGGTCGAAGCTCAAGGCGGTGGCCGAGCTGCGAAATTTGTTCGGTACGCCGGCGGCTGATCATCGGGTCGAGGCCAACGTGACGTTGACCCCGTACTCGCCGCGGTTTTCGAAGTACCCCGACTACCAATTCTTCGACCCCGCGCAAGCCAGGCGCAGCGAGTCGCAGTCACTGGGCGAGAGCACCACCGACGCTGAGGGCAACAGTGAATACGCCGTCGACTTGAGCAGTTGGGCGCCCGCGACATGGCAGATCAGCTTCTACGCCGAGGGCTTCGAGCTCGGTGGAGGCCGCAGCGTCACCTCGTTGGCGACGGTCATCGCGTCTCCGCGCAAGTACATGCTGGGGTTCAAGGCCGACGGCTCGATGTCTTTCGTGCAGCACAACTCCGAGCGCAAAGTGCAGATCATCGCGGTCGACCCGAAGCTCGATCAGCTCAAGGTCGAGAAGTTGAAGTTGGTGCTCGTCGAGCAGCGCTACGTCTCGGTGCTCACCCGCGAGTCGAACGGCTCGTACCGGTATCAGTCGGTGCTCAAAGACGTGACCCGAAAAAGTGATTCGTTCGTGGTGAGCGAGGCGGGTACGACGATGAAGGTGCCCAGCGCCGATGTGGGTACGTTCTACTGGTCGGTGCGTGACATCGAAGACGTCGAGCTCCTTCGAGTCGGGTTCACCATCGCGGGCGAAGCGAACGTCGCGAAGGAGCTCGAGAAGAACGCCGAGCTCAAGGTCTCGCTCGACAAGGCCGAATACGAGCCGGGCGAGACGATGACGGTGCAGATCACCGCTCCGTATGCGGGCGCCGGGGTGATCACCGTCGAGCGTGACAAGGTCTTCGTTCACAAGCCGTTCAAGACCACCACGTCGTCGACGGTGCAGACCATCGAGGTGCCTGCCGGCCTCGAGGTGAACGGGTACGTCAACGTCTCGTTCGTGCGCGCCATCGACTCGCCGGAGCTCTACGTGAGCCCACTCTCGTACGGCGTGGTGCCCTTCAAGGTGCTCAAGAAATCGCAACACCTGCAGCTGACGGTGACTGCGCCCGAGCTGACCCGCCCGGGTCGCCCGATGACCATCAAGTACAAGACCGATCGCCCCTCGAAGTTGGTGCTCTTCGCGGTCGACGAGGGCATCTTGCAGGTCGCGCGGTACCAGACGCCTGACCCGCTGGGGTTCTTCTTGGAAAAGCGGGCCCTCGAGGTGACCACTCGGCAAATCGTCGACCTGCTGTTGCCTGAATTTCGGCTCGTGCACGGAGGCAAAGAGGGTGGCGACAGCGATGGGGCGTTGGCTCGCAACTTGAACCCGTTCAAGCGAAAGACCGATGCGCCAGCGGTGTTCTGGTCGGGCATCGTCGACGCGGGCCCCGATGAGAAATCGGTCAGCTTCGTGGTGCCGGAGTCGTTCAATGGCTCGCTGCGGGTGATGGCGGTCGCTGCCTCGGCCGAGGCGCTCGCGGCGACGAGCTCGAGCACCACCGTGCGCGGGCCCTTCGTGATCAGCCCCAACACGCCGACCTTCGTGAGCCCGGGTGACACCTTCGTGGTGACCGCGGCCATCGCCAACAACGTCGAGGGCTCGGGTGACAAGACGAGCGTGACTGTGACGATGAAGCCGAGCTCGGCGTTCGCGCTGGCGGCTGGTGTTCAGGCCACGCAGACGCTGATCATCGCCGAGCGGCGTGAGGGCGTGGTGTCATTCGATGTGAAGGCCACCGAGGCGCTGGGCGATGGAGAGCTGCAGTTTCAGGTGAGCGGCGCCAAGCAAGAAGTGACTCGAACCGCGCACGTGAGCGTTCGACCGTCGTCTGCGTATCTGGTGAGCTCCGCGACCGGCACGGTCAAGGGCAGCACCGCGGAGTTCGCCACCAAGCGCACGATGTACGACCAGTTCGCGACGCGGCGATTGACGGTGTCACTGCTGCCGATGGGGTTGTCGGCGGGCTTGCTCGAGTACCTGGGCTCGTACCCGCACTTGTGCTCGGAGCAGCTGACCAGCCGCGCGGTGCCCGGGCTCGTGCTGATGAAGCGCCCGGAGTGGGGCTTGAACCCCGTTGCGGCCAAGGCCTCATTCGACATGGCGTTCAACGTGCTGCGTGCGCGGCAGAATGATCAGGGCCAGTTCGGGTATTGGGCGGCGAACAGCTTCGTCTACCCGACACTCGATGTGTTCATCACCCTGATGCTGACCGAGGCCAAGGAGCGTGGCGTCGCCTCGCCCAATGACGTGCGCCTCAAAGCGATCGGCAACTTGAAGCAAGATCAACTGCCCGTCGACGACATGGCCCGGGCTCGCCTGCGGGCGCAGACGCTGTACGTGCTGGCGAGAAACGCGGTCGTCTCTCCCGCCCCGACCGCGCAGCTGGCTGAGTTCTTGGGTCGTCAGCAGGGCCTCGCGTTGAATGACGTGGCCTTCGCTTACCTGGCGGCGACGTACCAGCTGACCAACAACCCGCAACGTGCCCAGGAGCTGATCAAGAAGTTCTCGCTCAGTGACGATGTTGTGCCCGAGACCAACGGCGCTTTCGACAACACGGTGTACCAGGCGCAGGTGCTCTACTTGATCTCCAAGCACTTCCCCGAGCGGCTCGAGGCGGTGGGCCCGAAGGCGTTGAGCAACCTGGGTCGTACGATGACCTCGAGCGGGCTGCACAGCCTCGGCGCGTCGTGGTCGCTGTATGCGCTCGATGCGTACTCGACCGCAATGCAAGACAAGGTCGCGGGCCTCAAGGGCGTTCGCGTCGAGGTGAAAGACGCGGCTGGCGCATTCAAAGAGCAAGAAGTGAACGGCTCGCTCACTGCGAAAGTCGCCTTTACCTCCGCGGCGACGGGCTTCAAGGTCACCGCGCCAGAGGGCGTGTTGCTCTTCTTCAGCGTCGTCGAGAGCGGCTTCGACAAGGCGGTGCCGACCACCTCGATCAACGAGGGCGTCGAGGTGATGCACACCTTCGAAGACGCCGCGGGCAAGACCATCACCACCGTGGGCCTGGGAGACGAGATTACCGTTCGCCTGCGGGTGCGCACGCTCGACAAGTATTCACAGGTGCCGAACGTGGCGTTGGTTGATCTGCTGCCCTCGGGCTTCGAGGTCGTTCAGAACCGGGGCACTGATTTGCAAGGCCTGGCGCGGCTCACCAGCGGCGGGTCGACCTGGCAGCCAGACTCTCTCGACATTCGAGAAGATCGGGTGAACTTCTACGGCACCGTCACCAACGCCGTGCAGGAGATTAAGTACAAGATCAAGGCCGTCGCGAAGGGCACCTTCGTGGTGCCTCCGGCGCAGGCGGTTGGCATGTACCGGCCTGACATTCGTGGTCGCTCGACCGGTGGCTCGTTGGTCGTGCAGTAAGCGCGAATATGAAACGCCGGCTGCTGATACTCTGCGCGCTTGGTATCGGCCTGACGGTGGCCGCGCGAATGGTGCGTGAGCCGCTGTTGGTCAGTGAGCGCTTCAGCCGGGCGGTGTACGACCGCAATGGCATGCTGCTGCGGTTGACCTTGTCACCGACGCAGACGTACCGGGTGATGACCCCGCTCGAGGAGATGTCGCCGCAGCTGATCACCGCCACGCTCGACTACGAAGACAAGCATTTCTACCGGCACCTGGGCGTGAACCCGGTCGCGTTGATCAAGGCCTTCGCGCACACCTACGTGAGCCAGGAGGGCCGGCGAGGCGGCTCGACCATCACCATGCAGCTGGCGCGCCTGCGCTGGGGCATGGAGTCGCGCTCGGTGAGCGGCAAGCTGCTGCAAATCGGGCACGCGCTTCAGCTCGAGTGGCTCTATTCGAAGCACGACATTCTCGAGGCCTATTTGAACCTCGCGCCCTATGGCGGCAATGTCGAGGGGGTCGGCGCGGCCAGCCTGGTGTACTTTCACAAGGCGCCGAAGAGCCTGGCGCTGCCCGAGGCGATGGCGCTGGCGGTGATGCCGCAGAGCCCGACGAGACGAACGCCTGATGAAGGCATCGAGCCTGACGCGCTTCGCGTGGCGAGGCTCAAGCTCGCGGCGATTTCGATGCGGGAGCACCCCGAAATGAAGCCCGACTCGCTCGCCCTCGATTCGCCCCTGACCCTCTTCACCGCGAAACAATTGCCGTTTCTGGCGCCTCATGCGGTGGCGAGAGCGCTGGGCTCGAGGCCTGGGCAGGCCTTGACGCTGACGATTGATCAGGCGCTGCAGTCGCAGCTCGAGCGGCTGGTGAAGCGGTATGTGGCTCGTCGTGAGAGCGCGGGCATCACCAACACGGCGGTGCTGCTGGTCGACGTCGAGACCTCCGAAGTGTTGGCGCACGTCGGGTCGGCCGATTTCTTCGACTCGGCCATCTCGGGGCAGGTCGATGGTGCTTCGTCTCCGCGGTCGCCCGGCTCGGCGCTCAAGCCCATCGTGTATGCGCGCGCGCTCGACGAGGGGCTGATTCACCCGCTGACCGTGCTCAAAGACGTGCCCATGCGCTTCGGCAGCTACAACCCCGAGAACTTCGACAATCAGTACTTGGGCCCGCTCTCGGCGACCGAGGCGCTCACTCGAAGCCGTAACGTGCCGGCGGTCGAGCTCAATCTGCGGTTGACGCATGGGCTGCACGACGTGCTTCGAGACGTCGAAGTCAAGGGCCTGCAACCGGCCGATTTCTACGGCGCCGGCATCGTGCTCGGAGGCGTCGAGCTCACGATGGAGGAGCTGACCCAGCTCTACGTCGCTCTCGCACATGGCGGGCAGTGGTCTGCGCTTCGCAGAGAGATGTCGGACCCACGCGGTGAGCCGCGCCGCATCGTCAGCCCCGAGGCCGCCGAGCTGACGCTGGAGATGCTCACCAACGACGACGCCAGCCTCGAGCAGTGGGCGACCACCCGCGACGCCGTGTCAGTGGCGTGGAAGACGGGCACTTCGCACGCCTTTCGTGACGCGTGGACGGTCGGGGTGGTGGGCCGATATGCGCTCGCGGTGTGGGTCGGCAACTTCGACGGCGAGCCGAATCATTCGTTCGTCGGGCGCACCGCCGCGGGGCCCTTGTTCTTCGACATCGTCGGGGCGTTGCGTGAGCGGGTGCAGTCGGCGAAGGGTCATCGCACCGTGCCGCGGGTTGACCTGGTCGAGACTCAGGTGTGCGCGGTATCGGGCAAAAGGCCGGGGCCGTTTTGCAATCACCTGGTGCGCACCAAGGTCATCGCGGGCAGGAGCCCGATTGATGTGTGCGATGTGCATCGAGTCGTACACGTTGATCAACATTCAGGGTTGCGGCGCTGTTCTGCTGTCTCAGGGGTGACGCGCGATGAGGTGTACGAGTTCTGGCCGAGCGACGTGGCGGCGCTGTACGCAAGGGCCGGCTTCGCGCGACGCACCGTGCCTGCTGCTGAGCTCGAGGCGTGCGAGAACGACGAGTCGTTGACCGATGTGTCGCGGGTGCCGCGCATTTTGTCACCGCAGCAGTCGGTGACGTATCAACTGCGCCGAGGCTCTCCGAGTCAGTCGCATGTGCCGTTGCTCGCGCACGCAGACGGCGCGGCCCGGTTGCTGACTTGGTTCGCCGGCAACGAGATGATCGGCTCGGTTGCCCCGGGGCAGTCGCTCGATTGGAGCGCTCCGTCGGGTCGGTATCAGCTTCGTGCCGTCGATGACCGCGGCAACACTTCGCAGGTCAGCGTGACGATTCGCTGGTCAGAATAGGCCCCCCCGCCCATCCGCAGGGACTCGAAGGACCTGACATTCTGCGAGCCCAGGCCCCACGAGCTCGCCTGGCCCGAGCCAACCATTGGTGCTTCGAGTCCCTCAGCATGAACCGTCAACGAAATGAGAGATCATCGAGGTACAGCTGGTAGTCGCTCCCGCCCGCGCCGATGAAGATTTCGTAAACCTCGCGAAAGTCGGTCGCGTTGTCTTCTGAGAGCATGTCAGCCATCGGCACTACGATGACGTGCCAGTCGCCATCTGCGAAGTCAGGGTCGTACGTGCGCACGTTGACGCCCCGAAGACCTCCCGCTGAGGGCGGTTGGTGCGCGTACTTCTGGTTGATCGCCGAGCGCAGGCTCACCACCAGGTCGTGGGGCCGATTGGTGCCCGAAAGTCGCAACACAAACGAGAAGGTCGTGGCCGTCGACACGTCGGTGCCAGGTGTCTGCCAAGCCTTCCAATTCCATCCCCACTCCGACCAAGGCTCGGCGCGGGCCAACACGTCCCAGAAGAGGGCTGAACCGCTGTTCGATATCTGTGACTGCACCGCGATCGGGTTGCCCGACGGGGCGGCCCAGCCGGCGCCGCCGGTGACTGAATCGCCGTTCCACGCAATGCGAATCACGCCCGCGTCGGGAGTGCCTGTGTCGGGAGCGACGATGCCCGAGTCCAGAATACCAGCGTCCGTCAAACCTGAGTCGGGTGGGGTGCCCCTGCCGGCGTCGTGCGCGGCGCCCGCATCCACGCCCGCATCCATCGCGACGACCAGCCCAGCGTCGAAAGCGGTGCCGGCATCTCCCTTCGGGCCGACCTCGCCCGGCGCGCAGGCGACCGCGTGCAGCACCATCAGCGTCGCGAGTGAGCAATTTCGCATCGTTGTTCAGAAGCCCTGCTCGCCCCAAAAGGCTCAGCGTTCTCGTGTGACCTGAAATCAGTCAATGCCACTCCACGATTGATCATTCAGTGAACTTCTGTTCAGCATCGCCGCGCCATGAACGCGCCCGCTCGCCCTCAGCTGGGTCTCGACTTCACCGCCGACGCCGCCATCGCCGTTCACGACGCGCTGGCTTCATTTCACCCGGTCGTTCGCGCCTGGTTTCACGAGACGCTCGGAGAACCCACCGAGCCGCAGATTCGTGGCTGGCCGCTGATTCGCGAAGGCCGTCACGTGTTGATCGCCGCGCCGACCGGGTCGGGCAAGACGCTCACCGCCTTTCTCGCCTGCCTCGACGAGCTCTTTCGCCAGGCCGCCGACGGGGCGCTGAGCGATGAGACGCGCGTGCTCTACGTTTCTCCGCTCAAGGCGTTGAGCAATGACGTGCAGAAGAATTTGCTCACGCCACTTGATCAGCTCCGTGCCCGCGCGCGCGCCTCCGGCCTCGAGCTGCCTGACATTCGAGTGATGGTTCGCACCGGAGACACCCCGGCCTCAGAGCGCGCCGCGATGGTGAAGAAGCCGCCGCACATTCTGATCACCACGCCCGAATCGCTCTACCTCTACCTCACCGCCGACAAGTCGCGCGCCACGCTCAAGAACGTCACCACCGTCATCGTCGACGAGATTCACGCGCTGGCCCGCGACAAACGCGGCTCGCACTTCGCGCTCACGATGGAGCGCCTCAAGGCCCTCACCGGCAAGGCCCCTCAGTGCATCGGGCTCTCGGCTACCACCAAGCCACTCGACCTGCTCGCGAGCTACCTGACTGGCACTTCGAAAGACGCCCGCCCGCCCTGCGAGGTCGTGCAGATCGGCCACCTCCGCCCGTGGGAGCTGACCCTCGAGACGCCCGACGAAGAGCTCACCGCGGTCGCGACCCACGAGATGTGGGGGCAGGTGTACGACCGGTTGTGCCAGCTGGCCACGCAGCACCGCACCACGCTGATCTTCACCAATACCCGGCGGCTCGCCGAGCGCGTCGCCCGTGACATCGGAGAGCGCATCGGCCACGAATTCGTCGCCGCGCACCATGGCAGCATGTCACGGGAGCTTCGTCTCGCCGCTGAAGACCGGCTCAAGGCCGGCACGCTCAAGGTGATGGTCGCCACCGCCTCGCTCGAGTTGGGCATCGACATCGGTTCGATTGATCTGGTGGTTCAGCTCGGCACGCCGAGATCAATCGCGGTGATGCTGCAGCGCCTGGGCCGCTCGGGTCATCACAAGTCACTCATCTCGAAGGGTATTTTGATCGCACTGACCCGCGACGAGCTGGTCGAATGCACGGCATTGTTGCGAGCGATTCACGAGCATGAGCTCGATGCGGTGCGCTTGCCATCGAAGCCGCTCGATGTGCTGGCCCAGCAAGTCGTCGCCGAGGTCGCCGCGCAAGATTGGGACGAGGAGGAGCTCTTCGAGACCTTTCGTCGAGCGATGCCGTACGCCGGGCTCACCTTCGAAGAGTTCGAGAGTGTGCTCACGATGGTCTCAGAAGGCGTGAGCACCAGCCGCGGCCGCTCACGTGTGCACGTGCACCGAGATCGCGTCAACGGGTGGCTCAAGGCCCGCAAGGGCGCCCGGTTGATGGCCCTGCAAAACGGCGGAGCGATACCCGACGTCTTCAGCTACCGCGTCATCGCCGAGCCCGAAGAGAAACAGGTCGGCACCGTCGATGAAGACTTCGCGATCGACTCGATGCCGGGCCAGGTCTTCGTGCTCGGCAGCACCGCGTGGAAGATTCGACGAATCTTCGATGGTGACTTGCGGGTCGAGAGCGCCAACGGCCAGCCGCCCAGCATCCCCTTTTGGAATGGTGAGGCTCCAGCGCGCACCGACGAGTTGTCGAGCGCGGTGGCGAAGCTGCGAGAAGACGTGATTCGCCACGACGCGCCCACCACCTGGCTCGAGCAGGCGTTCAAGCTCTCACCCTTCGCGGCTGATCTGCTGGTGCGCTATGTGCGCGCCGGGCACGCGGCGTTGACCGCGGTACCCACTCAGCAGACCCTGGTCGCCGAGCGGTTCTTCGATGAAGCCGGAGGCATGCAGCTGATCATTCACTCTCCCTTCGGAGCGCGGATCAATCGAGCCTGGGGCCTCGCGCTTCGCAAGTCGTTCTGCCGCGCGTTCGACTTCGAGCTGCAGGCGGCCGCGAGCGATGACGGCATTCTGTTGTCGCTGGGTGAGCAACACAGCTTTCCCCTCATCGATATTTTCGATTTCGTCTCGCCGAATACCGCGGCGCACGTGCTCGATCAGGCGGTGCTGCAGGCGCCGATGTTCGGCACCCGGTTTCGCTGGGCCCCGGGCCGGGCGCTGGTGCTGTCGCGGCAGCAAAACGGCAAGCGGGTGCCTCCGCCGATTCAGCGGGCGCGGGCTGAAGACCTCATCGGCGCAGTGTTCCCCGAGCAGATCGGCTGCCAGGATAATCATGGCGGCAAGGAAATCGAGCCTCCTGATCACCCGCTGATCAACGAGACGATGAAAGACTGCACCCACGACTTGATGGACATCGACGGCCTGATCGCCGTGCTCAAGGCAATGAAAGCCGGCTCGATTCGCAAGGTCGCGGTCGATTTGCCAGAGCCGTCGGTGTTCGCGCACGCGATGTTGAATTCGGCGCCGTATACGTTTCTCGATGACGCGCCCCTCGAAGAACGCCGGGCCCGCGCGGTCAATGTTCGACGAACCATACCCGCGACGCAGGCGAATGATCTTGGCGCTCTCGACGCGAGCGCGATTGATCAGGTGGTCGAAGAAGCGAAGATGGTCATTCGCGACGTCGAAGAGCTGCACGACGCGATGCTGCAAGTGGGGTTGCTGCCGCTGCCGTCGTTGCCCTTCGAGGCCTCGTGGCTCGAGTCGTTGCAGGCGCAGAACCGCGCCGCGGTGCTCTGTGTCGAGGGTCGACAGTGGGCCTATGCCGCAGAGCGCGTGCCGCTGGTGCGCGCGCTCTTCCCCGAGGTGGTGACGGCGCTCGAGCCGCTGCCGGGCGATGTGCCGGTCGAGCGCGAGAGCGCTGCGCGAACCGTGGTGCGCGGGTGGGTCGAGACTGCCGGGCCGTGCACCGTGCCCGAGCTGATGCAGTTTTTGGGGTTGGGTCGCTTCGATGTCGAGGGCGCGCTGTTCAAGCTCGAGTCGGTGGGCCAGGTGCTGCGAGGGCAATTTCGGGCGCTGCCTGCCCCGAGCGAGGGTGAGCGCGAGCTGGAGTGGTGCGACCGCAGGTTGCTGCAGCGCATTCACCGCCTCACCGTCGGCCGGCTGCGCCGGGAGATCGAGCCGCTGTCTGCGCAAGACTTCATGCGGTTCTTGTTTCGCTGGCATCGCATGGGGTCGGCGCGCGAGCTGCGGGGCCCGGGCGGGCTGGCGAAGGTGATCTCGATGCTGCAGGGCTATGAGGCTCCGGCCGCGGCCTGGGAGCAGGCGATTTTTCCTGCGCGCATGAAGCAGTATGTGGGTGAGTGGCTCGAGCACGCCTGCTTCGGCGGTGAGGTGGCGTGGGGGCGGTTGACCTTGCGCGAACCGAAGCCGGCACCGGGGCCACGACGTGGGGTCGAGGTGACGCAGCCCTCACGGCAGCCCGATGGCGTCGCTGGAGGTCAGCGCGTGACAGGTGCGCAGCGCGTCGTCGGCACCGAGAATGCGACTGACCCGGCGGGTGCGGCCAGCGCTGAGGGCATGGCGGCCCGGGGTGACTCGGGGCTGCAGGGGCCTTCGAGCCCTTCGGTGCGAACGGTGGGGGTCAGTCGCAACGCGTCGCTGACTTTTGCTCGCAGAGCAGATCTCGATTGGCTGCTACAGGCCGCACGCCCCGACGAGATGCTCGCCGATGGCCCGAGGCCCTGGCCCGAGTCGCTGAGCGCGCACGCCCGCGAAGTGCTGCAAGTGCTCGAGCGCCGAGGGGCCTCGTTCTTCGCCGAGCTGCAGACCAGCGCTCGTCGGTTGCCGACCGAGGTCGAAGACGCCCTCTGGGAGCTGTTGGCTCACGGCCTGGTTACCGCTGATGCCGTTCAAAACCTGCGCGTGCTGCAGTCGCCCAAGCTTCGAAAGCGTCAACGCGCCACTCAGCGCGGAGGCCCTGGCCGCTGGTCACTGCTGCAGAGCGTCGAACGCTGCGAGCCCACCGAACTCGACGAGAAGCGCGCCTGGCTCTTGCTCAACCGCTACGGCATCGTCTTTCGAGACCTGGTGGTGCGTGAGCCCCTGTGTCCTCCGTGGCGCGAGCTGCTGTTCTTGTACCGTCGCCTCGAGGCCCGCGGCGAGATTCGCGGAGGCCGTTTTCTCTCGGGCTTCGCCGGCGAGCAGTTCGCGCTGCCCGACGCGGTCGACCTGGCTCGCTCGACCCGGCGGCTTGAAAAGAAGGGCGAGGTGATCGACATCTCGGCCGCTGACCCGCTCAACTTGACCGGCCTGGTCACCCCCGGGCCCCGGGTGCCGGCGGTGATGGGTACGATTCTCTCCTACGTCGACGGCATCCCCACGGTGCGCGCGGCGACGGCTGAAACTGAGCCGCTGGTGAATTAAAATCCAGCAACCCCGAGGCCTTACGAAAGTTTGCCGGTTTTTCGCGGGGCGGTGTCCAAGGGCTCGTGAAGGCACCGCACCCGGCTGAAGCGCTGTACGCCAAATATGGCGCGTCGGTGCTCCGGCGGGCTCGGGCGATGTTGGGTGATGAGCACCTGGCCCGCGACGCGGCGCAAGAAGTGTTTCTCAAGGTGATGCGCTCGTTCAGCGAATTTCGCGCCGAGGCCTCGCCGATTACCTACCTGTACCGCGCGACCACCAACCAGTGCCTCAACGTACTGCGCGATCGCCAGCGCCGGGGTGAGGTGCCGCAAGTCACTGAGAGCGGCGAGCCCGCGCGGCCAGAAGAGGTGAGCCTCGATGAGCGGTTGACGCTCTCGGCGGTGCTGGCGCGGGTGCCTGAAGCACTGCGCGAGGTGGCGGTGTATTTCTACCTCGACCAGATGAGCCACGAAGAGATCGCCGCGGTGTGTGGTGTGTCGCGGCGCACCGTCGGCAACCGGTTGGTCGAGTTTCACGCTGCCGCGCGAATCGCCGCTGGGCAGCTCGAGCAGAAGGTGGCCCTGTGAGCGTGCTTGCCCGCCGTCGTGAAGCCGAGTGCGCGTCTGATCTGCGCTTCGACCGGTGGTTGTTGGGCGAGTCGCCCGGTTCAGATGAAGCCCGGCAGCTCGAGCGTCACGTCGCCGAGTGCGGCGAGTGTGCCTCGCGGCTCAAGTCGCTGCGCAGCTTGTATTCGGCCTCGACGGTGCCGAGTACGCCTCCGCGGCCGAAGCCGGTGCGCGTCGCCGCCGCGGGGTTGATGCAGGTGATCATTCTGCGCGACGGTTTGCTCGTCGGCACCGAGATGTTCAGCGCAGGAGAATGGATCATCGGGGCGGTGGGAGCGGATCTGGAGCTCGAGGAATTGACTGCGCTTCGGCACGCGCGGCTGCGCTTTCACGAAGGTCAAGTGTCGGCCGAGGCCGACGCCGGGCCGCTGTACATCAACGGCAACCGGGTTCGCGGCGGCCTCTTGCGGCCCATCGACGAGTTGCAGCTGGGCCCGTGGACACTGCGGGCCCGAGTGGTGACCGACCGGTGGGACGAGCGGAGTGCGCCGAGGCTGCTCGCCGTCGCGCCGGTACCAGAGGTGATTGAGGCCAAGACGGAGATCGTTCATCGCGCCGAGCGGCCCGTGCTCAAGCTCGAGCTGCGGTGGGGCGCACAGCGTCTGGCAGTGCGTTCATTCGACGCGCAGCCCGTGCCGGCATCGCTCTTCGAACCGCTGGGCGCTGGCCTGCTCAAGGTCGAGCCAGAAGGTACGGGGTACCGCGTGTTTTGGGGCCGCGCTCGGCTGGGCGAGCTGGTCGCGCCAGGTGCTCCGCTCGAGCTCGAGGGCGCGGGTGGGTTGACGCTGGGCGCGTCGTTGGTCGAGCGTGAAGCGAAGGTCGCGCGCGGCCCGTTGGTGCAGCTGCCGAGGTTGGTGGTCGTGTTGGCGATGCTCTTTGCCTGTGTGCCCGTGGGGCTGAGCTTCGTCGATGCGCCTGTTGATGATCGCTTCGAGCCTCGACGTCTTCCGTCGCTGCCGGTTCACCCGATGCGGCCGCCTCCGAAAGAGCCGCCGGTGAGCGCTCCGCCGTCTGAATCGAGTGCCTCGACCAAGACCCGCTCGGCGTCACGGAGCCCTGCGCAGCCCTCGAGGTTCAAGGTGCCCTCGTTGCCTAAGGGTCTGACCGGCAGCATCGCTGGCATCGAAGTAACTTTGAGAAACCTAGGGGTGGGGAAGGGCCATGCCACGGGAGCTCGTGGCGGCTCTCTCGTCGCGGGGTTACCGAGCGGCAATTCACTGGGCGGGAGCATCGGGCTGGGCGCGGGATCGTCTCCGGTGGGCATCGGCTCGGCGGGTGCGCTGAGCAGTGGTCGAACCGGGCGGGGTGCCGTGGTCGGTCGGGTAACCGACGGTGAGCGGAGCCTGCGAGTCACGAAGGACTCGAACGGCACGATTGATCGCGACAGCGTGGCGAAGGTGATTCGAGATCACACCTCGGAGATCTCAGCCTGTTACGAAACGGCGCTGCTGACCCAAAGCGGGTTGCGAGGCTCGGCGAAGCTCGAGTGGCGAATCGACACCTCGGGCACGGTGGCCTCGGTTCGGTTGCTCGGAGCGACCCTGCGCGACTCGGGCGCGGTCACGGGCTGCATCATGAGCAAGTTGAAGACCTGGCGGTTTCCTCCAGCGCGCGGGGGGCCGGTGATCGTCAGCAACAACTTCGTGTTCGAGCAGTCGGCGTTTTGAGCGTGTGCACCAGCCATCACCCGCCCGCGCTGGCCTGATCAATCACCCGTACGTCGTCACCACTGAGCACCACCCGCATCGCCCCAGCGATGTCTTTCAATTGCGTCACGCTCGTCGCGCTCGCAATCGGAGCCGTGATGCCCGGCCGTGCCATCAACCACGCCAACGACACCTGCGCCATCGTCGCGCCGCGCTGCTTCGCGACCTCATCGAGCGCCTTCAAGATTCGCTCACCCCGCGGGTTCAAGTACCCTTTTACTCCGGCCCCTCGAGCGCTTTGCTTCAAGTCAGCTTCGCTCCGGTACTTCCCGGTCAAGAAACCGCGCGCCAACGAGAAGTACCCAATGACGCCGATCTTCTCTTTGAGCACCAGCGGTTCGAGCTGCGCCTCATACCCCGCCCGGTCATAGACATTGTACTCAGGCTGAAGGCTCTCGAACCGTGGCAGCCCCAGGCGAAGGCTCACTGCCAGCGCCTCTGCAAGCCGCTGCGCCGAATAATTCGACGCGCCGAGCACCCGCACCTTGCCCTGCTGCACGAGCTTGGCGAATGCCGTCATCGTCTCTTCGAGCGGAGTCGCCGGGTCATCTTTGTGCGACTGATACACATCAATCACGTCAGTCTGCAGGCGCTGCAGCGAATCGTTCACCGCCGCCTCGATGGTCGCCGCGCCGAGCCCGAGGTGCGTGGCCCACTGGCCGACCTTGGTCGCGAGCACGACCTTGTCACGCTTGCCGCTGCGCTTGAGCCACTTGCCGATGATGCGCTCCGACTCGCCGCCCTGATTGCCCGGCGCCCAGGCTGAATACACGTCAGCCGTGTCGATGAGGTTCAGCCCCTCGTCGACGAACGCATCGAGCACCGAGAACGAGGTCGCCTCGTCAATCGTCCACCCGAACACGTTGCCGCCCAACGCCAACGGCGCCACCATCACCGACGAGTTGCCCAGCTGCCGAGTCGTATTCATGCGTTTCAACTAGCCGGGTCGGCTTGGCGGCAACAGCAAAAGACACCACGTCGAGAAGCCCTGAAGTGCCCGAAGCCGCAGGCAAACGGGCCCTCGGCGCCCCGCGGGTATACGTTGCCCCGCGAAATGCGTCTGGCCTACGTCGTACGGCCGCTCCAGGAAGCCACCCGGCTCGACCGAAAACAATTCGCCATCTTGCTCGGCCTTCGCGCCGCGGCGTCGACCTTCGTGCCGCTGCTCGTTGGCGTGGCGCTCGCTCACCCGTCATACCGCTGGGCTGGCATCGCCGGGTTCTGCGCGACCACCACCGACAAGGGAGGCGCCTATGCGACCCGCGCCCGAACCTTCGCCGCGCTCATGGTCGCCAGCTGCGTGACGGTCTTCGTGGGCTCGCTGGCCGGCGAATCACTGCCGTGGAGCGTCGCCTTGGGCTTCATCGTGGTGACCACCGGCGCCCTCGCCCGCGTGTTCGGCACTGAAGCCATCAGCGTCGGCACCATCTCTTCGCTGATGTTCTTGCTCTCGGTCGCCCAACCCGAGCCGACCGCCTCCCTGGCCATTGAGCGCGCGGCGGTGGTCGCGCTGGGCATCGGGTGGGCGGCGTTGCTGGGGTTGGTCGTGTGGCCTGTTCGGGTGTTCGCTCCGGCGCGGCGGGCTGTCGCCTCGGTGTTTCAGGCGTTGGGTCTTCATGCCGAAAACCTCGGTGATCAGGTGGCCGACGCCGGCACGCGCGACTGGCACGAACAGCTGCGGCGAGACCACACCGGGGTGCGATTGGCCGTCGAGGCTGCGCGCTCGCACCTGGCCTCGATTCGAGGCAACAGCCGAGGCACCAGCGGCAAGGGAGCCTGGTTGCTCGGGCTGCTCCAGACCGCCGATCAGGCCTTCGCGCGGGTGATCTCGGTCAGTGAGGGGCTCGAGACGGCCAGGGCGAGCAACTCACTGACAGCCATTGAGCCTCCTCTGCGCCAGGTGTTGCGCGAAATCGCCACCGCATGCCACGCGCTCGCCGAGTTCGCGGTCGACGAAAACGAAGACGCGGCCGTGCCGCGGCCCACCCTCTCGACGAATGCGCTGATTGGAGCCCTCGAGACCGCGCAGCCTCCGCTCGCGCCACTGCCCCGCGCGCAGGTGCTGCACATGGCCGAGCTTCTGACCGCCATCGAGCAGACGCTGGCGACGGTGACCCCGGTGTCGAACGCGGTTCAGGAGCCAACCACGCCATGGTTCATCGCCCTGCGCGCGGCGATCTCGGTCGACTCGGTCGAAGCCCGGCATGCGGTGCGAGTCGGGCTGTTGGTTGCGGCGTCGGTCGGCGTGACGACCGCGTTCGAAATCGATCACGGCTATTGGGCCACCATCACCATGCTGGTGGTGCTGCAGCCGCATGCTCCAGCGACCCTGTTGCGCAGCGTGCAACGCATCGGCGGCACCGTCATCGGAGCCCTGCTCGCCGTCGCCATCGCTTCGCTGCTGCCAGACCCGAAGTACCTCATCTTCGTGTGCATGGTGATGAGCGCGGTGAGCGTGTCGGTGATTCAGGTGAACTATGCGTTGTATTCAACGTTGCTCACGCCGACCTTCGTGTTGCTCGCGCAGGTCAATGGCCTCGATTGGCGGCTGGCGGGGCTGCGCGCAGCGACCACCACGGTCGCCGGCGTGGTGGCGCTGATCGCCTCGCGCGTCTTCTGGCCCAGCTCGGAGCGCTCGCGAATCGCCGATGAGCTCGCCCGTGCCTTGAGCGCCCAGCGGCGCCTGCTCGAGGTGATTGCCGCCAAGCCCCGAGCGACCGCCGACACGCTGGCGGTGGCCCGGCGCGCCTTCGGCGTGTCGGTCAACAACGCCGACGTCTCGCTCCAGCGCTTCGTGGCCGAGCGAGCGGTGGCGGAGCACGAGCTCGAGCCGGTGATCACGATGTTGTTGTACATGCGTCGGTTCTGCTGGTCAGCGCTGGCGGTCACCACGCTGCCCGGGCGCCCGGAGCTGCCCGCCGAGCTGGCCCAGGCGTGTGAAGGCGTGCTGCTCGAGTTGGCCCAGGCGTGCACAGACCGAAGGCCGCCGGAGCCGTTGACCACGATGGGCATCGCCTCGGCCGATGCCGAGCCATTGCTGCGAGGTCAGCTCGACCGCCTGGTGCAACATCTGCAGGTGCTCCACGACGCGACGACGCGCTTGGCGAAGGGCGCGGTGATTCGCACCGACGCGGTTGATGCTTCTGTTCAGGCGCCGCAGCCGGCGAAGCAGCCTCGATGACTCCGCTCGGTGCTTCGGGGAGCGCAGATGCGTTTGGAGCGGCTCGCTGAGGTTACAGATGGAGTTACAAATATGTCCCGATTGTCGGGACATATTTGTACGACAGATGCCCGATGACGCCCAACCGACGACCGTTCACGCAGCTCTTTGAAGGCATCGCACGGACCATGCGGCTCCGAGTACCCTGGTGGGGAGACGAGCTCGTGACGTGCCTGTGAAAGCGCCCGCGCGTGGCCACGACCAGCGGAGGGCGCGCTCCCGCGCCAAGCGACAACCCGGCGGCGTTCTGATTTGAAGCAGAGCATGCGCCTGCTTCTGTGGCTCTCTGCTCTATTTGTTCTCTCGAGCTGCACCTGCGGCGGCTGCCAGCGCAGCCCGTCGGCGCCAATCGATGCAGGCCCCGCGGTCACCGCCACCACCCTCGCGACTTCAGCCGTGCCGGCCGCCACCACCGAGCCCACCGACGGCGCCATCGCGCTGCCCAGCGAAGTCACCGAGAACGCACCATCGACTGAAGCGTTGATCGCCGCTTTCACCGCCGACTGCCACCACCACGTCACCCTCACCTTCGAAGACATGGACGGCACCCACCCCGACGCTGGTGAGTGCGACGCGCGCATGTTCGACCAGAACTGCTCACCTGATACGTTCGGTTGCTGGGAGGGCGTCGAGAAGTGCCGCGATGCCTGCGCCGACCCGTGCCACACCTGCCAGAGCGTCTGCGCCGACCGCTGTGACTCGTGCAAGAGCCAATGCAATGGCGCCGCCGCCTGCATCACCGCGTGCGCCACGAGCCGGGTCGACTGCCGCGTGCAATGCCTCGGCAGGCTCGAGACCTGCCGAACCACCACCTGCGACGCCGCGATGAGCCGCTGCGAAGCCGAAGCCCAGGTTCGCTTGAAGCGCCTTTGCCCCGACTGCGACGCAATCACCAGCTGCCAGCTCGAGGCCTCCGAGCGAGACCAAGACGCAAAGCACTGCGCCGCGAAATTTCCCCACAACGCCGCGGAGTGCCTCGATTGGTGCACCCCCGGCGAATAGCGCTCGTCGCATTCGGAGCGTTGGTGGCGCTCGTCTCCCGCGCCGATGCGCACGCTCGCCTCGTCGAGCTGCCCGAAGGCGATTTCGTGATGGGTCGCGACTTCGGAGGCAACGATGACGAGCACCCCGCGCACCGCGTTCACGTCGCTGCGTTTTCGTTCGATGCCACGCTGGTCACCCTCGCCGACTTTCGCGCCTTCGTTGAAGCGACCCACTTCGTCACCTCGGCCGAGCGCCTCGGCTACGGCATGGTCGCCACCGAGGGCCTCAAAGAATGGGAGTGGGTCAAGACCCCCGGCGCCTCGTGGCGTGCACCCTTTGGCACCCATGCGAGCATCGCCATCGCCGACGACTGGCCCGTGACGATGATCAGCTGGTCTGACGCGTACGCCTTTTGCCAAGCCGCTGGTCGCCGCCTGCCCACCGAAGCCGAGTGGGAGTACGCCATGCGCGCCGGCGCCAGCACCCGTTTCCCCTGGGGTGACGCGCCGACACGGCCTGACGGAGGCCTGGGGCTCAACTTCTGGCAAGGCCCGCACACCAAGAACCTCACCGCCGACGGCTACCTCTACCTCTCGCCGGTGCGCGCGTTCGCTCCCAACGCGTGGGGGGTGTACGACCCGGTCGGCAACCTCTGGCAGTGGGTCGATGACTGGTACGCCGATGACGCCTACCGACGCCACAGCCCGCCCACCCGCGGCAGCCGCAAGGTCGCCCGTGGCGGTTCATGGTGGTGCTCGAAGCACACCTGCACCGGGTACGGGCTCTTCGCGCGGGGCAAAACCGTGCCCGACGCGCCGTTCAACAACAATGGCTTTCGCTGCGCCTCGAGCCGCTGACTCGCTGTATGGTTCTTTGTGCGATGTCCTTCGGCCAAACCCTCCCTCGGAGCGTGCTGGACCACCTCCTCGAAGGCTTTCAAGTCATCTCGCCCGAGTGGGTGTACCTCTACGTCAACCCGGCGGCCGCCACCCAGGGTCGAAGCACGCCCGAGCAGCTCGAAGGCAAGAAGATGTGGGAGGCCTACCCGGGCATCGAGAACAGCGCGCTCTTCGTTCACCTGAAGCGGGTGATGGAGACCCAGCACCCGGCGGCGATCGAGAACCACTTCACCTTTCCCGACGGGTCGCGGCGCTGGTTCGAGCTGCGCCTCGAGCCGGTGCCGCAGGGGCTGTGCATTCACTCCATCGACATCGAAGATCGCAAGCGGGCCGAAGGGGCCTTGCGCGCGCTCAACGAGCAGCTCGAGCACCGCGTCGCGCAACGCACCCTTGAGCTCGAGACCTCGAACCGAGACCTCGAGTCGTTTTGCTACTCGGTCTCGCACGACCTTCGCGCGCCCCTTCGGGCGGTCGACGGTTTTTCAGCGCTGCTCGCTGAGGGCTCTGCCGCTCGACTCGATGACGACGGCCGCGAGCTGCTCTCGCGCATTCGGGCCGCCGGGCACCGCATGGGCCGGTTGATCGACGCGCTGCTGCGGTTGGCGCGCCTGGGCAACGGCGGAGTCAACCGACGCGAGGTCGACGTCTCAGCCCTCGCCCAGTCGGTCATAAGCGAGCTGCAATCACGTGAGCCCGAGCGGGTGCTGACCTGGGTGCTGGCGCCTGGCCTCAAGCGCTGGTGCGACCCCGAGCTGACCCGAATCGTGCTCGAGAACCTGCTGGGCAACGCGTGGAAGTTCACCGCCAAGACGAGGTCACCGCGCATCGAGGTCGCTGCCAGCCCCGAGAAGCCGGGCTGCATCGTCGTCAGCGACAACGGCGCTGGCTTCGACATGAGCTTCGCGAGCTCCCTGTTTCGCCCGTTTCGAAGGCTCCACAGCGACCACGATTTTCCCGGCATTGGCATCGGTCTGGCCACCGTGCGCCGCATCGTCGAGAAGCACGGCGGGTTCGTCGAGGCCCACGGCGAAGTCGGCCAGGGCTCCGCCTTCACGTTCAGCGTTCAGCCCCGGGGCTCGACTGATCTCGTCGGCTCACCAGAAAGTGCCAGAGAGCACCACGCCGCCCAGGCTCGGTGACAGCGCGACCGTCGGCGCCTTCGACCTCTGCGGCACGCGGTGAAACTGGTCGTACTTGCCCGGGTCGTCTCCCAGAATGAACAGCACCGCCGAGGCCACGGCGCTCGCCGCCCCCACCGAGATGCCAACCACCGCCAGCGTGCTCCAGGTGGCCAGCTGGGTCTTCAGCTCATTCGCCTTAGCTCGATAGCTCTCGTCGTTCTTGAGCAGCTGCGCGCGGGCATATTGAAAGCTCGTTTCCGACGTGGTGTCGCCGTAGATGCGCGCGCCTTCGGACGCAGAGATGACCGCCACCAAGAACCCCGCGACCGCGATGCCGCCCATCGTCCACGCGAGGGCGCGCAGGCGCTTGGCCCGGGTCTCGTACGCGACGATGGTGTCGGGGCTGGGGGCCAACCGAACCGACTCGTCGGTGAGCTGATCAACCGTGACCTTCACCTCTTTGCGCACCGGTGAGAACCCATCTTTCTCGACGGTCAACAGGTGCGGCCCGCCAGCGATGACGACCGGGTCGATTGGCGTGGTACCGATCTGGCGCCCATCGAGCTTCACGTCTGCTCCCACCTCGGAGGCGGTCACCATCAGCGTGCCCTGCCGCCCCTCGAGCACTTTGGCCATCAACGTGATCACCGCCGGCCGCACCTCTTGCATCAGCGCCGCCTCGGTCACCGCGGTCACTTTGTGCGAGCTGACCGCCTGGCTCGAGCCCACCGGCACCAATGAGAAGAATAGGGTGAAGTCGGTCTTGGTCTTCAACACCTTGCCGGTGACGATGTAGTCGTAGCTGGCGAGGTCGGCCAATGCCGACCCGTTGCAGTTCTCGCAGCCGACCAGCTGGCGCTGCCGCTCGACCCCCAGCATCACTCGCATCGTCTCGCTGCTGCTGACGCGAAACACGGTCAAGCGCTCGAGCTCCTGCGCGGTCAAGGTCGAGAGCGCGGCGGCCAGCTCGGCCGAGGCTCCACCCTGAGGCGCGAAGTCGAGCACGCCGATGCCGGGGGCCCCGCCGGTGCTAGACGCCGTCAATACTGCGGTCATTACGATGGTGAGCATCGAGAACCCCCTTCAAGTCGCCCGTGCGAAAAGAACGCGGCATCCTTTCACGCGGCGTGAGGGGCGTCGACAAGCCCGGGCACCTTGCGACCTGAGATTAAATAGAACAACCCTCCCCCCGCGCATGCCGCGGTGCCTTCGCGCATCGCCAGCGCGTCTCGCTGGCCGGCCATGCGTGCCTCGGCGTAGAGACGCTCGAATTCGGCAGCTTCTCCGCCGCCGGCCAGAAAGTACTGGCGGGTCTCGTCAGCGCCCCAGAAGTAAAAATCACGTTCGGCCCACTGCAAGGCCTGCGCGATGTGCGCCTTCTCGGCCGGGCTCTCGTAGGGCGGCACCAGCGAGGTGACATGATCTGATTGGTACACCTGCATCGCCGTCAGACCCGCGCTTCGAAACAGGGTGGGCAGCTGCTCGCCGACCGAGTTGAAGCCGAGGCCCAGCGAGGCCTTGCCCCGCTCGCAGATGGCCTGCAGCCGCGCGAGTCGCAGCGCCTCGCCGAGGTCGGTCTCGTTCGAGGTCGCGGTGGGCGCCAACGCCGACCCGATGTTGTTGGGCTCGGCCACGGCCAAGAGGCCTCCAGGCTTGAGCACCCGGGTCATTTCACGCAGCGCCGCGGCCACGTCGGGCAAGTGAATCAGCACCGTCTGACAGGTTACGACATCGAACGTGGCGTCGGCGAAGGGCAGCTGCATCGCGTCGCCTTGCTGGTAGGTGAAGCGGGGCGTGCGCCGCTGCGCTTCTTCGACCCACCGGGGCTCTCGTTCGAGGCCGATGAGGGTCGCGTCGGGGTGCAGGTGCGGCGCGAGCACCCGGCTCCAGTGGCCCACGCCAGAGCCGACCTCGAGCACCGAGCGGGCCTCGCCCAGCCGCCAGCGTTTTGCCATGAGCTCGATGAAGTCAGCGTTCCACCAGAAGTCGCGCTGGTCTCCGAAGTACTCGGCTGAATGGGGCTCGGTCGGGCTCATGGTGGCGGGCTGACGCAAACAAAGACTCGCGCCTGACTGCCCAGCTTAGAATCACCAGAGGCCTGGCACCAACCGGTATCGAACAGCGCGCGTGTACTGCTGGTACGCGGGGTCGTCGCCCAAGAACCGCTCTTCTTGCAGCACCCGCACGCAAATCATCATCATCATCACGAGCGTCATGCCCAGCAGGGGCAGGCTGAAGCGACCCGCCAGCAAGGCGAGCTCAGCCACCAGAAACGCGGCAAACACCGGGTGGCGAACGAAGCGGTACGTGCCATGGGTGACGACTCCGCGATTCGCCGGGAGCAGCCCGAAGCAGCGGCCAAGGCTCACCCGCGACACCAGGCTGCAGACCGCCGCCGCCGCCAAGGTGCCCGTCAAGAGCCAGTCTGGGAGGAGCTGAACGCCATTGCTCCAGGCGAAGACCGAGCTCGAGACGCCCAAGCCGGTGCAGACGAAGGTGGTGACCCAGTGCTGCGGCTGCAGTGTCACGGCGTGTGGCACACGGCGCCACAGCGCGAACAAGGCGATGATCGCGAAGCCGGTCATCAAGGTCACGAAGCTGGGCATCGAGCGAGTCGGCGCGAGCACCGAGAGTCGCCCAAATTGAATGCCCACCAACACCGCTCCGCCAATGCGATTGACCCATCGAGAGCACAGCAAAGACTGGAGGCGATTCGCGTCGGGAAGCTCGGTCATGGGTCGGGGCGTTCGTCCTCCGGCGCGGTGAAGATGGGAGAATTTTGGCGCGAGATCAAACCACGAGACCAGGCCTCTGCCCGAAGGCCCAGGTCAATGCGACACCGGCGTACGATCGGTCGTGATCGACCACATCGGTTTACCGAGCGGTGGTCTTCACCGGTGCGGGCGTCTTGGCCAGCTCGGCCATCACCACCGATGACAGCTCGGAGATCGCGTCGCGCAGCGCCTCGCCCATCGCCTCGGCCAGCGCCGGCCCCAGGGCCTCTTTCGCGGTGGTCGCCGCGATCGGGCGCTCGAGGTTGAGGGTCTTTTGTACCGAGACCAACCGTTCATCAGACAGGGTGAATGTGATTCGCACGCGCGCGACGTGCGCTGGCGCCTTCACCTCTTCGAACCGCACCAGCTCGACGTCGAGCGTCGGCCCCGGCCCGCCCACGATGCTGCGCAGGCCTCGCTCTTCGAACAGCACCCGGGTCAGACCGCGGGCCAGATACGCCTCGGGCCGCTCCGTCCACACCAGGTCGTCGTAGAAGCCCACCTCGTGCTCCGAATCGCGGTACATGATTCGCTCTGAGAGCGTGCGATTCGCGCTCACCCGCGCCAAACGCAGCTGCAGGTCGGTTCTCCGCTCGAGGTTGGCGTTCTGAGCGGCCGGCAGATCTGGGCTGAAGTAGCGCCGGGTGGTGACCTCGCCCTTCGAGAACAGGGCACACGACTGAAGACTCAGCACGAGCAACGTGACAAAAAATGCGCGCTTCATGGCTTCACCCTTTTCGCGCGGCCCTTGATCAGCATGTCGGGGTCGACCTCGAGCGCATCGGCCAGCCGCTGAACCGACTGCGCCGCGCCCTGCACATCGCGCAGTGCTTCTTCAATCGCCGGCCCCACGTGGTTCGCGTTCTTCGCCATGCCGCCCAGCGAGTCGGAGGTGTTCTGCAGGCTCGACAAGAGCCCCTTCTCGCCCCCCGCGCGGCTGACCACGTCGTTCACGCTGACCAGGGCCAGGTTCACGTTCTTCAGCGTCTGCTGAATGTCACCCGAGAGCCGCGGCACGTCGAGCACCGCCAGCGACGCGCTCAGCTGCGTCAGCACGCGGTTGATCAGCATCACGGTGTCAGAGAGCTTGTTCATCAGGTCTGAGCTCTGCACGTTGGCGAAGAGCGTGTTCACCTGGGTGATGACCAACACCAGCTGCGATGCCAGCTCGGGAAAACGGTCGACCGCCTGCACCACCGAGCTCTCGAGGCTCTTCATCATAGACGCCGCCGCGGGTATCGAATTTTCGGCGACCTCGAAGGGCAGCTGCGCGGGTGGGTTCGAGGCGACGTCGAAGAAGTCGAGCTGCACGAACTTGACTCCGGTGATGCCCGACGACGCCAGCTGCGCCCTCAAGTCATCGGGTATCACCAGCTTGGTCTTCTTGCCCTCGAGCTCCTCGACCGCCAGCCCCAGCGAGTGCAGCACCTTGACGCCCAGCGCATAGGTGACCTCGACGTGGCGCTTGTCACCGGCGAGGTCGATCTGCGCGACCGAGCCGATGCTCACGCCGCGAAACTTCACTGGCGAGCCGATCTCAAGCCCTTGCACCGACTCGTCGAAGTAGGTCTTGTACGACACGGTCTCTTTTCGGAGTGTGCGACCTCCGAAGTAGACCACGGTCGCGATGATCGACAGGGCGCCGACCACGACGAACAGGCCGAGCTTCCAATGGTTGGTTGAGGTGCTCATGCGTTTCTTTCTGAGGTTGAGTCGGCGGCGGCGCGCCGATTGAAGAAGCTGCTGACCCTTGGGTCTTTCGACGTGTCGCGCAGCACCCGGGGGTCGCCGCGCGCGATGATGCTCTTGCTCTCGCGGTCGAGCATCACGCAGCCGGTGGCGATCGAGAAAATGCTCTCGAGCTCGTGCGAGACGAACACCACGGTCAAGCCCAGAGCCTCGTTGAGCGACTTGATCAGCGCGTCGAGCTCGAAGGAGCTGACCGGGTCGAGGCCGGCTGAGGGCTCGTCGAGAAAAAGGAGGTCGGGCTCGAGCACCATGGCCCGGGCAATCGCCGCGCGCTTCTTCATGCCACCCGACAGCTCGGAGGGAAACTTGTCTTCGGCGTCGTTGAGGCCGACCAGCCGCAGCTTGGCGCGAACGATGGCGTTGATTGCATCGGTCTCGAGCTCCGTCCACTGGGTGAGCTGCAGGGCGAGGTTCTCGCCCACCGTCATCGAGCCAAAGAGCGCTCCTGACTGAAACATCACGCCGAACTCGGGCCGGCCCACGCTGAGCGAGGTGCTGGGTTTACCTTCGATTTCAATCGACCCGGCCAGGGGCGACTCGAGACCGATGAGGTGCCTGAGCATGGTCGACTTGCCGCAGCCGCTGCCGCCCAGAATCGCGAAGATGTCACCGCGCTTGACCTCGAAGCTGGCGTTCTCGAGCAGCACCCGGTCGCCCCACCCCAGGGTCAGGCCGTCGACCTTGATCAGCGGGTTGTTTGAAGTGATCGGCGCGTTCATTTGCCGACCGCGAAGAAGAGGGCCGTGAACCCGGCGTCGACCAGAATCAAAGCGAAGAGAATCGAGACCACCGACGAGGTGGTGCGCCGCCCGACACCCGCCGCGCCGCCGGTCGTCGCCAGGCCCTGCTGGCACGAGATCAGCGTGATCACCGAGGCGAAGGCGACGCTCTTGAGCATGCCCGAAAAGATGTCCCACAGGGTCAGCGCGCCTTGCGTCTCTTTGAAATAGGCGACGATGGTGAGGTCTAAGTTCAGCACGCCGACCACCAAGCCGCCCACGATGCCGACCGCGTCGCCCAGCAGGGTGAGCATCGGCAGCACCAGCACCAGCGCGACCAGTCTTGGCAGCACCAGAAATCGCACCGGCCCGAAGCCCATCGTTCGCAGCGCGTCGATCTCTTCAGAGACCTTCATCGAGCCGATCTCCGCAGCGAACGCGGCACCCGAGCGCCCGCACAAGATGATCGCCGTCATCAGGGGCCCCAGCTCGCGGCAGATTGAGAGGCTCACCAGGTCAGCGACGTAGATGTTGGCGCCGAACTGCTTGAGCTGCACCGCGCCTTGAAAAGCCATCACGACGCCGATCAAGAAGTTAATCAAAATGACGATCGGCACCGCGTCGGCACCAGAGCGCTCCATCGTCGGAGCAACGTCGCCCCAATTGCCGGTCGTGGGGCTGCGAATGACGCCAATCGTGGCGCGAATGGCTGACCCGAAGAACGCAAAGACCAGCTTGAACTCGTGAAATATGTCGAGCGTGGCGGTACCGATTTGGTCGAGCAGGCCGGGCCGGCGTGGCTTCGAGAGGCGACCCACTTTGACGTCGCCCCGGTAGAGCTGAATCAGCTTCTGCACCTGACCCGAGCCGCCGATGAAGTCTGAGCTCGCGCCGCGGCGGTACAAGTCAGCACGCAACTGCACCAGCAACGCCACCGACCCGCCATCGATGTCATCGAGGGCCGACATGTCGAAGTCGCACCGCTGCGTCTTCTCGACCTGCTTGGTCTGCTCGAGCACCTGAGCCCACAGCGCAGGGCCGTCTTCGAAGCGCACCGACCCTTCGATGCGCAATGCCTTGCCGCCATCGGCGGTCTCGACTGGTCGCACCGCGAAGGCCGCGGGGGTCAAAGCGTTGGTTTCGAGGGTGGTGATGACGGGTCTCCGGCCACCGCTGGTACAAGCGCTGTGCCCGGGCTCTCTGGCAGGAGCGAATGGCAAGCTGTGGCGGTTCTGCGTGAGGCGAAAACGCTCACTGGGGAACTCCTGCGCCGAATGGGCCACCCGGAGCCGTCAACGCACCGAAACACGGCCTCATGACCCGTCTTTCGAGCGGATCATTTTGTGCACAGGTGGGGTGGGCGGAGTGACTCATGGCGAATGGCTGCAAAATTCTGGTCGTAGATGATGACATCGCGAACCGAGAGACGCTGGCTGGCGTGCTCGAGAACGAGGGCTACGCCGTCGCGATGGCCGAAGACGGCAGCGTCGCGATGTCGTTGCTCAAGAACGGCTTCGACCCCGATCTGATTTTAACCGACCTGCAGATGCCCGTCGTCAGCGGCTGGGAATTTTGCGAGGCCCTCAAGAAGTCGACGGTCTGGCGCTCGATACCGGTGGTGGTGCTGGCTGGCATGACGCCCGAGCAGCGAGGCAAGCTGCAGGTCGAGGGCGCGTTCGAGAAGCCCACCGACGTGCCCACCTTGTTGTTCAGAATCAACGAGCTGTGCGGAGTCTAAAAGTCAGCGTCGTCGTCGAGGCGGCCTTGCTCGTCGCGATTCTCGCGCTGGGCAAGACGGTGTTGGTGCCGATCGCCCTGGCCTTCTATTTCGCCTTCGTGCTGACGCCGCCGGCCGAGGCGCTCGAGCGGGTGGGGGTGCCACGTTCGCTCTCACTGCTCACGGTGGTCGGCGCGGCCGTCTCGGGCTTCGCGGTGCTCGCAGCGCTGCTCTTCTCGCAGATCGCCTCGCTTGCTGCGCAACTGCAGTCGTACTCCCAACAGATTACGCACAAGATCGCGATGCTGCGCGAGGGGAGCATGGGGCCGCTCGGCGCGCTCAGCGGTGCGATCACCTCGCTGGGCCAGCTCATCAACGCCGAAGCCTCCGATGCGAATCACTCGGCGGCGCAGGTGCGGCTGGTGCACGAAGACACCAATGCCCTGCAGCAGCTCGAAGCGACCCTTCGACCGTTACTGCAGCCGCTGGCGTTCGCCGGTGTCATTCTGGTGTTGACCGTCTTCATGCTCGCGCTGCGAGAAGATCTGCGGGGTCGAATCATTCAGCTGCTCGGGCCACAGAACGTCACCGTCACCACGCGAACGATGAGCGAAGCGGTCAACCGCATCAGCCACTATCTGCTCACCCAGGCGTACATCAATTTGAGCTTCGGAGCGGTCATCGCGGTGGGGCTCTCGCTCATCGGGTTGCCGTATGCGCTGCTGTGGGGCGCGGTCGCGGGCCTGCTGCGCTTCGTGCCGCTGATCGGCGCGTTCATCGCGGTGCTGCTGCCCTCGCTGATCGCGTTCGCGATCTTCCCCGGGTGGCGTGAGACGGGGCTCACCGTGCTGCTGTTCGTGGTGATCGACGTGCTGGTCGGCAACTTCATCGAGCCCTGGGTGATGGGCAAGCGCACTGGCGTCTCGGCGCTGGCGTTGCTGATCTCAACCCTGTTCTGGACCTGGTTGTGGGGGCCGTTGGGGCTGGTGTTGGCCACTCCGTTGACGGTGTGCGCGGCGGTGGTGGGGCGGCACGTGCCACGGCTGAAGTTCTTGGCCATCGCGCTTGGCGATGAGCCGGGGCTGAGCCCATCGGTTGATTTTTACCAGCGCGTGCTCGCCGGCGCGAAGGGCGATGCCGTGCGTGTGGTGCAGCGGCAGGTGTCGCTCACCTCGTTGGGCGAGGCGCTCGACGCCGTGGTGCGCCCCTCGCTGATGCTGATGACCCGAGATCAGAGCCAGCAGGCCATCGACGACAGCGCCGCAGAGCAGGTGGTCAAAGACGTGGTCGACGTGCTCGAGAAGCTCCAAGGCAAGTCGGGGCCAGTTCGGGCCGCCGCCTCACTCTCGGTGGTGGGGCTGCCCGCCGAGTCACCGGCCGATGGGTTGTTGCTCAAGATGTTGGCGGCGGTGACCCATCAGGTCGGGCTGCCCATCGATGTGATGCCGGTGATGCCGCGCGCCGAAGCGGTCGAGGCGGTGATAAAGCGCAAGCCGGGTATGGTCTGCATCGGCGCCATGCCTCCCGGCGGCAGCGTCAACGCCCGGTTTCTGTGCCGGCGCCTCAGGGCCGCGTTGCCGCAGTGCATGATTCTGGTCTTGTTGCCTGCCGAGATCGAAGCGCACGTCTCCGAGACCGCGGCACGCCTGCGAGAGGCCGGGGCCAGCCAGGTGGTCTTCACGATTCGCGAAGCCGACGGGGCCGTGCGCCAAGCGATGAGCAAATAGGCGCACAACGCTGCGCACACGCCCGAGTATTCTGAGACACTTGGCGATGGCCCAGTCTCTGCTCAGCGCCCGCGCCGTGCGCTCACTTCTCTGCCTCGTCCTCCTCGTTCTCGCCAGCTGCGGGGCTCCCCGCGAGCTCGCGGTTCGCTCACTGATCAGCCCCTTTCGCATGCCGATGGTGGGCGCTCCTTCGGCCCCTCACCAAGACATTCGTTTCATCACCGCTGATGGGCTGGCCCTCGAAGGGTGGCTGTTCGAGCCCCCCGGGCCCTCGAAGGGGCTCGTCGTCTTTCTTCACGGCAAAGATGCCAACCGGGGCCACTTCGCTGGCGACGCGGTTCGCTTCACCTCCCGCGGCTACACCGTGCTCGCCTACGACCAACGCGCGCACGGGCGCTCAGAAGGCCAGTGGTGCACCTTCGGCGTCAAAGAAGTGCCCGACCTGCAGCTGGCCCTCGACCGCTACGCCCCTGCGAACCTGCCGGTGTACGTCATCGGCGAATCGATGGGCGCCGCGGTGGCGCTCGAGGCCGCCGCCCGAGACCCCCGCATCGCCGGAGTCGTCGCGGCCGCCTCGTTTTCAGACCTGCGCACCATCGTCGCCGATCACACCCCCTTCTTCATGAGCCCTGGCACCCTCGCCGCCGCCGTTCAAGACGCCGAGACCCGCGCTGGTTTTCACATCGACGACGTCAACCCCGCCCGAGACGCCCTCGACATTCACGTGCCGGCGCTGCTGCTACACGGTTCAGACGACCCCTACATCGCGCCGGGGCACAGCCACCGAATTCGCAAGAACCTCACCGGTCGCGCCCAGCTCGTCACCCTGACCGGGGTGCAGCACATCGACGTGCTCCTGCACGAAGAATCATGGGCCGCCATCGAGCATTGGTTCGACGACATCACTGTGCTAACCGCCTCTCCCGCTGGAGCAGCCCGGGTGAACGCTGGCCATCGCAGTCCGGGGTGGCGGGAGGAAAGTCCGGGCTCCGCAGGGCAGGGTGCTGGTTAACGACCAGTCGGCGCGAGCCGCAGGACAGTGCCACAGAAAAGAAACCGCCTTTGGGGCTGCGACCTCAACGGTAAGGGTGAAACGGTGCGGTAAGAGCGCACCGCGCTCCTGGTGACAGGAGCGGCACGGCAAACCCCACTCGGAGCAAGAGCCAATAGGGGAGCGTTTCTCCGCAAGGAGCGACAAGAATGGCCCGTTCTGTGCTCCCGGGTCGCTCGCTAGAGGGCATCGGCAACGGTGCTCGTTGATGAATGTTCGCTACCTTCGGGGCAACCCGAGGGCACAAAACCCGGCTTATGGGTTGCTCCAGCATTTTTTTCTCTCGCGAACTGAGAAAAACACCAGAGGGCAGCTGTGCACCTTTCGGCCGGCCAGTTGCGCTTTGGCCGTGTGAGGTGGGTTTACAGGGTACCAGTGAGATGCCCTCGTGGCGGCTGGCGGTACACCGGTTGCTCTTGTCTGAAGGCTCTCATGATCCGCTCCCTCGCCTTGTCAGTTGTCGCGGTCGCGCTCAGCGGCTGCCAGTGCGGCGAAGCCTCGCTGATTCGCGTCTCTGAAGATGTTACCGAAGCCGCCGATGCCGGCCGCGCTGCCACCCCCGACGCGGGCAAAGTCATCGTCACCCCGCCCAAGGCCGACGGAGGCATGATCTTCACCGGTGCCAACTGGTGTGCCTCTGACTGCGACTGCCCCAGCGGCAAGCGCTGCATCAACACCGGCGGTGAGCTGGCCATCAACGCCTGCGACGTCGGCACCAACACCTGCGCGGTGACCTGCCCGCAAGGCTGTGCCTCGGGTCAACAATGCAACAACGGCATCTGCGAGATGCAGCCATGCGTCGGCACCAACTGCACCAGCAGCTTTCAGACCTCGGTGCAGGGCAAGTACGCGACCTACTACGAGCTCGATATTCACGAGTTCGCCAACAGCGCTGGCGGCGTGCTCAAGCTGCTCGACCTGCTCAACGGCTTGCTCAGCGGGCAGGGCGCCTCGTGCACCAGCCAGTCGACGCCCGAGGGCAAGTTGATGTGCTACGTAGTCAACCTCATCGGCCAGAACATTCACGCGCCGGCGTGGGTCTCTCAGCTGATCACCGTGATGAGCGACGCCTTTCGCTTCGGCAACAAGCCGGTGCGCATCAAGGGCTCGATGCAGCTCGCCGAGAACCTCAACGCCAAGCTCTACGCCGCCGAGACCGTCACCGAGATGTGGATGGACTACAACGGCCAGAGCTTGAACGTGATGAACGCCCCCGAGCTCGGCGCGAACGGCAAGATCACCGTCACCGTGCCCGCCTTCGGAGGCACCCGCAGTGCCACGGAGGTCTTCTTGGGGCCCCGGTCGATCGAGTTCGACGTCAACAAGCTCATCGTCAACATGCTCAATGTGGTCATCACCGCCGCCTCCGGGCAGAAGGCCCACGACGTGGGTGAATTGCTCGATTTGGTGCTCTGCAGCAATTTGGGCGTCGCCAACAAATTGCTCTGCGAAGAGGCCGCCAAAGACTTCGCCAAGAGCTTCGAGCTGGCCTCGGGGCTGGGGGGTGCCAAGCTCACCCAACAGAAGGCCACCATCTACGACCTCGACGCCAACAGTGTCGCCGACGCCCTGGGGCTGCCGAACGCCCGGGGGTCTGTGACCGGCGAAATGTCGAACGGCTTCGTAACCGGGGCACTCGGTTCCTTCCCCGCGAGCAATTGGTACGGTACGAAGTAGCTCCTCGTGGAGCTCCCCAAGCGACTGCAGCAAGTTCTCGAAGCGATCATCGACCAGCAGCTGGCTGGGCGGCTTCAACGCGTTCACAACGCCGTCGCCGCGGCGATCGAACAGCTGGCGTCGATCAACCTCATCTCGCTCGAGCCGCCCGACGAAGGCAGCGCCGATCTCTCGTTGTGGGAGCAAATGGCGCCCGCCGTTCGCGACACCGTGTTGCAGGTCAACACCGTCTGCGACGTCATCGACGAGGAGTTCCCCGAGCACACCACGCGCTCTGGCGTCTTCTCGGCCGAGACCTCCGACGACCGGGCCGAAGCCGAGTCGGCGTTGGTCTTTCGCGCGGTCGCCATGCACTTGAAGAAAGACGTCGCGCAGGTGGGCTCGCTGCTGCGCAGGCCCGAGCTGGTGGCAAACCCGTGGGCGCTCTTGGGTGAGCTGCAGCGCATGCGCGAAGAGTTTCGCAAGCGGGTGGGTGACGCGGTGTACCTCTCGGCCGCCGCCAACTCGGTCGTGCGCCGTGAAGAGGTCGTGCCGGGAGCGCTCAAAGAGGTGCAGCGGGCATTGATCTACCGAACCAGCGTCGCCGACCTGCGGCGCTCGGTCACCGCGCGCCTCGAGTACGGCAAGACCGACGGGCTCAAGACCGCGCAGGCGTTGTTGACCGACTTCGAGCTGTTCACCTCGATGCCGGGCTGGAGACACGTTCGCGCCGAGCCGAAACGCCAGATGATCGTCGCCAAGCGCGAGCTCAAGAAGCTGATCGCTCGCGGGCAGATGCCCACCTCGCTGCTGCCGCCACTGGTCGAGCCGGTGATGTCGAGCCTGGGTGAGCTCGCCGCCGAGATGAGCCTGGTGATGCTCTCGTCGCATGACCGCATGGTGTGGGCCGAGCTGACGATGAAGCTCGAGCAGGTGCTCTTGCACATGCAGCTCGACACCGGGGGCGCGAGCCTGCCGCTGTCATCAGCCGCGGGCACCGCCGAGAAGTTGCGCGGCCGCGATGAGAAGTTCGACAGCTTCTTGCGGGTGCTGCGAAAAGACCCGGTCGATGAGCTGCCGCCCCAGCGGGTCGCGGTGGTGTTCGAGGCGTTTCGAGATCAGCTGCGCAGCTTCGAGGTCTAAGGCCCGCCATGCTCGGCATCGTGCTGACCGCGGTGATGACGGCCTTCGAGCCCCACCCGTGGACGGTGCTCGAGCTCGCGGTGTGGCCAACGGTGCAGCTCTTCGATGACAGAACCGATGTGTACGGGTTGCGAATCAGTCTGGGCCTGGGGGTGAGCCGCTCGGTCACCGGCCTCGACCTGGGCCTCGTCAACGCGGCTGAAAACGTCACCGGGCTCGAAGTGGGGCTGGTCAACCTGGCTTTCGCGCTCTGGTCGAACACCACCGTGACTGGCGTTCAGGTCGGGCTGCTCAACGCGACCCGGGTGCTGCGCGGGCTGCAAATCGGCCTCTACAACGAGACGCGCGAGGGGTACGGCGTGCAAATCGGCGTGGTGAACACCGGTGAAGATTTTCGCGGCGTGCAGCTCGGGGTGCTCAACTTCAACACCAAGAGCCCGCTCCCGTTCTTCCCCTTCGTCAACGCGCGGTTCTGAAGGTGAGTGACTTTTGGCGCATCGAGGTCTGCCCGCTGGCCTTGACGGTCGCGGCCTCAGCCTCGAGCTCGAAAAGTGCCAGGTACTTTTTCACGCGCTCCTCGAGGCTCGGAGCCGCAATCTGCTCGCACACCTCGTCGGCCTGGTAGCTGCGGCACACGGCGGGGCGGTTCTCATAGACCTTGCACTTCAAGTCGGGCGCCAGGTGCGGGCAGCGGAGCCCGAGCGGCTTGTCGAGCGCGGCGATGTCGGGGGCCACGCAGCACGCGCCACACAGAGTGCACGAGCTGCCCACCTTACGGCGTACCGAAGTAGACGTTGTCGAGGCAGGCCGTGTCATTGGGCCCGTCGTAGTACTCGCCTCGAATGCGCAGCGAGGTGAGGTTTCGCAAGGCCGACTTGATGTCTGCCTCGGTCGCCGCGACCCCGACGCCATTGTTCTCGTTGAGCCACCCCGAGGTGTCGTCGATGGTGACCGAGTACGGAGTCCAATCAGTGCCTGGCGCTGAGCGAGTGTTCAACGTCAGCGCCAGCCCGCCGCCGTTGAGCACCACGTCGCGGCCGCGAATCTGGTTGAAGATCTTGTCTTGCTTGAGGTCCCAGATCAGGCGCTTGCCGTAGACCGCGGTCGCGTTGCCCAGGTACTTGGCCGGAGCGACGAAGTACCAGGTGTCTCCATCTTTCGCGTCTTTGCCGCAGATGTGGCCGCCGGGGTTACCGCCCTCGCGCATCAACACCGGCCCGGTCGTGTCGCCGTTGCCGCTCAGCAGCCAACCGCCCTCGTCACTCTCGAAGGTGTTCGAAGCGAGCGCAGGGAGGCCTCCACAGGCACCCAAAGCGATGAGGCTGGTTGCGAACATCGCGCGACGCATCGGGGCCAGACTTAGCAGAGCCTTCGCAGAAGTCAGGTTGCGACTGGGGGCACCCAGGGCTTGAGACCCGAAATAACCTCTGATTCTGAGGTGATGCGGGTGACCTCGAGGGCCTCTCGACGGCAAAAGTCGTGCACCGCCGCGTCGAGGCGCTTGTTGAAGATGCGGTGCACCGAGTGAATGCGGGTGGGCTCGAAGCCGCGCGAAATCTTGTGCTCTCCGCCCGCGCCGGGCTCGAAGACCTGCCGGCCGGCCGCGATGCAGTCGGCGACCGAGTGGTAGAGGCAGACGTTGAAGTGCAGAAACGGGTGCTCTTCGAAGCAGCCCCAATACCGGCCGTAGAGCCGAGTCGGGGTATGCAGGTTGAAGGCGCCGGCGATGACGCGCTGGTCTTTCTCGGCCACCACGAGCTCAATCGCGTCGGGCATCGAGGCGAAGGCGCGGTGAAAGAAATCGCGGGTCAACTGCACCGGGCCCCACGAGTGCCGCCCCGCGGTGTGCTCGTAAAAGCGCCAGGCGTGCTCGGCGTGCACCTTGGTGAGCTCCTGGCTGCGAACGGTGCGCAGGGTAATGCCTTGTTTCGAGGCGGCTCCGGCTTCGCGCTTGAGCTGGTTGCGCCGCTTCGAGTCGAAGCGCGAGAGGTAGTCGTCGTAGTCGCGGTAGCCCGGGTTCTTCCAGTGATACTGCATGCTCGAGCGTTGATGCAGGCCGGCGTTGACCAGCGCCTCCGCCTCGGGGCCATCGGGGAAAATGACGTGCACCGACGAGCAGCCAGAATCTTGGGCGAGGTCGATGGCCGCGGTGAGCAGGGTGCTTCGCACCTCAGCCAGCGACTCGGTTGCGGCGGCGAGAAAGCGGGGCGCGGTGAGCGGCGAGAGCGGCACGCCGATGAGAAACTTCGGGTAGTACTCGACGCCCATTGACTGCGCGGCGTTGGCCCAGCCGAAGTCGTAGACGTACTCGCCCATCGAGTGAAACTTGCGCCAGGCGGGCGCGGCGCCGATGAGCTCTTTGCCGCGCCAGAGGGTGAGGTGCTGGGGCTCCCAGCCGCGCTCGGCGGTGGCGCTGCCCGAGGCCTCGAGCGCGTTGAGCCACTCCCAGCGCATGACGGGGGGGCACCCTGGGGGCAACAGGGCGTTCCACTGCGCGGCGGTCACATCGGAGATGCCTTTGAGCACCTTCACTGAAGCCATGAAGGCCTATGCCTAACCCGTCTGCTCTCAATCCGCTCGTTCAGAGGCCTCGAAGGGGGCTGACTCCGCCGTCACGACCGGGGCGAGCACCACTTCGCGTTCTCTGTGCCTGAACGAAGCGACTTGCCAGGTGAATCGCTCGCCGAGGCTCAGCTTCAGCGCAGGGTGCTCGTGAGAATCGATCACCGCAGGAAAACCCACACCGATATCGACGACCCATTCTGAGCCGCTTTTGAGCACCACGATGCCGCTGATCTCTTGGCCGGAATTGAGGCGGCAGTACACCGCGTTCCACTCGGCCGCATTCGACGAGACCCAGTAAAGGCCGAAGAACCGAGCGCGCCGAAGTCTGCTGAACAGCTCGCCCACCGCGCTCGCTGCGAGTGCTGGTAAGACAACTGCCAGCGCGAGTGACGCTGCGGCCACCCATCCCCCGACGACGCCCCCGACGCATCCGAGCACAGCGCCCCAGACTCCGGCATGGCTGTACCCGTATGAGCCTCCAACCAAAAACCCAGAGATGGCGCCGCCCATGATGATGAGCTCGATCAAGGTCATCAGCCGCACCAGCACGAGCAGTGCCACTCGCAAGGCAGCACCTTGCAGGGTGAACCAGCCCGTGGGGCTGACAATTTGGCTGCGATCTCAGCTCGTCTTTGCCATCTCGAATTCTACGAGGGGCTTGCCCCTCGGCGAGGCCACGCCGCCTACGGCATGGTGACGATCGAGCTGATCGCTTCGGCGCTGCGGCCACTGCTCCAGTCGTAGAACGGCGCCGTGCGCGAGTCGAAGGGCACACTGTTGGCTTCCTGTGAGACCAGAAACACGTAGTGCTTGCCTGATTGGAGCATGCCGGTCGGCACGCGAACCTGGCTGCCAACAGCGAGGTTCATCACCAGCGCGCCGACTCCGGTGCTGCGGGTTGCCGAGGTCGAACCGTCGACGTAGACCTCGCGAACCCGAACCCGGTAGGTGACCGCGCCAGAGGCGGTGGGCGTCCACGAGAGCAGAGGGGTCGTGCTCGCCGCGGTGATTGCTCCCGCTTGCGCGCCCAGCCCGTCGACCTTCAGCTCCGCGGGCGGCATGATGAGCGGGGTGACCGGCGAAGCTGAGAACGTCGCCGGAGCGTCGCTCAGCCCTGCAATACCGCTCACCGTGCCGGCTGACCCGCCCTGCAGTTGAATCGGCACGGCGTAGTACACCGAGATCGACGCCATCTCAGCCCACGTCGACTTCGGGTTGCCGTAGTGCATCGAATACACGCCATCGGCTCTGTGGTGCATGCCGTTCGCGGTCAACAGCTCGGCCAGGTAGCCGACCCAGCCACGGTTGAGGGTGCCACCAGGCACGGCAACGACCTCGAGGTAGGCCGAAATCATTCGCGCTTGTGGGTGAGCCGCGGTCGCACGTGCTTGCCATGCGCTGCGTCGCCAATCGACCGCGAAGGCCTTTTGCGTCAAAGGGCTCAGGACCGCCGTGATGGTGGTGTTCTGCCCTGGGGCGAGGCTGATTGCCGGAGTGGCCCCCGCGCTGATGATGCTCGCGTACTCTTCGGTCACTCCGCCGTCGTCTTGCGCGGAGTACACCGAGCGACTCTGCGTCATCGTGGCGGTGTCGCCCTTGGCCGCTTCGAGCGTGGCCTGGCCGAGCTCTGAGAAGTACGACGCGCTCTGATTCACGAGGCTGGTCGCGCCTTGTGCGGGTTGTGGGTCGTCGAGAAAGACCAGCCCGGTCTCGTACACCGAGTCAGACGCGAGGCCGAAGCCGTCGGTGTTGAAATCGAAGCTCGCCAGGCCCGTCGCGTTGAGCGTCAGTGTGGGGTCGCTCAAATTGGGGTCGGGCGCCACTGTGTTGGGCCGGCCCTGCACGGAGTACCCGAGGTCGATCGAAGGAGCGTCGGTGTACACGTAATAGGGGAAGCCGCTCTCCACGCCGAGGTAGTACGCGCCTGCGGGCCGCGAAAAGCGAAAGCCGCCGTCGCCGAGGTAGGTCACCGGCAGCGAAGTGAAGGTGGTGCCGCTGACGGCATAGGCCACCAAGGGTTCGACCGTGGGGTCGAAGGGCACATCGATGATTCCGGTCGGGGTGACGAAGTGACTGACCCGGGTGCCGATGATGAAGCCGGCATCACCAGCCGTGGTGCCTGCGTCGGTGCCCGGCATGGTGCCTGCGTCGTTGCCCGACGTGGAGCCCGCGTCGTTGCCCGGCATGGAGCCCGCGTCGTTGCCCGGCATGGTGCCAGCGTCGTTGCCCGACGTGGTGCCTGCGTCGTTGCCCGGCATGGTGCCCGCGTCGGCGCCCGGCATGGTGCCCGCGTCGGTGCCCGGCATCGTGCCTGCGTCGGCGCCGGAGGTCGTGCCCGCGTCGTTGCCAACCATGCCGCCCGCGTCGGTGGTCCCCGTCGTGCCGCCGTCTTTGACCGCGCCGCTGCCGCCGTCTTTGGTGGTCGTCCCAGAATCCGTCGAGTCTCCTCCGCCTGGGCACGCGGTGAGAATCAGCAAGGTACCAAGGGCCAAGCGGGTCAGGGCTGAACGCATGGGCGCACTTGGCCACTTCACGGGCCCAAGGTCACGCTGAAGTTCGTGACGCCCTGCGAAAAAACGGCGCCCGTCACGCCGCCCTCTTGCAGGGGCAGGTCGCAACGGGCGCGGTCATTCAACTCAACGACAGCGTTACTCGGTGGGCACTTGAAATCGCCGGGCGCGTTGCTGATCGCCGGCAACCCGTCGAGGGGAGCCTTGAGCGTCGCCGTGGTCTTGGTGACTCTTCGCTTGGCCTCTTCGACGCCTGATGCCTTGAGCGCCTCGGCGATCGCCTTGCCTGAGGGACTCTGCTTCTGAGTTCTGGTGATGCCGTCGTTCGCCTCCAGATGACCTTGATGCTGCTGAAAATCGCTTCTCACGCGATTGAGTCATCGCAGTCGATGACTCGTTGAAGCGGCGACCGGCGCGGTCAAAACTCTTTGCTCGCCTGGGCTATCTGCTCGCGAAGCCACCGGTGCCCTGCATCACGGTCGAAGCGGGCATGCCACAGCAGGCCGAGCCGAATCGGTGGCAGCGCCACCGCCGGAGCGAGCACCACGAGCCCTGTCTGCCCAACCGGCCCGCTCAGAAACTTCGCGGGGAGTATGCAGGCCAGGTCTGTGCGAGCCACGACTTCTGCGGCAGCGAAGAAACTGGTGGTTGTCGCAACCACCCGGCGCGCGGCCTTTCGAGCGGCCAGCAGCGTGTCGAGCGGGCCTCCTGGCCCCCCTCGCGGTGAGACCGCGATGTGTTCGAGACCCGCGAACGCGTCGAGCGTCAGGCGGCCTGCCGCGGGGTGCCCACGTCGGAGCACGCACACGAAGCGGTCGGTCAGCAAGACCCGCACTCGCAGCCCTCGTGACGCACCGACGCCGACGAGGCTCGTGACTGCGACGTCGAGCTCGCCCGCCTCGAGCTGTTCGCCCAGCAGCTGGCCCTGCAGTGAGCTTGCGGCAATGTGCACCGCAGGGGCGCTGCGCGCAGTGCGCTGGAGGAGCGACGGGAGCAGCATCGATTGAAACAGCTCGGTGGCGCTCAACGCAAAGCTGCGCGTGCTGGTGCGAGGGTCGAAGCCTGCGCTCCCGGGCCCGATCAGCTGCTCGAGCTCGGAGACGAGCTGGCGCACCGGCTCGATCAGCGACACAGCGCGGGGAGTCAAGTCGACCAACCGACCGCGGGGCACGAGCAGCTGGTCGCCCAAGGGCTTCGTCCAAGGCTTCACTGGGGCGAGGTGTGGCACGGGTGCATGGCAGATCGGCGCCACCCAAGACATCTCGAACACAGGCTGCTTCACCTTCAAGCCATTGAGTCAATGTGGGGCTGACTACGACGTGGCGAGGGTCGATGCAGACCACTTCTCGAACGGTGCACGCGACGCAGACCTGTGCACGCCGGCGGGCCGGCCCACCCGCCTGGCCGACTTCAGCTTCAATCGCGTCAAGGCGTGAACCCGGTCGTCACCAGCAGCGCCCCGTCTTGCTCCGAGACGATAGCGAGCTGACCGCCAACGGGGTTGACAGCCAGACCAGTGGGCGAAAACAGCCGCGCGGGCAGGGGGCCCGATTCGACCCCATACGCCTGCGACAGACCGGCGGCGACCGTCACCGTGAAGGGCGCGAGCGGGAGCACCTTGATGCCCGGCGAGATGAAAATGCGGCCAGCGACTCGGTTGCGGCGGCGAGAAAACCGTGGCGCGATGAGTTCGTGGTGTCGCCTTTGTTCATGAATCGTCTCCGACCTGAGCGCCCGCGGGCCCTATGATGCGAGACTGCAGATGGGCCGAAGGAGTTGAAAACGAAATGGTGCGACTTCGATTCGCAGTGTGGCTGTGTCTTCTATCGAGCTGTGTCGGGCAATTGGGTGACCTTGATGGCGGCGCTGGGGGTGGTGGCTCCATTGCGGACAGCGGCGCCCCGATTGATGGAGGCACCGGGCTCGATGCCGGCACGGGGCTGCCCGATGCCGGGAGCAACGTCGATGCGGGGTCGACTCCGATTGACGCAGGCGCCCCTGTCGATGGTGGCGTGCGGGCCGATGCCGGCTCTATCGCCGACGCAGGTTCAGGCGTGGATGCGGGTTCGGGCACCGATGCGGGCGCGAACCTCTGGTCGGCGCCCATTTCATTGGTCGAAGACCTCGGTCGCCTGGCGATCGGAAATCAGCTTCACATCGTCGGGCACCTGGGTGGCTACCTGGTGCACCGGCGCTCGGCCGACAACGGCGCGACCTGGAGCGCCCCCTCGACCATTGCGCCCGCCGCCGGCAATTTCCCGGCGATGTATGGAGGCTTCTTTGCCGAAGGTGACACGCTGGCGCTGATCACCGCTGACGATGACATGGATTCTGCGGCGTCGGTCGGTGGGCGCACGATTCGGTTTCGGCGGTCGACGAACAATGGTGACACGTGGACCTCGCCAGTGACGCTCAACTCTGCTGTCAACCCCATCTACCGCGGGCGCGTCGCTTCTCACGGCAACTTCATACACTTCGCCGGCACCAGCATGCCCACCGGCCCCGACGGGGCGAGCGAGTGGTATTTTCGTTCGATTGATTTCGGAGCGACGTGGACGGCAACTGCCCTCGCGAGCAACCTCGGCACCTACGGCGCAGGGCAAACCCTGGCCGTCGATGGTGACACCGTGCACATCGCTTACACCAGCGTTCTCACCGGTATCGGCAGTGGGCCGGCGCTGTACATTCGGTCGACCGATGACGGCGCGACCTGGAGTCAACCGGTCGCGATCGGCGAAAGCTCATCGGTCAGCGATAGGCAGGCGAGGGTGCAGCTCACGGCGGCCGATGGTCACGTGTTCGCCTGTTGGCAGCGTGAGGCCTTGGCGAGCGGCGGTGGTTTGCCACCCGACCGCATCGGCTACAACACCTCGGCCAACGATGGCGTCACCTGGGGCACCGCACGGGTGCTGCCTCAAGACATGGGCGTCGACAGGAACCACCAACACGCGTGGCTCGCGCCTGGCGGGGGTGTTCACATGCTCTGGCGCCACGGCGACAGCGGAGACACCATCGATGACCCGGCTGGCGTGATGTCGTCATTCGATTACGGCGCGACCTGGCAACCGCGAACCATCGCCATCGATACCACCGCGACGCTCGCGGGGGCCAATCACCCCTGGGCGATCGTCGCCAATGGCGTTGCGGTGCATGTGCTGGTCGGGCCCCGCGGCGCGATGCAGTACGCGCGTCGACGGCTGCCCTGAGCCCGTTTTCCTGACCGGCGCTCCAGGTCACGCTGAAGTTCGTGACGCCCGAAGAACTGCGCCCATCACGCCGCCCTCGTGAAGGGGCAGAACGCGACGGGCGCGGTCATCAACTCACGACATCGTTACTCGGTGGGCACTTTGAAATCGCCGAGCGCTTTGATGATCGCCGGCAACGTGCACGTTCACTCGACGCAACTTGCACATTCACTCAAGCGAACGTGTGATTGAACGGCCGAGACCATCGGTCAAACGTCCGACGGTCGATCGCCCGAGGTCGGGTGTTCGACCGATGAGGCCGCGCCGCGCTCCGTGAAACGGTGCCTGCTCCCCGTACTTGAAGGAGCACCGATGTCACGCACCGCCCTCTTCCTCGTCGCAGCTTCCGTTCTCGGCTTCATCTCTCTGGGCCCGTCGCGCAAGCCACCCGCCGTCGCCCCGCCCATCGCCAAGCCCGGCTCGTCGAATGGGCTCCTCGAGGTCACGGCCATTGCGACCCACGGCCTGGTGCCCGCCGGCGGAGGCGAGGTCACCGCGCAAATCGACGTGCGCCTCCGTGAAGCCGCCACCGCGCGCGCAAAGGTCAGCATCTCGCTCGTCATCGACCGCTCAGGCTCGATGGTCGGAGAGAAGCTCGAATCGGCCAAGCGCGCAGCCCGCGCTTTCGTCGAGCGACTCGAGCCGACCGACCAGCTGGCTCTGGTGAGCTTCAGCAGCGACGTCACCCGTCTGCACCTGCGCACGATGAACGCCGAAGGCAAGCGGGTCGCGCTCGGTGTCATCGACGAGCTGCAACCGGGCGGCGGCACCAACATTGGCGACGCCTTGCGCGCCGGAGCCGACGAGCTCGCGGAGGCGACCGGCAACCGCCGCCTGGTCTTGGCGAGCGATGGCAACCCGACCGTGGGCGTGGTCGCCTCCGACGAGCTGATGCGAGTGGCCGAATCGATTCACGAGCAAGCCATCGGCGTCACCGCCCTGGGCATCGGGGCCGACTACAACGCGAGCCTGATGATCGGCCTCGCCGAGCTGGGCGGCGGGTTCTACGGGTACTTGAGCGAGGCCGGCCGGCTCGACGAAGTCTTGGCGCAGGAGCTCAGCCAGGCCCGCGCGACCCTCGCCCGCAACGTCAAGCTGACGCTGAAGCCTGGTGCCGGAGTCACCGTCACTGAAGTGCCGGGCCGGGTGTTGCTGGGCTCGCAGCTGCGTCTGCCCGACTTCAAGCAAGGCGACACGGCACGGCTGTTCGTGCGACTCCAGGTGGCGCCCGGTGCGGTGGTCTCGGCGCGCGAGCTGCTCGCAGTCGAGGTGAGTGACGTGGCGGTCAGCTCGGGCGTCATGCAGGTCGAGCACGCGCAGGTCAATGTCGGCTCGTCAGACGACCTGGCAGCGGTTGAAAATTCGAAGAATGAGCCTGCGTTCAGCAACGCCGTCAGCGCGCTGGGCTCGAAGCACCTGGTCGCCGCCGCCGCTGCCCTCGAACGCGGAGATCGCGAAGAAGCGTTCTCATTGTTGGGCCGGGCGCGTGCGATGTTCGGCACCTCGGCGCAGGCGTTGGCCGGCAACCAAGACGTGATGGCCGACACCGAGCGCTCGATTCGAACCGGCAAAGGCAAGGAGCTGAAGCACTTCGCCCGTGCCCTCGAGAAGAAGACCCTCAGCACGTTCGGCGCTCAGAACAGTTACTGACGCGTGTGGTTGGGGTGGAGGATGGCCGGCGGCGTGCGCCGGAGAAGTCGGTGCTGCCGGAGGCCTTTCGACGGGCACTTGGCGAACGTCTTGGCGCTCGTCACCCACCGAGTGTGCACTCTGAGCCTGCCCTCACTGGTGAGTCTGGCCGTGGTGAGGCAGCGGTCTGGTTCTCACTTCAAGAAGCGTAGACCCAACCGGCGCCTGCCGAGAAGAACGAGAAGCGCGACGATGAACAGACCGCTGCTGCCTCCCGAGCCGGTGCAACCGCAGCGACCGGCGACATCGCCCGCGCCCCTGGGGCCCGCATCGCGTGCATCTTCGAGCGCGCCAGCGCCACCCGCGTCACGAGAGACGGGTTCTCCGCCATCACTGCTGATGCTCCCCGCGTCGGGAGCCTCGACGATGGCCGTGGGTAACCCGAGCAGAAACCGAGCCGAACGTCGAAGCCGGGTGGTGTTGCCGGCGTCGTCGCCGACCGCCACCTCGATTTCATCATCGGTGCGGGAGACCCCTGGTTCGAGAGCAACCGAGACGACGCCAGCCATCGCCGCAAGCGGAGCGCTCACCGGCAAGCACCCCGCGTCAGCACGCAGCACGCACACCCTCAGAGACGACGGCACGATGCCTGAGCCGACGTCCGTCGTTCCCACGAGGAGACCGGTAATGACGCCTGCGTCGGTCGTGCCTACGAAGCTGAGTGTTGGCGCGATGGTATCTTCCATGAACGTGGAGCCCCACCCCGCGCCAGTATCGATCCACCTTGAGAGCAGTCTCAGCTCAACCGCGGTCATGGCCGTAATGTGGCTTGGGCCGAAGTCGACATCGTACTGACCATAGTTCGCGATGCCCGAGTCTGCGTTCGAGGGCACTTGCTGGTCTGTGCGCCCATCGGTTCTCTGATTCGCGGCCTTCCAATACAACAGGCTCCCGCGAGCATTCAGCATTCTCACGTACTTCGAGAGGTTGGGCTTCGCGAGCACCCCCTGTCGAGCGGGGTGCTTGAGTTCGGCGGGTACGAAGCTCATGCCGTAGTCGTTGGCCAGGCGTTTCCACGTGCTGATATCGGGCGCCGTGCCCAACTGCATCTGGTCGGTGCGAGCGATATCGAGCCGAAGTCCCGCCTCGGCTCGAGCCGCTCCGTGACAGCTCACGCAGCGCGACGCAAGCAGCGGCATGATGTCGCGCTCGAACTCCACCTGGTACAACCACCCAGCAACCCGCTCGACTTGTGGCGAATCGCTCGGCCCCCCTTGGAGCAGAGGCACCGTGCCTTCACCGAGAAGCGTGGCGCTCACCTGCCCTTTGCCGGCCACAGTCGTCGCAAACGGCAGGTCGTTTGAAGCCGCGCTGTGAACGTGGCACCCGTTGCAGGTTCGAAACTCTCCAGGCGACAGATGCTGCCAGGTCTGGTCGGTGTTGAGGGTTCGCCCTTCGCAATCGATGCCCTGCATCAAATACGGCACATCGGCCGGCAGGCGCACCCGAAAGCTGGTGTCGGGCTTGCCCAGACCATCGATGACTCCGCCGCCCTTTCGTACCGCGAATTCTCCGATGATGCCGACCCGTTCACCGACGGTCGAAAACGACAGCTCGGTGAACTCGCGCCGCCGGTTTGGCAGCACGGCGAGAATGCGAATGCCGCAGAGCTCACTATCGGTGTAGTCGACCGTGTCGGTGCCGACGTGCGACATTTGGTTGTCGCCCTCGAAGAGAAAGCCGCCATGCGGGTTCGTCTCACGGTGGAGAATCGACGAAGCGCCCAACATGCCGAACGGAGTCGCCGAGGGCAGCTCTGGCGCCGACCGACCTGAGGCTGCAGCTGGAGGTCTGAGCTCCGGCGAATCAACGCCGTACAGCTCGCGGTACGGCACCACCGCCCGTGCAAAAAATTCGTGAAATTCTCGTCGATCAACCACCGCCTGCCATTGCGATGGGTGAGAATAAAGAATGCCGCTGTTCTGCTCTGGGAGTGGCGGCGTGAGGTAAATACCCGTATCGCACACCGGGTTGTCGGGAGCTTTTGCTGCGAGCGCCCTCATCACGGCGATGAAGGTCGAGCCTGTTGCCTGGCTGCAAGAGCCCTTGCCCCAGGTGACCAACAGTCGGTTGCCTGGGGCTGCGGCGGGGTGACCGACCTTGCCGGCGTACCAGAGCGGGTCGGCGTAGTTGGGTGACACGAAGGAGGGTGCAGGCATGGGGGCGGCGTCTTGGTCGGCGTTCGAGGCCCACCCCGCCAGGCGCACCTGCCGTGGGGGTCGGTACGCTGAGGTCTTGAGCGCCTCGGCTTGGGCGACCGTGATGCCTTCTTCGCCCTCGGGTGGCAGGGCGAAGCCGGTGATGGTGCCGAGCCCCAGATTGTTGTCGCGGTAGTATTCGTCAACCCAGATACGTCGGTCGCTCGACTGCCCGATGAAGTGGGCAGCCATGTGTGTGACGATGGCCTTGTCGGCGTACTCAAGCGACGTGGGGTCATCGAGGTGCTGGCCGTACACCGCCATCTGCCGTGAGCCGTCGGGGTCAAACGCGTACAGGTGAAACTTATTGGCGAGTGTGCCGCAGCTGCCGACGGCGTTGCCATGGCCAAACGAGAGCATGCCAAAGAGTTGCCAGCTGCTGATCAGCACCCGCCCGTCGACCAGCGGTATCGGGTGAAGCTCTGAGGCAAGACCGTGCGCATTCGGCCGCTCGACGTCTTTGCCATCGAGCGCCATCGAGCTGTATTGAACCGCCTTGTTCGTGGTGTTGAGACAGGTCGGCATCGCCCGGTAGGTGTTGGTTCGGTCTGTCGTAAACCCGAGGCGACCATTCGCGAGCCAGACCGGCCCAAAGTCGAAAACCCCAGGCGCGTGTGCCAGTGGCGTCAGCGCCCCGGTGGCAACGTCGACGAGGTAGAGCTGTGCCTCGACGCTCGCCAGATACGTACCTGGCAGGAGCGGGAAGTTGGCGCCCGTATTTTCTGCGGCGGGGTCGAGCTCTTGCGGGTACACGGCCGCATAGAAGTGCTCGAGAGGGCCGCGAAAAACAGAAAAGGCGATGGTCTTTGCGTCGAAGGAGACCGCCGGGTCTAACGCGGCGCACCCCCCGTCGGCGTTGGTGCAGTCGAACAAGGTTCGCTCGCCGCCGTCAGCGTCGCGATAGATCAGGTCGCACGGCGCCACGAAGCCAGCGAACTCCTTGCTGGTATCTGGCAGCGCCTCGACGAGGTCACCGCTCTGAACGGTCGCCGATTTCGTCGACGTCACACCGGCTTTGAGCACCTGCGCCGAAACGGTGACGGGGGTATTGCTGCGTGGGCACCGCGAATAGACGATAGGCACTTGAGCCATCGACGCCGCGGCGAGAAGACAGCCTCCGAACATCAACAGACGCTGGCTCATCGTACAGACCATACTCGAACTTCGATGGTGTGGCCTTACGGAGCCTGCTCGATAAACGCCGAGAGCACCGCCACCTCGATGTGATTCATTGATTCGACGTCGAGCTGATTCATCAGAACGACGTACCGCAGGCGTTGGCCCGAGCCACATCGACGCGGTAAAGCCATTCATCCCTCCGTAGTGGCCCACCCAATCACGGCCTTACGCGTCGGGCGTGCCTGACTGTCTGCGCAGCGAGCACGCGGCGCTGTTCAGTTGGCCACCAGCTCCCACGCCATCGAAAATCGCAGCAGCGCGCGCTCTCAGAGCGACGAAATCAATGGCCGCGCGAGAAGACCCTCACCTTGTTCGGCGCCAAGAACAGTGACCGACGCGCTACCGGTCGGCGAGCATCGACAGCATGATCGTCACCAGAAAGACCATCGACAGCGCAGTCACATAGAGCAGCAGCACGGGCATCGCTTTGAGCAGGGTGCCCACCCACCCCTGCCCATAGAAGCGCCGCAGGCTGGCCAAGAACCACGCGAGAAAGATGACGCCCAGCACTGCGAGCAGAGGCCCCGGCGCGTCGAGCGGCAGCAATGACAGACCGAGCAACGAAAAGGCGATGGTCTGTACGTTGAGCGCCAAGACCAAGTGCTCGGTGAAGACCCGCTTTCGCCAGAGCATTTTCAGAATCAGCGCGAGCACCGGCACCATGAAGAAGGCCGCCTTCGGCAAGCGCTGCGTCAGTTGCTTCATCAACCACTCAGGGTGCTCCTCGACGAGGTCTTTGTTGGCTTTGGCCTTCTTGATGAACGGCTTCATCCACTCCGGCGACTCCTTGTTGGGCTCGTCGTCGACCATCACCTTGAACGGCAGCTCGACCTTGGTGTGGGTGGGCTCGCTCCAGAACGCGTACTCGTTCGGGTCGAACGCGAGCGCGGCGAAGAACAACACGCTCACCACGAAGTACAACCGAAACGGCTTGATCGTGCTCGTTCGCCGACCGTGCGCATACTCGGCCGCGAGCGCGCCAGGCTCGAAGAACAGCCGCCGCAACGTTCGCCACAACTTGTTGTCGAGAATGATCGTCGCGCTGAACGCATCTTTGACGACGCGCCACAGGCTCTGGTGCAGCACCTGATTTTTCTGCCCACACTCCGTGCAGTACAGGCCCTTCATCACCGCGCCGCAGTCGAGACAGGCTTCCGACAGCAGCTGCCCCGTCTTTGAATGTCGCCACGGCGGCAGGTCGTCGGTCATCGCGCTCGCCGTGAAACGTAGCGCCGATATACGTCACCGGCTGGGTCAACAGGAGCTGAAGCGGCGTGGCTCGGGCGGCGTGGCCCGGCCTCGATTTCAGGGCCAGGGACGGAGATCGAGCGCGTCGGTCGAAGCCTGCAGGAGCCAACAAGATGTACGCACACGGCGACTCGGTTGCAGGTTCGAATCCTTCGGGGCCCATTGGTGGAACTCGCTCGAGCGACTGCCGCGCGTGCGGCCGGGAAATGGTTTCTGGTGTGAGCCACTTCTGCTAGGGGCGCGCTCATGACCAACTCTTCCTTTCTTCGTTTCGCGGCAATTACCATCGTCGCGCTCTTCACTGCATGCGGGCCGGGCACGGTCCCTAAGGCCACTATCGAGACCCAAGCGCGGGCTGCGATTCAGTCGACGAACACCAGCGTGACGGCGCCTGAAGTGTCCTGCCCTGGCGAAATGCCGGCGGTTGTTGGTGCCACCCAAGTGTGCGCCATCACCCTCAGCGGCAAAGTGTACGACGTCACCGTCACGATCACCGCCGTCAACGGCTCGAACTTCACGTTCAGCGCGGCCGTTGCTTCAGCCCCACGACCGTAAGTCGCCTCGTGATCGAGGCGCGCGCAAACGCCTTGCTGGCTCGCGCGGTTGGCCGCTGAGAAAAGGCTCAAAGGCCGCGCAACCTGCGTGGGGCCCCTGTGTTTGACGATCATCTCGTTGCAACAAAAGGGGTCTCACATGCGCAATTCAATGATTTCACGCGGGTTCTTGCTCTCATTGTCGATGGTCGCGGTCGGCTGCGGCGGCACCACCGATTCAGCCATCGCCGAAGACGCCGACGAATCGGTCAGCGTGACTTCGACCGAATCGGCCCTCACCTCCGAGCTGTCAGATGAAGTCGCACAGCCGGCCAGCGCCACGACTGATCAGCTCGCCGCCGATGCCACCACGCGGGTGCCCAAAGCCTTCAGCCCCAGCAGCTGCGTGACCGCGGTGCAAGCGGGCCCGAAGGTCACCTACACCTTGGTCAACTGCACCGGGCCCTACGGCCTGGTCACCGTCTCGGGCACCTTGGTCGCGACGTACTCCCGTGCGAGCACCGGCGGCGTGCAGGTCGTCATCACCGGCACTGGCGTGAAAGCGAACAAGGCCATCATCGATGTCAACGCGACGGTCATCTCGACCCAGGCCGGCTCGACCAGATCAGCCAGCGTCACCAGCAGTGCCTCAGGCTCGGGCCCGCGTGGCATCGCGCTCAGCCGCGACGGCCAATACACCGTTACCTACGATTCTGAGACCTCGTGCGCGACCGTCAACGGCTCGTGGAAGACCGACGTCGGCGCTCGCTCGTCGACCACCACCGTCACCAACTACGCGCGGTGCAAGGGCGCGTGCCCGACCAGCGGCACCATCGTTCACGACACGCCGCGCAGCACCGCGGTGACCGTCAACTACAGCGGAGCAGAGACCGCAGCGTGGACCACCAGCACCGGCCGCAGCGGCACCGTGAACCTGCTCTGCGCGAAGTGATTTTTCGCGAAACAGACGGTGCGTCGTCAGCAACCCGTTTGAATTCAGCGAGTTGACGTAGGCATATCGGCTGCAGACGGGCGGGCTCCCTTTCACCAAAAGAGAGCCTGCCCATGAAGCGTTTCAATTTCGCAGTGACTGCCGTGCTCGCGTTGTGCGCCTGCCCCTCAGGGAGCGTCGGCGAGTCGATGCAATTCAATCAAATCACCAGCAGCAGCAAGTGCCCGACCGGCGGCGTGCAGATCGCCAGCGGTACAGACCTCGATGGTGACGGCGCCCTCACCGGTGATGAGGTGGTTCAGCGCGCCGAGATCTGCAACGGCGTGGCTGGCAACAGCGGCACCACCGGTGCGATGGGCGCGGCGGGCTTGCCGGGCAGAGACGGCGTCGACGGCTGGAACGGCGCGACGGGACCCGCCGGAAAGAATGCGCCAGTCTCGGTAGTCAGCACCACGGTGCTCGGCCTCGGCGACGCGAAGTGCCCGAGCGGCGGCGTGCGACTCGACTTCGGGTTCGATGAAGGCACCGCGAACGGAGTGCTCGACCCCACCGAAGTTCGCAGCACCAGCTACGTGTGCAACGGCTCGCCATCGCGCTACGTGCAGCCGACCGAGCCTCCGCCTGGGCCCGGGGGCTCGTACACGCTGTCAGCCAACGGTGGCGATGGCATCCCCGTGTTGATTGGGGCCAGCCTGCACGGCGGCAACGGCGGCACTGTGTCAGCGACGATGAAGAACGGCACGCTCGGTGGCAACGTGAAGCTCTTCAACAGTGGGTCGGTCGACGCCGGCTTCGAGTGGCCCAGCGTCGCGTTCGAGCCAGGCCCGCGCCCGGTTCGCGTCGCGCATGATCTGCAGCTCAAGGTGTTCGAGTCAGAACAGGCTGCGATGCTTTCGGGCCAAACCGTCTTCGTGCTTCGCGGCAGTCAAAAATTGATCTCGGTCGTAGATGGCGGAGTCGCGGAGGTCTCGTCACTCTTCGTCGAGCCGAAGGTGACGCTGTCGGTTCAATCGTTTCTGCGCGTGGCCGGCGACGTTCGCAACGAGGGCACCATCGCCGCGCAAGACACCACCGGGCTCACCATTTCGTCTCACGTGTTCTCGACCTCGAGAGACTCGCTGGTCACGACTCGCGTCTCTTTCAACAACAGCGGAGCCCCCGTCGACCTCTCGGCGAATCGAGTCGTGCTCGAGGGCACGATTGACTCGCGTGGTACTGGCAGCGGGTCGGGCGGTCGGGTCAGCGTGCAAGGCAAGCATGTGGTCACCGGTGGCTCGGTGCTGACCTCGGGCGGCACCGCGACGACAGGGTGGGGCGGCTCGGGAGGCAGTGTCTATGTGCGGGCGAATGTCTTTGCGAATCGGGGCTCCATCGCGGCCCTCGGCGGCAACGGCCTCGACGGAGCGGGCATCGGCGGCCAGGTGTATCTCGAAGCCGACGGCGTCTCGGCGCAGGTGCTCGGCTCGGTGACTGCGCGAGGCGGCACCTGCAGTGAGCCCGGGTGTGCTGGCGGGGCCGGCGGTAGGGTTCAGGTCGCGACGTTCGGCGCTCCAGTTTTCGTGAACGCGGCCCTCGACGCCTCGGGTGGCAATGGCGGGGCGAGTGGTGGGCCTGGTGGCGTCGTCAGCGTGCGCTCGACGTATTTGAGCGAGGGGGCTCCCGCGGGGTCGGTGCATGTTTCGGGCGATTGCTCGAGCAACGGAGGCACGGGCCGCGTCGGAGGAGAAGCCGGCAGCATCACCTTCGAGCTCGACCCGGGGCTGATGCCGCGCGGGCAAGAGATTGAGCTTCTCGGGTACGCGAACGTGCTTGCCGCGGGGGGCACTGGTGCCGCCGGAGGTCATGGAGGTGGCGTGGCGTTGCTGACGGCTCCGACCCGCAATGGCGAGCTGGTGGTCGGGCCGACCGGGGCGGTCATCAACACGGCTGCGCTGCGTGTCGCGGGAGGCGCCGGGGCGGGCACCGCGGGGTGGGTGACCTTTGGGCTCTCGGTACTCACGCCAGAAATCGCGCCTGGAGAGTTCATTCGAAACTCGGGGGCCATCGACGCGCGCGGCGGCGCAGGCGACCAGGTGTCGGGTTCTGGCGGCGGCGTCTTCTTTCACACCACCGGCGCGATTTCGAATCACGGCGTCATTGAGCTCGGCGCAGGCGCGTCAAGGGTGGTTGGAGGTAACGGCGGCTGGGTGCAGATGAACACGCCCAGCCGCATCGACAACGACGGGCCGATTCGGGCCAATGGCGCGGCAGGCTCCCAGCTCGGCGGTCGCGGCGGTGCCATTGATTTTCAAGGCCAGCACGTCACCAACTCTGGCGAGGCCCTGTGCCGCGGAGGCGCGAGTCAGCTCGAAGGCGGTGCCGGCGGGAGCATCACGTTGTTCTCCCGGCTCGACGTCGACACCACCAACACCGGCACGCTCGATGCGGCCGGCGGGGTGGGGCCACTCAAAGGTGCGGCCGGGTCAGTACTGGTGCGGTGAAGGGTGTTTCTCGTGCGTGGACGGTGCGGTTTCGAGAAGCAGAGGAAATTCGGCACCTTGAGCTCGGCATATCTGCTGCACACGGGGGCGGCTCCCCTTCACCAAAGAGAGCTTCCCCGTGAACCGATTCATTCTGTGCGTCGCTGTTTCCCTGTTGTCTGGCTGTTCAACGTCTCGACCTGAGGGCGTGGTGCTCACGCAACTCAGCCAGGTTAGCAGCAGCGTCGAGTGCCCCAACGGCGGAGTGAAAGTCACCACCGGCCGCGATTGGAACGACGATGGCAAACTCGCCGATGACGAAGTGCTGCAGAGCTCGCAGGTCTGCAACGGGGCGAGCGCCGAGAGCGGGGCCTCGACGTTGACCGCAAGCGCCACGCTCCCCTTTGGCGATGCGCATTGCCCGACGGGCGGCGCCCGGTTCGACTTCGGCCTCGACTCCGGCGGCGATGGCGGGGTGCCTCGAAATGGCGTGCTCGAAGACGCCGAGATTCAGAGCACCCGGTATGTGTGCAACGGCGCGACTCCGGTGTTCGCTCGGTCGATCGCCGCACCCGCTGGGCCTTCACCGGGCTTCTCGCTCACCGCGAGCGGCGGCTCGGCGACCGACGCGGGCGCTGGCAACGGCGGCACAGTCACCATCGCCATCGTCAACGGCACCCTTGGCGGCAATGTCAAGGTGTTCAAAACCGGCCTGGTCGATGCGGGCTTCGAGGTGCCTTCATTCGTTTTCGAACCGGAGTCTTCGGCGTTGAGAGTGACTGGCGTGGTGACGGTGAAGTCGTACGACTCGGTACTTCTGGGGTCGGCCTCGGGTGACTCCGCGTTCATCTCGTTCGGTGACGGCGTGGCACGACTGATCGTTGGCCGTGCGCAGGCCAGTTCGATCTCAGTCGAGCGTGGTGCGACTTTGCGGCTCACGGGCTTGCGAACTGACCGCGAGGTCATTCTCGGCGGTGACGTGCAGAATGCGGGCACCATCGTCGTCGAGGCTGACGCGCCGAACACAGAGGACTCGCTGAGGCTGGTGACTCGCAATTTCTATTCGCTCGAGGGCTCTTCACTGGTGGCTCGTATGCCGCTGTCACTGATCATCTCGGCGACCAAGATCATCAATCGAGGCGCAGTTGACTTTCATGCCACGGTTGATGGCGCGGCCGCTGCGTCACTGCGATTCAAAGCCAAAGAGCTGTGGAGCACCGGGCCGTTCGACTTTCGAGGAGCTGCGAGCGTCGCCGCCTCGGGGGGGGCCGGCGGTGGCCTGGATGTCACTGCCAATGTGATCGCGATTCGCGGTGAGATTGACTGCTCTGGCGGTTCGGGGCGCACTGGCGGCGGCGCAGCAGGCAGCGTGTGGGTCGAAGCTGCTTCGGCGCTGACTCGGCTGAGCGGGCGCATGCTCATTCGTGGCGGGTCATGCTCGGGCGAGGGCTGCGTCGCCGGCGATGGTAATCGCGTCATCGTCTACAGCTGCGGAGCGTTGCTGGTGAACGCCGACATTGACACCTCGGGAGGTGACGGCGTCGAGGCGGGTGGGCACGGCGGTGAAATTGCTTTGAAAGACCTGCCGGTGTCACTAGCGCTGGCCGCCGGGTCAATTGAGGTCAGCGGAAACGTGGTCTCCTCTGGCGGGCGCGGCCGACAGGGCGGCAACGCGGGGCCCGTGACGGTCGAGGTCAACCCGGTCAACGACGCGCTGGGCCAGGAGATCACGCTGTTCGGGTACGAGTCGATCGTCGCCAACGGAGGCAACAGCGTCACCGGCACCGGCGGCGATGGAGCGTGGATCGCTTTGCTGAACGCACCCAGCTGGCGGGGGAACGTCGAAATCGGCCCGACCGGAGCGATCATCAACGAGGCCGACTTGCACTTTCACGGAGGGGACGGCGCGGTCGGTCGCTTCGGGGGCAGCGTCACCTTCGGCGCATTCGCGCGTTCGACCGAGGTCGGCTCATTCTTGAGCGACGGTGAATCGATTCACAACTCGGGAGCGCTCGACGGGGTCGGCGGTACCGGCACGGCGCAGAGCGGTGGCGGCGGGTCGGTGGGGTTCGCGTCGCCGGGCGACATCGAAAACCTCGGCACGATCGCACTGAGCGGCGGCGGCACCATGCAGCGGTGTGAAGTGGGCGGGCCCGGTGGTGGTCTGGGCCTCAGCTCGCCTGGCGGCTCGGTGACCAGCACGGGTGCGATTCACGTCGAAGGTGGAGCGGGTCGACGCTCGGCGGGCAACGGTGGGGGCGCTGCGTTTTTCGGGGTGTTCGCGAGCAACGCCGCGACCATCACTGCGGGGGGAGGAGAAAGCCTCGAGCGGGGCGGCGCTGGCGGCGAGGTGTCGTTCTGGTCGACCGGGGTGCAACAGGCGGTGATTGGCTTGGTTGATTCGCGCGGTGGCGCGGGAGCCACTCCCGGCCAGACCGGCCGCGTCGAGATCAACGGGTCGATTCTGAATCGCTGAAGGGGAGGGTCCCTCGGGCCCCACGCGAGCGGAGGGCACTCCTCGACGTGGGTGTCTCACCGCCATGTGGGTCACGGTCGATCGACCGGTCACGCTCGAAGCGCGGCTCTGGTAGAAGAAAGCACTTCGCGTTCTCGAGCAGCCAACGAGCGGACGTCGGGCTCTTGCTCGAACGCGGAGGTCGCAGCGATCTCCATCACTTCTCGTTCTTGGCCTCCGGGGCGTCAGCGCACCCGGAGACGGGCTCATCTCTTCTTCGAATTGCAGGTACACCAAATTGGCGAACACCCTCGTCGTCGCGAATCAAGAGTTGGCCTTTCAGAAGGAGGAGATGCTCAAGCGCGCCGCGGAGCTGCTGCTCGCCAACGTCGAGCTGGAGTTTCAGAACGGCGAAAAGGGAAAGCGCGCGGCCGAGCTCGTCATCGCGAACCACGAGCTGCAAAAGGCAAAAGAGCAATTCAGGTTGGTCGTCGAGTCGGCGCCCAACGCGATGGTGCTGGTCAACAGCCAAGGTCTGATCGTCTTGGTGAACGCACAGACCGAGAGGCTCTTCGGCTACGGCCGAGACGAGCTGGTGGGCAATAAGATGGAGATGCTGATGCCGCCTGAAGCGCGCGGCCGCCACCCGGGGCTTCGCGAACATTTTTTTCAAGATCTCAAGACCCGATCGATGGGCGCAGGCCTCGAGCTCCTCGGCAGAAGAAAAGATGGCAGCGACGTGCAGATCGAGATCGGCCTGAACCCGATCGAAAGCGCCGAAGACATCGTCGTTTTGGCGTCGATCGTCGACATCACCGAACGAAAGCTCCAAGAAGCGAACATCGAGAAGCACAACAAGGAGCTCGAACAGATCGTCTACGTCGCCTCGCACGATCTCCAAGAACCCCTGCGCACGGTGTCGAACTACATGCAGGTCTTCGAAGAAGACTACGGCCACGTGTTGGACGAGACGGCCCACCAGTATCTGCGCTCGGTGAACAACGCGACGAAACGAATGGGCATTCTGATCAAGTCGCTGCTCGAGTTCTCTCGACTGGGCAACGACCGGGTGACCACCCGGGTTGATTTCACCAGGCTCATCGCCGAGGTCACCTCAGATCTCCAGACCATGCTGACAACGGCAAGCGCGCACGTGACGGTCGGCCCGATGCCCACGCTCGACGTGCACGAAATCAACCTGCGCCAGGTCTTTCAAAACCTCATTTCGAACGCGATCAAGTTTCGAAAGAAAGACACCGCGCCGGTTTTGCGCATTCATGCCGAAAGGCACCCGCATCATTGGCAGTTATCGGTGTCGGACAACGGCATCGGCATCGCCGAGGCGCACTTCGCCCGAGTCTTCGACATCTACCAACGGCTGCACACCATCGAAGAATACGAGGGCTACGGCATTGGGCTTGCGAACTGCAAGAAGATCATTCAGCTGCACGGTGGCAAGATCTGGCTCGAATCGGCCCTTGGCATCGGTACCACCGTTCACTTCACGATACCGGTCGTGCAGTCATGAGCACCAAGAAGCTCGGGTGCGTGATGCTCGTCGACGACAACTCAGACGACAATTTCATTCACGAGCGGGCGATCAAGAAAACGCATTTGACTTGCGTCATCACTGCGAAGACCTCAGCCAGCGCTGCCCTCGAGTACCTCAAGTCGCAAGAGCACCCTCGGCCTGACCTCGTG
>JANLPS010000157.1:0-34577 GCA_031367385.1 Archangium sp. | reverse complement strand
CTCCATCAGCTTGAAGAAGATGTTCGTCTGCTCGGCCTTCAGGTTGAGGTAGCCCATCTCATCGATGACGAGCACGTCGACGCTGACCAAGCGGTTGAGCAGCTTGCGTGTCGAGCGATCAGCCAGCGAGGCGTACATCTCGTCGAAGAGGTCTTGGGCGCGCATGAAGACGCCGCGGTGCCCGTTCTGAAGCGCCTTGAGCAGTAGACCCGAGGCGAGACCCGTCTTACCGACGCCGGTGCCGCCCATGGAGACGATGTTCTCCGACTTCGGAATGAAGTCGAGCGCGGCAAAGGTTCGAATCTGCCGTTGGTCGACGCCCTTCTGCTGTTTGAAGGGAAACGTTTCGAGGCTCCACTGCTCTGGCATGCGCGCCTGCTGAATTCTGTAGGCGAGCGAGGTCTCCTGGTTTCGCTGCCACTGCGCGCGAAGTTGGCGCGTGCAGAATTCGTCGTAAGTGCTTTTTCTGTTTGTCGCTGCGCTTCGATTCTTCGTCGAAGAGCTCGGCGATGCGATGGAGATGAAGATTTCTGAGAAGCTGCTCAAGTTCATCCTTCATTTGGTTCCTCGTCGTCGGGAGTCCCTCGGTCGGCCGGCACGACGAAGTACTCGGTGGCGATGTTCCGGAGCACCATTCGCTCCAGCCGGTCGAGGTCGAAGAGGCCGTAGTGTGACGCTGACGTCACCGCGGCGAGGAAGGGTTTGCGCGGGTAGTCGCGATGCATCTGCGCCAGTCGTCGCAGCACCGTGGGCCAGCGCGACGACGCGCGCACCTTCACCTCTTTAGCGAAGTCAGGCAGCGGCGCTTCGGCGCGCAACAGCTCGGCCTCCTCGGGTGTGGGCAGTTTTGCATGCCTTGCTCCCACGCCTTTCGGTGGGCGGTGCGCAGGTTCTGTCAGGCGCTTCTTGCCGAAACAGAAGATGCGCGGGTGCTGGGCGACCAGACGCGGCCCGTCGTAGATGACGACCTTGTCCTTCGTCTCGCGCACCTTGAGCTGGCGACCGATGCGCCGCCAGGGCACCGAGAAAATCTGGCCATCGACGTGTACGAAGCCTTCGATCTCCATCACGCGGCGGTGCAACAAATACACTTCAGGCACCCATGCCGGGCGCGGCACCGAATGGGATTGCTCTTCGCGAAGAATTCGAGCGCACTGGCCCGCAGTGCAGCGCGCGGCGCTGTTTGCGGTTGGCGCGCTCGCACCATGCGCGCGCCTCGAGATTGAGGTGCGCGAAGTCGGTGAAGGCTCGACCGGGTATGAAGTGCGCTCGATGTGGTCGAAGCCACGCTCGACGTGGGCAGAGCGGTTGGCGTCGCCCTTCTCGTGCGCGACGAAGGTGAAGCCGTAGTAGCGACTGGCTGTTGCTGAGCGAGATCGTTGCGGGCTCGATGGCTCGTGGCGAGCGTACTGGCTGCCGGGTCGGTGTTTTGCAGAGCAGTCATCGGCCATCAACGCGGCGGTTTATTGGCGTGAGGTGCGCATCGCGACTGGGCTGATGACCGAGGTCGGGGCTGGCAATAGGGCCGCTGACTTCAGCGCTCGCGAGAAGTGACCCACCTTTGCTCGTGAGGAGTGGACCGGGCGCAGATCAGAGGCTGAGTGAGTGATCTGAGTTTCGCGTCGTCGGTCGGTCGGTCGGCGCCGGAGCGAGGCGAGGCCGAGCGGAGGCGACCTGTGGGTCGGCAAATGTTCTTTGAGACCACTGGTGGCCACTGACGGCGTCTACCTCAGCGCAGCGGTTTGTTGATGAGTGAAAGCTCTACGGGCGGGTTGAGTGATCAGATCAGGCGCGCCCACGCAACGCGCGCGCCCCGCGTTCAGACACCGCCGAAGGTGCTCACCGCTTCGTCGCAGCTCATTTGCGACACCACCTCGACAAACCGCTTCACCTGTCGCCTCGCGTCATCGCTCTGATGCGCATGGCGACTCGCCTCTGCCAGAGCGACGTCGAAGCGAGCTCGAGCCTGTTCGAGCCTCAGCCAGATGTCGATCGGCGCGACCGCGTAGGCTCGCTCGAGGCCACCCGGCGCGGTGAGCGCCTCGTAGGCATCACGCAGCTTTCGAAAAGCATCTGCATCGGTATGCGGCGGGTGAAGCACCAATTTCGCAAAATAGGCTCGCTTCACCGCGGCTCGATCGAGTGTCGGTGACAGAGCGAGAACAGCAAAGGGTGACGCCATGGTTCACGCTCGCATCAAAAAGGGAGGTCGTTCTGACCACCCGACGGGTTGGGTGGCTCAGAAGCTTTCTTGGGTTTGCGGGGCTTGGCCCCGTTCTTTTTGGCGCCCGGCTTCTTCGTCGGCTTTTTCACGAACCGTCGAATTCGACCAAGCGTTTTTTGCAGAGCCGAGCTCGGCGTTGCTGACATTCGTGTCGAAGCGGCGAGCAGCGCCTCGGCCATTGGCCGAAGCCGTGCATCTGGTGCACCACACCTGTCTGCGGCCTCAACCGCTTCGCCAAGACGCTCGGGGCTGGCCGCCAATTCATCGACCAACTGCCGAACGATGCGCTCACTCAGTGAACCCCAACCGGCATTGTCAGCCTCAGCCATCGCATCAATGCGTGAGACCACATCGTTCGACACGGCCAAATGCTGCTCGAGATATCGGCTCGCTTCACCCAATGTCTTCGCTTCGCTGAGCGCTACCTCAAGAAAGGCTCGATGGTACCCAAGCATGCGACCCTGCTGCCGCTCGAGCAGCTTGGCAGCGAGCGCGGGCATCGAGCCCCGTTCATCAATGAACCGCTCGTAGAGCCCGCGCAGCTCGTTGGGCAGTTGCGTGTCTTCGAAATCGATGTCGTCTGCCATGGCTTCGGCTTGCGTCGCGACGATGCGAGCCAACAGCGTTCTGAGCGACTTGTCGGCGCTCGACCACAAGGCCTCAACCAGGGCTTCGGTACACTGCAAAGGCAGGGCTTCAAGACAGCGCATGAGAGTGGGGCCGCGCTCACGCTCGGGCAGGGCCGAAATCCATCGCTGAAAGTCGGTGGGCTCTTTCATGAGCAACTCCCACGCTTGGCGTAACCAGGCGGGCGCTTCAGGGACGAATTCGTGTTGCTCCATGCAGATCAGCGCGACGGCTTTCGCAAAGAGTTCTGGCGGCAGCGTTTTCGTGGCCAGGCCCTCGAGCAAGCGCAGGCCCGACCGGGCGGCCGCGGGCGCGAACAAGCGACTTTCGAGGGCGCGCACGACAAGGGGGCGGTGGAGCTCGTATGCTGCCGTCGCAGAGGCAAGCGCACAGAACGGCCGAGCCGCCTGCTCATTCGCAAAGGGCTGCTGGGCGCCGTCACTGGCTACCAATCGAAACGCGAGCAGCACATCTTCTGACATCGTGGCCTGAGCGCCGACCTGACGAATCAGTTCGGCCACCAGCAGCCCTGGCACGCTTCTTTGCGAATTCGCCGCCTCTGAGAAGCGAACCAGCAGCTCGCGCACCGCAAGCGAAGTGGCCAGCGTCGCGATGGTCCTGGCCAGCTCGGGGGTCGCGGTGCGCACCCAGGTGGTAACGGTGTCGGCGAACTGCGCCCACGGCAAACCACTGCAGGCTGCGAGCACGCTCGACTCGACTGACACAAGCGTCGTCGGGGCCGGGAGGGTGAGCTTGCTCGAACTCTGAGTCGGCTCGCGGCCCAGGCGCGGGTCTGGCTCGGGCACGTTCAGCGCGGCGATCAGCGCGGGCGGTGGTGAACCGCGCGAGGCAATGTGGGCCTCAATAGCCAGAGCCAATGCGGGAGCCTTGGCTTCGACCTGCGGGCGAACGAGCGCCCAGAGCCGAGCGGCGCGCTCGAATTCGCGGCTGATCACCGCCGCCCACATCAATGCCCACAGCACTGCACGGTGGTCGTCAGAATCAGGAAGCCCGTACAGCCTCGGTTCTTTTTCGGCGCGCGCGGCCCAGAAGACGCCTCTCGACCACTCACCGCGACGGTGCACCTCGAGCACCGCCTGACGAAACAGCGCGCCGACGGCTGGCAAAACGCTCTCGCGCTCTGCCGATGCCACCTTGAGCAAGGCCGAAACGGCCAGCTCTGCGTCATTTCTGCGAAGCCCTTTGCTGACGTCGTCGAGAGCACTCATGCGCTAGTTCTCGGTTGACGACTCGTGGTCGACAAAGAAGTCGAGCAGTGCCTCCTCGGCGCCGCTGTGGCACGCTTCGAAGTCGCTCAGCAATCGCTCGAGCGTGGTTCGCACGTCGCCCGTCAACCGGCCGAGCAACTGGTATGCCTTTCTTGCGATTGGGCTGCCCGTGCCTGTTTTTGTGAGGCTGGAGTTCACCGCAGCGGCATCGGCGACCGAAAGCGAGACCGTCTTTTCAGCCCCACCGCGCTGGCAAACGGTGACCTTGACGACGCCATTGAGATCGTACGCGAACTCGACCCGAACCGGGGTGCCCTCGCGGCTGGGTGCGAGCGGGTACTTGAACGAGCCGACGCGCGCATTCTCTGAGGTGCGTGAAGCTTCGCCCTGAAACACTTCGACCTCAAGGGCGGCTTGGTCGTCGACCAGCGTATAGAACTCCTCAGCTCGCCTCGCGGGCAATACGGTATTTCGGTGAATCACTTTGGCGAACGTGTCGACCTCGGCCCGGGCTTCGTCGTCTTCGCCAAACACTTTCATGCCCAGGCTGTGCGAAGCCACGTCGACCAGAATTCGTTCGACGGACGCTCCTTTGAGCAGGCCAGCTTGGAGGCAGGCGCCCAAGCCCACGGCGAGATCAACGTCGATTTCGTCGTGAACATCGATGGCGAGCGCCGCTTGAAGCAACAAGCGCACCAGTGGAATGCGGGTCGACCCGCCGACCAGACACACTCTCGAGAGCGGTTGGTCGCCCAACTTGGCATCGGCCATGACTTGGGTAACCAAGGCGATGGTCGAATCGAGCAGTGGCCGAATCATCGACTCGAACTGACGCCGGGTCACCTCGACCAATAAGTGAACTGGGGCATCGCCGCTGCGGGTGATGAACTCTTCTTTGACCATGACCGAGGTGTCGGTCGACAAGCGAATCTTGGTGTCCTCTGCAAGCCGTCGCAGGCGCGCCATCGCCCGAACGTCTTCGCGCGGGTCGACCCCAGCTGTGCGCCGAAGCTCGTCGAGAAAAAACCGCACCAGCAATTCATCGAAGTCGTCGCCGCCGAGCACCGAGTTGCCGGCTGTGGCACGAACCTCTCTGACAGAATCGAAGACCTCGAGCACAGAGACGTCGAAGGTGCCACCGCCCAAATCATAGATGAGCACGATCTCGGGCACTCCGGGCTGCGCGGCGGCTCCGACTTGGTCGTACACCAGCGACGCGCTGGTTGGCTCGTTGAGCAGCCGAAGCACATTGAGGCCGGCGAGCTCACCCGCCCGCAACGTCGAGCGTCGCTGCGCGTCGTCGAAATAGGCCGGCACTGTGATGACGACATCGGTCACCTCGTGCCCTGTCGCCGCCGCGGCACCGTCTTTGAGCGCACGCAGAATCTCGCCCGAGACCTCTTCAGGGCTCAGCACGCGATCGCCTACCTGGTACGAATGCGACTGACCCATTTTTCGTTTGACCGACCGAATGGTTCGCTCGGGCTGCTCAAGCTCGAGATTGCGGGCTTTGCGACCAACCCAGACGCGCTCTCCTTCGAACAACACCACCGAAGGCACAATGGGGCTACCGTCGATGTCGATGGGCTGCGGTCGCCCGTTGACCAACTGTGAAATCACCGAATTGGTCGTACCGAGGTCAATGCCAAATGTATGACTCATGTCATTCTCCGATTGGTAAGCACTTCACCTTCGCGAATCAGCTGATCTCCCCGAAGCACGGCTGCGCGCACGACGCGTGAGATGACGCCCTCGGGCAGATCGTCGGCCATTTCAATGCCCACCACGCGAAAGAGCCGGCCGTCAGGCAGGCTGCCTCTGGGCGCGCGCCGCTCCAAGGCGTTCTGCTCGAGCACCGAGCCTAGGCGTGCGAGCACTCCGCGAAGGCCCAAGGCCAGCGCTGGGGTCGCCTGCGCCTCGGGGCTCACAATGACGGTCTCGAGCAGGTCCATCGCATCGAGCATGTCGTCCCATCGGGGGTTCGCGGCGGTTCCGGCGACGAGAGAGTGTGCTTGCGCCTGTGCTTCGAGCGAGCTGAAGCCCCCTTCGACCTGGGCTTTGAGGTCGTCGACGGTCATCGTCAAGCGCACCTGGCCTCGGGCTGATTTTTTCGTGAGGTCGAGCAGCTCAGCAGCCCAGGCGGGCGGCTCGTCTGCGAGCGCGCTGTCTTCAATTGGCGCGGGCAAGGCGGTCGCTCGGGCGGGTCTGAACCAACGGGTCAACCAAAAGGCCATGGGTCGCGCGGCTACCATGCTCGGAAGGCGCAAAGCAACGGCTCGATGGCCTGCGGCGAGCGCAGGGCAGGTGAGCGTGAGCGGAAATGATCTCATCAACTCCGGTTGAGGCCGCGCGAGACCAAAAAAAAGTGCCCTCCATGTCGGTCAGGGCCCCGCAAGGCGGTGACTCGCGGTCGCATCTTCTGAAACGCTGCAACAAAGGTTTATCGGCTGCCTGCGGCCTCATGGCTCTCCTTCGTGGACCGTGCGTTTTCGAGAAGCGGAATAAATACAATTGATTGAGCTCGGCATGTCGGCTGCGCTGTGGCGACTCCTCAACCGAAGGAGGCAGCACGTGGCAACGAACACCCTCTCGATGTTGGCATTGGGCCGACTCATCAACGCAGCGCTTTCAGCTGTGACCTCGAAGTGCACCCGTGCCGCGCGTGACGCGTTTGAAAAGGCCTATCTCGCACTGGTCGAAACGGAGGCGATCGTCAAAGCAGCCGAACGCTCCGTGGCCTAGGCAATCGAAAGCGCTCGCGCCGCCGATGAAGCGCAAGACCGCGCCACGCTCGAGCTTGCGACCAAGATGTCAGGCGATGGCTTCGGCGCGCGGCTCCCAAGCCAGGGCCCCGGCAGTGCTCAAGCGCGAGTTCATGAAGATGCCCGCAACCTCGCTCGACTACGGCATCGCCGAGCGGGCCTCGAACATGGTGGTGGAGCCCTCGAGCTGCGGCCGGTCTGACGTCGGCAGCTTCAATGCCTTGCCCGACGTTCGCCCTGTCGACGCGAACGGCAACGTGGGTCCCGTCAAGCACGGCTCGACAAAGTCGAGAACCTCAGGAGTACGTAGCGCCACTTGCCTCGTCACAGCTCCGTCGCTCAGTGGCCGTTCGCTGACGAGCCTTCGTGAGCGACTGCAGCTGATGTTACACAGACCCGACAGGAGCCCCTACGGGCCTGGGGTGGGGTGAGGTTACGAAAATGGAGCGCAAGCAGTACACGTATCTCCCAACGCCTACCGAAGCTCGATGCGCAACAGCCCGCGCAGCTCGCCACTCGACGGGTCGACGGTGTGCATCGCCTCATACAGCCGCGGCGCCGGCACCAACCATGGGTGGTAGTGCTCGTTCACGTCGAGCACGAAGACCAGATCATCGGCCTCGAGGTACCCCGCGATGGGCGAGTGGTGCCCGCCTCCGGTGCCGAACAAAGGGCCCCGGTGAAAGTTGATGATCAACCGGCGCTCGAGCGCATTCGCCTGCCGCAGCTCGTCGCGAAATTGCTCGAGCGTGAGCGTGTGCAGCGTGCTCACTTGCCACTTCGGAGCCGCCCCTCGGGTCGCCGTCGCCAACTGCTCGAGCGTCAGCCCGCCGAAGCACACCCCCTTGAAACACCCGGCACCGAATTCAGCGACGCTGTCAGCGGTGGCCTCGAGCGCTCCCGTCGAGTGCAGCACGTTGGCCACCGCGGTCGGCCCGCACGCCGAGGGGTTCGACTGCCACAGCGGAGGCCTCGGGTACTTCGACGCCACCGGCAACGCCCACGCCCGCTCGAGCATCTCAGGCTGCTGGTACACCGAGAGCGCCTTGATCGAGCTGAAGCCCGCGGGCACTTCGTACGCGAGCCTCGAGCGCAGGTACGTCGCGGCGCACAGCACGGCCATCACCACGAGCAACAACACCCACGGCCACCGCCGCCGACGGCTCACCCGCGCGCCATCATTCGCACGCTGAGGTTCTTGGGGAACACATCGGCTCGAACTCGGAGACGCGTCTACTCAAGGTGCTCGGCCGCGCGCGCAGCACGGTCTCGATCAGCGCGCCGTCGCTCATCACCGTCAGGGAGCGGGCGCCAATCTTGACGCGATAGAGCGGCCCGAGCTCATCAGCCCATTGCTCGACGAGCTGCCCTCGCCCCGAGGCTCTCGAACGCCCCTCGCCTCGCTTCGGCAGACGCATGCTAGACCCACCTCGAATGAATTCGATGCCGCTGACTGCTCGCCGAGCGACCTTGCAGAGCCTGGCGCTGGTGCTGATCTTCTACGGCTACCTCTACGGCAACGCGGCGCTGCGCGGTAACGTCTCGCTCGAAGAAGTGAACGTGGTGCTCTCGGCGTTCGTCACCGGCGCGCTGATGTTGCTGATCACCGGGCTGCTGGTGCGTCGCGACGCCGATTGGAAAGACTCGCTTCAGCTCCGCCCCATGCCACCGGTGCAGGCGATCGCCTTCGGAGCGCTTGGCGTGGTGCTCTCTTACGCCGCGGGTGCGCTGGCGATTGGGCTGTTCAAGCTCCTGGGCGCCCAGAGTGCCCAGATGCTCGCGCAGAAGCTGGCCTGGGCCTCGAAGTTCAGCGGGCTCCCGATGTACTGGGTGCTGCCGCTGTCGATCTTCGTCGGCCTGTGGGAGGAGATCGTCTTTCGCGGCTTCTTGCTCAACCGGCTGAAGGTCACCTTTCGAGGTGACGCCCGTATCGCGGTGGTGGTGACCGGCGTGCTCTTCGGCATCGGGCATGGGTATCAAGGCGTGCAGGGCATCGTTCAGACGGCCGCGGTGGGCATCGCGCTCGGGGCGGTGACCGTCTGGCGAAAGAGCCTGTGGCCCGCGGTGATCGCGCACTTGAGCATCGACACGATTGGGTTGGTGGCGATCAAGGTGCTGAAGCCTCTCGCTGACGATCTTCTCAAACACCGTCTCTCAGGCTGAACGGGGGCTCTTCATCAGCGCCTCTCGAAACCCCAGCGCCTTGCGCGCGGCCTCATCGGGCGTCGACGCGTGCACCACGAAGTGCCCCATCTTGCGCTTCGTTCGCGCCTCACGCTTGCCGTACAAATACACGTCAACCACTTCAGGAAACGCGCGCCACGCCGACAAGTCGAGCGGCCCACCGGAGCGCCCCTGTGCCAGCCACACGTCACCCAACAGATTGCCCATGCACCAGGCGCCCATGTGCAGCTCGGGCGAGGTCAAGGGCACTCCCGAGAGCACCCGGGCCAGCGCATCGAACTGACTCAAGGTGCACGCCTGCCTCGTCACGTGCCCGGAGTTGTGCACCCGCGGAGCGAGCTCATTCACATACAGCCGCTCGATGCCCTCCCTCCCGGTGCCGATGAAGAATTCGACCGTCAGCAGCCCTTCGACCTTCAGCGCTCGGGCAATCGCCAACGCCGTGCGACGCGCCTCATTCTGCAGCGCCACCGGCAGCCGCGCCGGCAACACCGTCAAGTCGAGCACGTGGTCGGTGTGGAGATTCTCGAAAACCGGAAACGTGAAATCACTGCCCTCGGCGTCGCGCGCGACGATGACTGACACCTCGGCGGTCAGGGCCAGCACCTCTTCGAGCACCCAGCCACCCTTCGGAGTCGCCGGCAGCGCCGCCACGTCGTGCTCGGTGCGCAGCCGAAATTGGCCCTTGCCGTCGTACCCGCCGAGTGCCGACTTGGCGATGCAGGGCAGCCCGAACGCCTTCACCGCCGCCGCGACGTCAGCACCCGCCGGCACCACCGAAAACGCGACCGGCCGAAACCCGTGCTCGCCCAAGAAGGCCTTCTCTTGTGCGCGGTCTTGCGAAATCTGCAGCACCTGCAGCGAGGGCTTCAACTTCGCGCCATACGCCGCCAACGGCCCGGAGGGGATGTTCTCGGAGTCATAGGTCGCCACGTCGACGCGAGCGAAGAGGGCCTCGAGGCCTGCGGCATCGTCGAACGCATGCGGCAACACGCCGGCCAACCGCATCGCGCACGGTGACTCGGGGTCGGGCTCGAGCACCACGACCTCGGTGTTGAGCCGGCGCAGCGACTCCGCGAGCATCAACCCGAGCTGGCCGCCGCCGAGAATGCCGACGGCCATCAGCGCAAACCCTTCGTCGATTCACGCGCCTTCGACGCCTGCTTGAGCGCGAACGCCTCGAGCTTCTTTCGCAGCAAAGGCTTCTGCCCGGCCAAGATACGAACCGCGAACAGCGCCGCGTTGGTGGCACCCGCGGGGCCAATCGCGAACGTCGCGGTCGGCACACCCGCCGGCATCTGCACAATCGACAGCAGTGAATCGATGCCCGAGAGCATCTTCGACTGCACCGGCACTCCGAGCACCGGCAGCGTGGTGAGCGAGGCGACCATGCCGGGCAAGTGGGCCGCTCCACCGGCGCCGGCGATGATCAGCTCGAACCCTTGCGACGCCGCGGCCTTCGCGAAGTCGACCATGTCTTGCGGAGTGCGGTGCGCCGAGACCACCTTCGCCTCGAACGAGACGCCGAACTCTTTCAAGCAGTCGGCGGCGTGGTGCATCGTCTCCCAGTCGGAGGCACTGCCCATGATCAACGCGACGGTCTTCGGCATCTATCGGCTCACAGGGGCTGCGGGTTTCTTCGCAAGCGACTTACCAGCCACCGGCGCAATCACCAGCTCGTCTTCGAGCATGCGCACCATGTCGTCGACCCGCGAACGGTACTGGGCGTATTCAGTGGCGCTGATGCGCTCGCAGGTGTTGCGAAAGGTCTGAACGCTGGTGACCGTTGCGCCATCGCGGGTGACGTCACGCTTGAGTGACAAGCACGGCAGCTCGACCGACGAGGCCATCGGCAGCTTCTTGATTTCGAAGCCCGCCGGCAGCTGAAGCGAGACCCGGGTCTGCATCTGCGCCGGAGCCCCCAGCACCAACGGGTGCCGCCGGCTCGCCAACGTGAACAACGACCGCGGGTTCCACTCGCTGGGTATTCGCATGCGCAGCGTGTCACCCTCGGCTCGCGCGAAGGTGCGAGCCTCGATGTCGGTCGAAAGCGACGCGGGCGTTCGCAGTGACTTCACCTCGAGCGCCTTCGCGTTGCTGGTCGACGCGTTGGGCAAGAACGACGTCGCCATTCGCTGCATCGCCTGGTTGAGCAGCTCGGTGTTTCGAGCGACCCTTCGAATCAACGAGCCGTCTCGGCCGACGCCCTCGATGGTCAGGGTGCCCTTGGCCGCGCCCGCGGGGTCGACGGTCAGCGCCAGGGTGCTGTTCTCGCGGTTGAACTCAGGCGCCTGCATCTCGATGTCGCGCCAGGTGTGCACGCCGGTCTTGGGGTCGAAGACCAGGCTCTTGGTGCTCACGTCATCGCCGCGCACGGTGTCGAGGTCGAGCAGCTCGGCGGTGGGGTCGAAGAAGCGCGCCTCTTTGACGCCCTTCTGCGTCGGCACGTACACGATGGCGTGATTGAACTGCTGCATCGGCACGTCGAGCATCACCGGGCCTCCCTCACGGGTTCGCACCAGCGCGAAGTGCGCGTCGAGCCCCAGCTTCTTCGCGAGCTCAATGAACAGCACCGCCTTGTCTTTGCAGTCGCCGTATCGGCGCTCGAGCACCATCGGCGCCGCGTGCGGCTTCACCCCGGCGATGAAGGTCTCGTAGTCTTGCTGATAGCGAATCTCCTCCATCACGAATTGGTGAATGCGCCGCAGCTTCTCAGTCTCATCGGGCGAGCCCTCGTTCATCGTCTTGGCCAGCGCGTCGAGCTCGGGGCTGTCGCGAAAGGCGCCGTCGAGCAGGGCCTGCTCCCACGAGAGCCAGGTTTTCCAGTCGGGCACGGTCGAGATTCGAATGTTCGCGGCGAGCTCTTGCGGCGTCGGCATCGACGGCTCGGCCACCAGCGGCGGCACGTTGGTCGCTGACCAGGCGAAGCGGAGCTGCTCACCCCGTTTCTCTTGGGCCCGGTTCACCTGACCGACTCGTTCTTCATGCAGCGTCACGCCCAGTGGCGCCCAGACGATGAAGCGCCCTTCGAGCCGCTGCTCCGACACCGATTGAAACGTCCAACTCTTGGTCAGGTAGCGCGAGAGGTAGCCTTGCGGTGGGGTGTCGAGGCGGTACTGCAGCACCAGCGTCGAGCCCGGTTGCATGCCGCGAAAGAAGATCTGCCGCGCGCGCTCGCCGGCGGCTTCGGTGCGGTTGCCCTTCTCATCGAGCACGTACGACGCCATCACCCGAAGCCGCCCGGGAGGAATGGACTGCCGCATCACCCGGTCGCGGCCCTGGGCGTTGAAGGCGTGCACCACCTCGGTGATGACGTTGCTGGTGCTGCCATCGCTGTTGAGCAGCGTCACCTCGTGGTCGAGCAACCAGGCCACGTCGGCCCCCGGCGTCTGGGTGACGCTTGCGCGCTGGCTGACTGCCTTTTCAATCGCCGCCTCGTCGGGCACGTCGGCCATCCACGGGCCGCGGGCCTCGGGCGAGAGAAAGTCGACCCGGTTCGCGAGCGACTCGTTCTCGGGGTTGAAGTCCAACGCGCGTCGCCACGAGGTCAGCGCGGCGGGGACGTCTCCGGCTTCGTACGCGAGGTCTCCAGCTTTTTGCTGCGGGCTCGCCGAGTCGGGTGAGAGCGCGATCGCCTTGCTCAATGCCACCTCTGCGCTCTTGCGAGCCCCCATGCGGCGTCGAACCTCGGCCAATTGCAACCAGGCGGTGAAGTCGGTGGGCCATGACTCGAGCCGGTCTTCGAGAAACCCCTCGGCGGCCTCGAGGTCACCCGCTTCGGCGGCCAGGTCGGCCACCCGTCGCAGCGTATCGGCGTGGCGCGGCAACACCTCGAGCACCGCCTCATACAGCTCGACGGCCTCGGCCCTTCGCCCCAGCCGAATCAGCGTTCGCGCGCGCTCTCCGTCTTCTTCAGGCGTGGCGCCAAATGATTTTCGCAGGGCGAGCTCGGCGGTCAGCTCGTCTTCGAGCCAGCCTTCGGTGCGCCAGGTCTCGGCGAGCAGCTCCCAGGCCTCGCGCAGGGTGGGGTGCGTCTTGGTCAATGACAGCAGCCGGTCGCGGGCCTTCTGCTTCTGACCCTGTTGCTGCTGAAAGCGAATGTGCCGAAGCCGAACGAAGGGCAGCGCGTCACCGGCGTCAGCGTCGAGCGTCTGCAGCAGATCAGCGGTGCGGCCGCGTTCTTGGTTGAACCACAGCGCGTCGACCTGGCTGACCCGCGCGGTGATGCTGTGCGGCCAGGCCTTCACCGCGGCATCGGCGCTCTTCACGGGGTACGTGCCGCCCGCGACGAAGTGCGACCACTGGGTGAGCAACGACGCCGCGCGCGCGGAGTCTTTGGGCAGCTCGCGCACGTACCACTGCAGCAGCGCATCGACGGTCGGGTTGCTCTGCGTCGCTGCCTCACTGGCCACCAAGCGCCCGGTCAGAAACCAGGTGCTGTCGCGGTGCGCAGATTTGATCAACACCATGTGGTGCCCCGCCGCCAGCTGCATTGGTATCACCAGGTGGTCGTACACCGAGCGCTCGAGCTGCGAGGCCGTGAAGACCAGCTTGCCGTCGACCCACACCTTGACCGGGTCGGTCGACATCAGCCGAAGCTCGTGCGGCCCGGCGATGGTGGTCTCGAGCTGCGCCTGCGCGAAGGCGGCGGCCCAGCGGCTCGGCGTCATCAGCGCGCTCAAATCGAGCCGGCCTCGGGGGTCGACCGGGGCGTCACGGCGCCAGTGCAGCGGGCCCGCGCGGCCGTCGTAGACCTGGTCAAGCCCCGGCCGAACTTCGGGTGGGAGCTCAGCGTCGAAGGCCTTGCCGGAGTCATTGTCCCACGTGCCGGCGATCGAGAAGTGCAGCTGGCCTGGTACGGCCGCCATCACCGCGTTGCGCTCATCGAGCAGGTTCTCGGCGTTGAGCAGCGAGGCCAGGTGGTACGCGGCGACGGCTCGCACCGCGCCGTTGGGGTGACGCTCGGTCAGCACCCGCAGCAGCTCACGCACGGCCTGGCGGTCGGCGTAGACCTGATCGAGCGCCATCAGCTGGTGCAGGTGCAGCACCGGTGCGTCATCGAAGGTGTCTTGCAGCGCCGCCATCAGGTGATCGAGCGCGTCGCCGTCATGGCCATCGAGCAACGCCAGGCGGGCGGCGATTTCGTGAAAGCGCGCAGAATCAGGAGCGATTTTCGCGGCTGCATCGACCGCGGCCCGAAGCGCTGGCGCAGACGAGGCTTGGTAGAACGCTTCGACTGCCTCGCTCAACGCCCGCTCGTCAGCCGCGGGAGCCGCGCGCAACGTGGGGCGCATCGAGGAGCAGGCAGCCAGAAGCACCAGTGCGGCGAGTCGTATCGAACGAAGCATGAGGGCGGCATCGTGTAACAACGCGCCTCGGGTGTCGCGCGTCTTGATGGGTGGGTGTGGGCCTGCGGCAAAAGTGCGACCGGTGACGCGTTTAGGGCTAGAACTCGAGGCACCTTGCTCACTGCCCTCGTGTTGTCCTCCTTGCTCGGCGCGACTGCCCCCGAAGCCGACGCCGCACCCGCTGAATTCATCGATGATGTGAAAGTGATCTTCAACGTCGTGACCTGTCAGGGCGGCGCGCTGCCCGAGGGGCTCGATGCGAAGACCGTCGCCTGGTACTGCGAGCGCCAGAAGCCGCACATGGCCCGCTTCACCGAGCACTGGGGCACCGGCGGCAAAGAATTTCTCGCTGCTTTGCGCCCGCCGAGCCTGCCCGCTGAGCTCGTCTACCCCTTCGGTGGCGGCGACATGATGATGGCGCTCAACTCCTTCCCCGACGCGAAGGTGATCACTACGATGTCACTCGAGCTGGCTGGCGACCCGCGCCGCTTCAAGCTGGTCAAAGATGCGGCGGTGCTCAAGGCGAGCCTCAATGGGCTGCTGATGACCAGCAACACCACCCTGCTCTCGAACGACTCGAAGAGCGTGAATTTGTCGTCGATTCAGCGCGGTGAGCTCCCCGGGCAGCTCTCGATGCACCTGATCGGCCTCGCGTTGCACTCGATGGAGCCGGTCTCGGTGCGCTTCTTTCGCATCGAGCCCGATGGGGCGCTGCACTACTACTCGCGCTCAGAGATCGAGGCGCTCGAGGGCACCAAGGCCAGCAAGCTCAAAGAGGAGTGGAAGTCGCCCGACTTCTCGCCTGCCTTCGCGAACGTCGAAGTGCAATTCGTGCCGATGGGGCAACCCGCCGCGGCGCACCGAATTCACCGCCACATCGCGGCTGACCTGTCGAACGACGGGTTCAAGAAGAACCCGGGCTTGCTCGCGCACCTCGAGGCGAAGGGTCACGTCGCTGCGATGACCAAGGCCGCCAGCTACTTGCTGTGGAACTCGAATTTCTCGGTGATTCGCGACTACCTCTCGTCGCACCTGGACTTCATGTTTTCAGACTCCACCGGGCTCTTGCCCAAGTTCGTGAAAAAGGCCGGGCTGACGATGGAGACCTACGGCTCGTTTCACCAGTCGTTCTTGAACACCGCCGAGACCAGCCAAGAAGACCTGCGAAAAGAGTTCGCCGCGCAGCCCCGCCGCTCGTTGCCGATGCGCTTCGGGTACCCCGATGGCAGCCCCGAGAAACGCAGCCACATGATGGTCACCCGCCGGCCCGACGCCACGCCGTCGACTCCCGACGCGGGCAAGTAAGTTCGCTTACTTCTTCTGCTTTCGGCCGGGCTTCGGCTTGGCCGAGGCGACCTTGGCAGCGGCCTTGACCACACCGGTGGCCGGCAGCTTGGCGGGGTTGGCGCTCTTCAGGCCGACCTTCGCCGTGGTGACCTTGGCGTGCGCTTTGGCTGGAGCCACTGTTGCCAGCGTGTCGCGCGGTGTGAGCTCGGCGGCCGATGCTTCGGCGCTCTTCGCGCTCAGCGCCTGCTCGAGCTGCGCGATGCGCTTTCGCAATGTGACGACCTCGGCTGAGAGCTGCGCATACGAGTCACGCGCGTGCCCGTTGAACACCACCTGCCGGGCCAACGCCTCGTTGATGAAGATCTGCCCGACGCGGCGAAAGGCGGTCTTCGCAATGACCACGGCGCGGCCCGAGAGCCCGTCGCGATGCGTCTCGATCGGCAGCGCGCGGGTCGCGTCGGCGTGATCACCCAGGGCGCTGACATAAAAAGACAGCGGGTCAACGCGGGCCTCGATGCCCTCTGGAGTGACTTCTCCAGCGTCGGGCAGCCCGCTCAGGCCTCGAGAAAGCAGCCGTTCACTCACCGCGGCCAACACGTTCTGCGTGGAGATGTCTCGACCCATGAGTCTCATGTCGCCGCTCTTATGCGCTCGAGCCGGCCTTGTCGATCGGCGCTACGTCTTGCGCTTGGCCTCGACCCGCCCATCGGCGTGCTTGGCGAACGGCTCGGCCTCGCGCGAGTGAACCGGGTCATCGCTGCGCCAGGGCCACCCGCCGAACTGGGTGCGCCGGTAGTCTGCGAAGGCCTGGCGTACCTCGGCCTCGGTGTTCATCACGAAGGGCCCCATCGCCACCACCGGCTCTCCGATCGGCCGGCCTTGGAGCATCAGCAGCTGTGCGCGATCGGGCCCGTTGGAGAGCTCGAGCGGCTGATCAGCGATGGGCCGAATCGACATCTTCACCGGCACCGTCGTCTGCCCACCGGCTTGCAAGGTCGAACCGCTGAAGAAGAACAGCATTCGGTTCGAGCCGGGCGCCGAGGCGGGCACCTCGAAGCGCGCGCCGGGCTCCATCGCAATCGTCCAGATCGCCACGTCACCATCGGGCCGCGATGCCCACGACTTGGGGGGCGGCTTCGGGCCGCGCGATTTTCCGAGCGCTCCGGCGACGATGGTCACCTGGGTCTTCTTGCCGTTCGCGTCGACGATGGTCTCGGTCGGTATCGAGTCTGACCACAGCATCGAGAAATGCGGGTCGACCATCTTGTGGTCGCCAGGCAAGTTGAGCCAAATCTGAAACAACTCGAGCGGGTTCGCGGTGTTCTTCGAGACGAGGGGAAACATCTCGCAGTGCACGATGCCCTTGCCGGCGGTCAGCCACTGCACGTCACCCGAACCGAAGCGCGCAGTCGCCCCGAGCGAATCGGAGTGATCGATCAACCCCTGCCGCACCAGCGTCACCGTCTCGAACCCCCGGTGCGGGTGCTGGGGAAAACCTGGCACCGAGGTGCCGTGGTACATGTTCCACCCGTCGCGGCCACCGAAGTCTTGCCCGAGGTCACGCCCGCTCAGCGACGCCGCAGGGCCCATCTGCTCATTGCCCGCGGGGTACTTGTCGTCGTGGTGCACACAGAAGAGAAACGGGTCGAGCGTTTCCCACGGCATGCGCAGGGGCTTGATGATCAGCTTTTGCGAAGAGGGCATGCGCCAAGTCTAACCGCCGCGTCTCTCACCGCCACGACTGACTGCCCGGGGCCGACGCCGCGAGGGGCTTGTGCGGGTGGTACAGGTTTCGAACGAACCGGGTGAAGACGTGACGCTCGTCCCACCGCTTGCGAGCCAGGCCGTAGACGCCGGGGGCGTGGCCCTCGCGCTCGGTAAACGAGGGCAAGAACTCGCGCTCGCTGTAGATGGCGAAGACCTCGTCGACCCACGCGCGGGAGCGATACGTCGGCAACATCAATCGGTAAATCGAGTCTTGTTCGGCCTGGGTGAAGGCCAGGCGTTGAATGGCGTGGGCCATTTCATGGGTCACCAGGGCCCGCTCCGAGACCAGGGCGGTCTGCAACAACGCCATGCGTGCGCTCGGCCAGGTCGGGTGGTCCCAAAACAGGCCAGCGGCACGGGCCGATGCGCCCTTCGGGTACCCGAGCGCAGCCATCGACTTGTTGGCCGGTACCAGGTCGATCGCGATGGGCCGCGCGGCCTTGAGCCGGTTGATCAGCTGCAGGTTGCCAAGCAGCTGCAGGGCGAGCTCTTCTTTGACGGTGTTGACGAGCTCGGGGCTGGCGCCGTGGGCGGCGATGGTCACTTTGGCGGCGAGGTAGGCCTTCGCCTGCGCCTTGCCATCGCGCGGAGGCGCACCGTTGACCACCTCGAAGGCGTCACCCGATTCGAGCAACGCAAACGCGTGCAGCGGCAATGACTTCGCGGCCTCTGCATCGAGCGCCACTGCGTCGGGGCGGTCTGTGTCGAATGCGTCGGCCATCGGTTTAGTAAATCAAAACCCGGTTGTTGCTGATGTCGGTGACGAACAGCCGGCAGCCGTCATAGAACATGAAGTGGGGGTTGCTGAGCCCGGTCGCATCGGGGGCCGCGTTGCCCTGGTTGTTGAGCCGCTCGGTGAAGTTCACTTGCCCGAGCACCACGTCGGCTGGCGTATCGGTGGCGGTGGGTATCGTGTTCCACACCAAGATGCGGTTGTTGCGACGGTCTGCGACGAAGAGGCGGCCGCCGGCGATGAGAACGCCGACCGGGCTGTCTTGGTTGGTGCCGTCGGGTGGGCGGGCAAAACCGCCCAGCTTCACGTCGGCGAACACGCCGGCATCGCTGGGCACCGCGTTGTAGACGAGCGTTCGGTCATTGTTGTCGTCGGCAATCGCGATCTTCACACCGTCGCTCGACACATCGAGCGGAAACCCGAGGCCATTGAGGCCGTTGGTGCCCGTGTTGCTGACGAAGTCGGGCTGGCCGATGACTGCATCGGGCACCGCTCCGGGCGCGACGGGTACCGTGGTGAAGATCAAGACCCGGTTGTTGACGCTGTCGGCGACGAACCAGCGACTGCCGATGATTTGAGAAGAGGCTGAGTTGGCGATCGAGGTGGCGCTCAGACCTCCGGTGTTCGCAGTACCGGTGACCAGGTCGGGTTGCCCATACGCGAAGCTCGCCGCCATGCCGGTGGCGATCGAATCGAGCCTCCAGAAGCTGAGCCGGCTGTTGCAGAACTCGGAGACGATCAAGTGCTCGGGCCCGAAGGCGAAATTTTGCGGGCACGACATCCTCGTTGCCGTTGTCCCTGCCGTGCCGTCTTGAAAATCGGGCTGGCCGATCACATGGTCCGCCAACGCGCCGTCGGCCGTGGGGATGGTGTCGTACACCAGCACCCTGTTGTTATCGCCGTCTGAGATGAACAGCTTTCCGTCCCTCGTCCCCACTCCGTAGGGCGTCGCGAAGCCACTTTCGTTGACGCGGCTCAGCCCGCCATTGGGCAGGGCCGAGACGAAGTCGGGTTGCCCTACGACCACCCGCGCTGCCATGCCGGTGGTGAAGACGGTCGGGCCTCCGGTGCAGACATAGCCGAGGCCGCCGTCGTAGCCCGTGCCCGCGTCGCCGAAGGGCACGCCAGAATCGATGAGAGTGCCTGCGTCGAAGGCAGTGCCCGCATCGAAGAGAACCCCCGCGTCGGAGGGAAGGCCCCCGTCGAGGAGGGCGCCTGAATCGAAGCTCAAGCCCGCATCGAGCGGCGTGACGCCTGAGTCTGCAAGGTCTCCCGCATCGATCTCTGGGAGCCCGGAGTCGAGCAACACGCTCGCATCGTTGGTGCCCATAACCCCGGCGTCAGCGCGCCCCGCATCGGGCACCGGCGCCACGTACGGAGGGAACGGGCCACACCCCTCGCACCCAACCGTGTATTGATTGCCGATCAGGGCAAGTGAGACGAGAGCCAGCCACCGCACCTCACCGTCAAAGCACGAACCACCGGTCTGACAAAGTTGATCACATCACCCTACAGCCTCACGCCTTCAGCAGCTCCGGCACGCCGGTCTCGACGCGACCCTCATCGAGGCCGAAGCTGGTGGCGGTGCCGCCCAAGGCCTTGAGCACCGTGAAGGGCACCCGGCTGACGCTGTCGTCGTTGCCGCGAACGTGAACGTCGCCTTTGAACGCGCCACCGGCCTTGCCCGCGAGCAGGAGCGGGAAGTCGGTGTTGCCGTGGTTGATCGAATCGGCCACGCATGAGGTGATGTAGATGGCCGAGTTGTCGAGCAGGGTGCCGGTCACGTCGGGCGTGTTCTTCATGCGCTCGAGCAGCTCGGCGAGCCGCGCCATCGTGTAGGTGACGCCTTGTTGAAACCCCTCGGTGGCCATTTCGCTGCCACGCGGGCTTTTGCGGTGACCGTAGTCTTCGTGAAAGGTCACGTTGTCGAGCCCGGCGTCGGCGTACGAGCCGTGGCACGCGGCCGAGCTGAACAGGTACGTGAAGACCCGCGTCACGTCGCATGACATCGCGAAGACCAGCAGCTCGGCGAAGGCCTGGTTGCGGGCCTTGGTGATGACGCCGTCGTCGCCGCGGTCGGGGTAGGCCACCTTCGGGTCGGTCACGTCACCGCACACATGCGGAGCAGCCAGGCTCACCAACCGCTGCTGCAGCTCGTCGACGCCGGTGAGGTGACGGTCGAGGCGGCTCTTGTCTTCGGCGCCCAGCCTCGTGCGCAGCGCCTTCGCGTCTTCGTTCACCGCATCGAGAATGCGCTTTCGACGCAGCAACGACGGGTCAGTCGCACGGGTGTTGGTCGAGAATTGCGTCAGCTTGCTGAACAGTGACGTCGGGCTGTAGTCGGGCGGGTTGGGTTGATTCGGGCCGTTGAACGAGCAGCACAGATCGAGCGCTCCGGCGCCGGTGGTGTTGCACAGACCCGCATGCAACCCACTGGGAAAAGCGGTCGCCGGGTTGAGCTTGGCGATCAGCTGATCGATCGAAGGCAACTGCACGTCGCCTGCGGCCATCGCCTGGGCTCCGGTCAGGGCACCAGCCGGGTACGACTTGTGCGCGTACAGCCCGGGCACCTTGTTCTGCATGCCGCTGATCACCGAGAGCCAGGGCTTGACCGCGAGCAACGGCGCGAGCGCTTCGCTCAACGCCCAGTCGGCGCCGACGCCAACGTTCTTCGGGTTCCACCGAGAGGGGATGATGCCGTTGCCGAAGAACCAGGTGCCGAACCGAACCGGGAGCTTTTGCCCGTCGGCATAGGCCAGCCCATTGCCATCGAGCATGCCAGCCAGGCGGGGCAGGGGCAGGGCGACGGTGGCGCCGGCGGCGAGCACCCCGCGAAGCATTGACCTCCGTGAGATTCGCGTTCGCATGGGGTCACCGAGCCTGTGGTTCAACGTAACGAAAGGCGTCGCTGCTCACGAGGTCGATCAAGGCTTGATCGGCTCGTCGGCCGTTGGCCGCGAACGAGGCAGAGAGCGTGTTCAAGGCTTCGGTGTCGGCCTCGAGCACGCTGCGGCCCTGCGCGGCGGTGTAGAGCTTCTTCACGAAGCACGGCCCTGCGTTGGGGTGCTCTCTGACGCGGGTGGCCAGCTCAGCGGCGCTCTGAAACGCGGCGCCATCGAGCACACCACTGGCGTCGATGGGGTGGCCGTGGTCGCTCTCTCTAGCCACCGCGACGCTGTCGAAGCGCTCGAGGCCGAGGCCAATCGGGTCCATCAAGGTGTGGCAGCCCGAGCAGGCCGGGTTCTGGCGGTGCAGCTCGAGCTGCGAGCGAAGCGTGACGCCCGCGTCGGCCGAGGTCTCGATGTTGGTGATCACCTGGGGCGGTGGTGGCGGCACCGATTTGCACAACATGATCTCGGCGACGAAGCGGCCACGCTGGGTGGGCGAGGTGCGCTGGGGCAGGGCGTTCGATGAGAGCAGCGCGCCTCCACCGAGCAAGCCGCGTCGACCCGTTGCGTCGGGCAGCGAGACCTCCCGAAACCCCGTGGCTGAAGGCGATACGAGCCCGTAGTGCGCCGCGAGCTGATCATTCACGAACGTGGTTCGGGCGTCGTACAGCGACAAGAAATCGCCTCGCCGCGAGAACACCAGGTCATCGACGCGCAGAATCAGCTCTTCGTGCATCGCGTCGCGCAATGAGCTGTTCCACGAGGGGTAAAGGGTGGTGTCTTTGATGGTGCTGGCCAGGTGCTCCGTGTTGTACAGGTCGTCGACCCAGCCTGCGAACGCGGCCCGGGCTCGAGCGTCGGCGAGCATTCGGGTGGCTTGGGCGCGAACACCCGCGGCCGTCGAGAGCTCGTCTTTGTCGGCCGCGTCGAGCAACAGCACGTCGGGGCCCGTCGCCCACAAGGTCGCGGCCAGCCGCGAGGCCATCTCGGCGCTGGTGTACTTCAGGCGGCCCGTCGGGTCGGGCTCTCCGAGCTCGGTGCGATAGAGAAACGATGGCGACTCGAGCATCGCCCAGATGGCGTAGCGAAGGCCTTCGCGTGCGTCGCTCGACTCGGTGCCGATGTCGGTTACGACGCTCAAGAAACGTTGAACCTCGGCCTCGGTGAGCGGCCGTCGGTAGGCGCGTCGGCCGAGCGTCGTCAGAGCCTTGCGCAGACACCCCAGATCGCTGACTGAAATGGGGGAGCAGCCAAAGAGCGCGACGATCTTCGCGTCGGTCGCAAAGGCGACCTCGGTCGCACCGCCGATGGCCTTCTCGTAGGCCTCGACCCCCGCAGGTGAAATGGCCAACTGCGAGGCCGCGACGCTCGCGAAGCCGTCTTGGTCGACGTCGGGCTCGACTTCCGAGACCACGACGTCGGCGCCAAGCAGATCGTGAAGGCTATTGGTGAACTGCGCCGTGGTGAGCAGGTGCAGGCGCGCGACCGGTTGCTGGAGCGGCTCGATGCCGGGGCCAGGGTGAGCGATGACGGGGGCTGGCAAGGCGATTGAGCCCTCACAACCGAAGAGGGTCAGCGCAGCGATGACGAGGCCAAATCGCACCACGAATCGCTGACTCTGCGGGCGCTTGCAGGGGCGGGTCAAGGTGAGAAGGGCAGTGATCAGCAGACCGCACGGGCCGCTGCGCCCCGCTTGGTGAAACGCGTGGTTGAGGCACGACGACCACCGAAGTGGCGGCCCCCATGCGCTCGAGCACGGCGCGCGCGTGTACGGTCATGTGTGCTGCTCGAGCCGCCGTGCGAACTCCCGCATCGAGGCCCCACGGAGCCCTGCTTGCGAAACACGGCACCTGCACGGCTCAGCGCACTTCTGGCGGCGATGCGCTCAAACGCCCGCCAACGAAATACGTCCCATCGAAGTCCGGCACGTGCGCGCAGCCGGCCAGCACGACGAGCGCCGTGTCACTCCACCGCGGTACCGGGCGCCTGGCACTGATCCATCATCGACTTCTTCTCGATCGCGCTCGCGTTCGCCCAGCGAGGGTCGAGCTCGGCGCTGCACCTGCGGGTCGACGGCGCGGCGCCCGACTCGCCCACGCCGGGCACTTGCCGATCCGGAGAACCGATGGGGCGCACGCAGACTCCGGTGGCCGAGGCGGTGGAGACGCCTTGATCGACCTGCGTCTGAACGATGGCGGTACACCCCAGCTTCGCGCCCTCGCTCTGCAACCCTTCGATGACGTGCGGCATGTCGGCGTTGGGCGGGTGCGCCGTGGCTTGCAGAATCGCCACCTCTTGCACCTCGTCGGGCGGAGCAGCGCCTTGCATGTAGATTCGAGGCAGGCTGGCGGTCGGCACTCCGGGCCTCCCGGTCATGACGTGGTGGGTCTTGGTGATGCCCACACACCCGGTCACGACGACGATGAGCGGCAGAAGTCTCATTGGGTGCTCCGGGTGCGGTAGGCGTGGCCGAGCCAGGTGGTCGTCGGCACCTCGATGGTGTTCGTGCCCACGCAGGTGCTCTTGCCACACTGGTAGGTGTAGGTGTTCGAGACCATTTCGAACTTGGTGCGAATCTTGTCGACCTTCGCCACGTCGCCGCCGGCCTTCGCGACCTGGGCTTTGAACTCGTGGGCGATGCTCTCGAAGGTCGACTCGGGGCCCGAATGCGCTTCGACCAGACCCAGCTCTTCGGCCCCTTCAGGCACGCTCAACATGCACAGGCGTACGCTGGTGGTGGCCACCGCGGCGTGTGAGGCGCCCGTGCGCACCAGGCTCGAGCGCGCCACCGTGCCGCACCCGATGAGCGTCATCGCCACGATTGAGAATGCACGGGCTGGCATCGCGGCTGCTTAACGCATTCGAGCGGCGCCTCAAAACGGCATCAGGCCCCGGGTCATCAACGCAGCGCAGATGACGCCCAAGGTCGTGGCATGCACGAGCGACACGGAGATCAACACCGCCGCATCTCGCCCTTTGCTCTGGCGAAGGCCGACGAAGCTTCGCCACGCGAAGATCAGGCAGCCAGGGCCGATGACCCCCAGCGCCGCCAACCCCGCCGCAGGCTGCGTCACCAACCATGAGACGCCGCCCGTCAACAGCCATGCCCCAAGGGCCAGCGCCGCGAACTGCGCGCCGACCATCAAGCCGCCGACGCCGAATGATGTCGCGACCACCGTGCCGGAGGGCTCGAGCCAGGTCGAGACCGCGAACGAAACCGCCCACAGGGTCAACCCGGTCACGATGAACACCGCCAGCCCCGTGGCCGTGAGGCGCGAGAGGGTCAGCATCACCGCCGAGGGCAGCACGAGGCCCGCGATGACGGCGACCCCCAGGGAGCTGCTGAGTTTTCTCCAAAAGACCCGGGCGCGTGGGTGCGCCGCGAGCTCTTGCATCACCAGCTGACGCGGCTCGGCCAACGTCAACGCCGGAGTCAGCGCACACACCAGGAGACCCATCAAGGCATTGATCACGAAGAGCCCTTCACGGGTCTCGTCGTTCGCGAGCAGGTACCCGGGCACCGAAAGCACCGTGGCCAGCACGCCGATAGCCATCGCACTCCCCAGCAGTTTTCGCTCGACCTGCAGCGGGCCCGCAACGCTGCTCGGCCCCCACAGCCGCACACCATCGGTCACCGCTCGAGGTGGCGGCCGTGAGATGCCCGCTCGAAGCAGCCGCGGTGTCAGCGCGAGCATCACCACGCCGTACCCGAGCGCCAGACCCACGCTGAGCGCAGGGGGCAGATCGACAGAGAGCAGCCAGGGTGCAATCAACAACGCGCTCACCGGGGCCATCACGAACATGCCCAACGCGGCCGTCGAGGAGCGCAGCGCGAAGAACCACGCGGGCCCGGTGAGAATCGCCAACACGTGCGAGAGAATCGACAGGGCCGCCAGCTCCGGTGAAAAGAACGGGGTCGCGACCGAGCACAGCGACGAAATCACCAAGAAATACGCCGCGAGCGCGCTCTTCTCGAGCATCAGCTGCCCTGAGAGCGGGCTGAGCAGCTGGGCCGCCAAGGTGCCGAGTCGATGCTCTTCACCCCACGGCGCAATCGCCACCGCCGCGGTGATCACCAGCACCCCCATGGCAGGGCCGGTCAGCAGCACGAACCGAAGTGCCAATGGCATCGGCGCGTCGCACACGAAGGCGAGGCTCGTGCTCACCAGCAACGTCAGCGTGATCGGGGCGATCAGGCGCAGCTCCTTGCGCAGCCGGGTCGCTCGTACCGACCCAGAGAGGTTCGCCCAGGCCCCCGGTAGCAGCGCCAACAGCGCCGGCACGAAGCGAATCGCCCAAATCGACGGGCGAAAAATGCCGGCGTGCAGGTCGAGCAGCACCAGCGCGCTGACGGGCAGCAAGGTCAATAGCCAGAGCCCCGGGTACAGCTTGGCGGCCGGTACACGTTCAAAGACGAGGTCGGTTTTCAAGGCGAGTGTGGTCATGGGTTCACGCGGCGCAGACGAAGATCTCTTCGAGTGAGAGGGCAGTGGTCTCGATTCGGCTCGCCCCTGCGCCCTGCAACCACGCGCGGGTCTCGTCGGCCCCGGAGTCGACCACCAGCTCGAGCAGCCGGCCATCTCGCTTCGTCGAAAGCACCGACGGTATCGCCGCTTGCGGAGGCACCGTCTCGTCGAACCACCCTCGCAACCTGCAGAACCGTTGCCTCGCGCCATCGGCGTCGGCGCTCAATACCGCGCGCCCACCCGCGAGCACCGTGAAGTCGTCGATGATGCCCTCGAACTCAGAGATCAAGTGCGTCGACACGAAGATGGTCTTCTTCTCTGGCTGGCGATCTTGAAAAGTGCCGATCACCGCCTCGAGAAATTGCCGTCGCACCAGCGGGTCGAGGCCCGTCGTCGGCTCGTCGAGCACCAGCAGCTCCGGGTCGGCCGAGACCGCACAGGTCAGCGCCAGCTGGGTCTTCTCACCCTTCGAGAGCCCCGAGGTCGGCGCATCGAGATCGAGCGTGAACCGCGAGCACAGGTGTTCTTCGATGTCTTTGCGCCACCCCGTTCGCGTCGACGCGGCGTAGGCCAACGCTTCGCGAACGCTCATCCACGGGTAGAAGCTGGGCGAATCGGGCACCCAGGCCAGGCGCGACTTCACTTCGGCCTCGTGCTTGGCCGGGTCGAGCCCGAACAGCCGCACCGCGCCTTGATCGGGTCGCAGCAGCCCCAACAGGGCTCTCATCGCCGAGGTCTTGCCCGCTCCGTTTCGGCCCAGCAAGGCGTGACACCGCCCCGCCTCGACCTGCAACGACAAGCCGTTCACCGCGTCTTTGCTGCCGTACCGAATGCGAAGGTCTGTCAGTGAAATCACGGGGGCCATGCGGTCAGTCTCCTTGTGCTTTGCGCACGTGGTGAAAGTGGGTGATGCGCTCGTCGAGCAACGCTCGCAGCGTGTCATCAGAGACCTGCAGATGATGCGCTTGCACGATCACCTGATCGAGCGCGAGTGCCAGCCGCTCATTGCGAACTGCCTTGCGAAGCGGAGTCACCTTCTCGGTCACGAAACAGCCCAGCCCCTGCCGATTGGCGATGACGCCCTCGGTCTCGAGCTCGGCCCAGGCCCGCGCGACGGTGTTGCGATTGACCCGAAGCTCCTCGGCCATCGCCCGCACCGAGGGCAGCTGATCTCCGGCCCGCATGGCGCCGGTCGCGACCGCTGATTTCACCTGCTGCATCAGCTGCAGGTACACGGGCACTCCGGTTTGGTAGTCGATGATCCAGCGCATGATGTGTCCTAGTAAGCTATGACAGTGTGGCGATGGTACGCCGGGGTCGCGAGACGATTGCGGCCCAGAGTGTCATGGTGTGCTAGGACAGTGCAACCGGGCGCTGCAGCCACTCGATCTCATCGAGATAGGCTTCGACCACCGCTGACCACCTGTATTGAGCCGCGAAACGACGGGCATTTTTCGAGAACGTGGTGCGCTCTTGCCCGACCTTCTGAACGGCGTCGCTGAATGATCGCGGGTGGGCTTCTGTATACGTGACACCTGCACGGCTGCGGTTCAGCTGGCCTTCGACCACCGCCGAGGCCTGGTTGCCCAGCACCGGAGTGCCCACCGCCATCGCCTCCAACGCCAGCAGCGACAGGCTCTCGTAGCGTGAGGGCACCACCGCGGCGAGGGCTCCGGCCAGGAGGCTCCACTTGTCGGCCTCGGTCACCCGGCCCAGCAGCTTCACCCGCTCACCGGTGGGGCTCAGCTCGCCCGTGCCCGCGAGCACCAACATCGGCGCGTCGTGAAACTGCTTCACCAACGCCTGGTGCGCTTTGATCAGCGCCGGCACGCCTTTGCCTGCCTCGAGCCGCCCGACGTAGATCAGGTACGGGCCCACCAGGCCGAAGCGCTCACGAACTTGCGCGACCTCGAGCTCACCCGAAGGCGGGGGCTCGACCCCAACGCCGACGATTCGCGAACGCGCCGCGCGGGGAAAGCGGGCCCGAATGAAGCTCGCTTCTTCTGGGGTGTTGCACAGCAGCACCTGCGCGCGCTCGAAGGCATCGCCGTAGAGGTGAAACTGCATCGGCGGCTCGTCGTGCGCGGTCGGCACCAGCAGCGCCTTGTTCGCCACCGTCGGCAACCCAAGGGCGGTCGGCGCGTACAAAGCGGTGAAGAAGATCAGTGCGTCATGCGTGTCTGCGCAGCGCTGCACGGCGTGCATCAACCCCGGGGCGACCGGGCCCTGCTCGGCGACCCACCGCTCCTCGGCGACCAGGTCTTGGCCATGCCCGAACATCGTGTCTGACAAGCGGTTGAACGGCCGCATCTGCCGAGGCCGCTCGACCCGGTAGCGGTGCACGCGCACCTGACCATCGAGGCTCTCGCTCTCGGGCAGCTCGTTCGCCCAGGTCAGATGATCGGTCGCGCAGGTCGTCAGCACGTCGACCGTCGCGTCTTTTGCCAGCTGCAAAGCCACTTGTCTCGCGTGCGCCTCGGCTCCACCGGTGATCGCTTCGCCGAAGCGCTGCACCACGATCGCCACCCGGGGCCGCGGCGAAGGTTTGCCTCGCGGTTTGGCAGGCGCGAACGGAGCCAACGCCTGCCCCAGCGCCTGCGCCGTGTGCTCGAGAGAGAGCTCAGCCACCCGCTGCCGCTGCCCGTCGATGAGCCGCGAGCGCAGCGCCACATCGCGCTGAAGCAGGAGCACGAGCTCGGCCAGCGCCGCGAAGTGCTTGGTGTCGAAGACGATGCCCCGGCCGCCCATCGTCTCGGGCACCGCCGCCGCACCGAAGGCCAACACCGGCAGGTCGCTCGCCATCGCCTCGATCAACGGCACCCCGAACCCCTCGTGCTCGCTCATCGACACGTACACGTCAGCGGCTCGATACGAAGCCACCAATTCACCGTGCGTCACCCGCCCCACCAGCTCGACGCCGCCCAGTGACTCCGCACGCTCGAGCAACGCCTTCACCTCACGATGGCCCGGCGCAAAGCCTCCGATGATTCGCAGCGTCGCGTCGGGTGCCAACCGCAAGAGCTCAGCGTGCAACGAGAGCAAGTCGTCGACCCGCTTGTGCGGCACCACCCGGCTCACCGACACCACCGCAGGCCGCGGCCCCCCAGACAGCGCTTTGAGCAGCCGCGAATCGGCTTGCCCCGCATCGAAGCGTTCAGGCTCGATGAACAACGGCGCGAGCTGCACGTTCTCGTGGCCCGCCGCGCTCAGCTCACGGGCATTGAAAGGTGAGACCGCCAACGACACATCGACCGACGTGGCCAAAGCCGCCAGTTGCGCACGCCCCGCTCGCAGCGGTTCTTCGAGGCGGGTGCCGGCATACAGGCGCGCCGGAGTGATGTTGTGAAACACCACCCCGGTCGGGCCCTCGAGGTGCATCAGCGCGCCGGCCAGCGGTGACGCGATGCCGTGGTGATAGAGCACCAGCGCGCCCGGCGCATCGACGAAGGCCGACATCGGCTTGACCAGCGTCGGCAGCGAGGTCTCGGCGGCGTAGATCTCTCCCAGCGCGCCCAGCGTGCGCAGCGCTCGGCGAAAAGCGACCGCGGCCGCGCCCATCGCGTCACCGACGCTGAAGGTCGGCAACCATTGATGCACCGTGAGCCCCGCCAGGGGGAGACGTTCGGCCAAAGGCATCGTGATTTTAGCCGCTCTTCGGCGCTCTCGTGCGCTTCCAGAAGGTTTGGTTCTGGCCCTTGTAGACCCCGGTGCGCCAGCGGTGAAACCCAAGCTTCGTCGCCACGCCGATCGACGCCGCATTCTCGGCTTGAATCATCGCCACGCTGTCGTCTGCCTCGAGAGTCGCGTCGCCCCACTCGACGATTTTTCGCATCGCCTCGGTGGCGAGCCCCTGGCCGTGCGCCTCGGGTACCAACGCCCAGCCGATTTCCGGCACGCGAAAGAGCGGAGGCTTGATGTCGCGGTGAAAGTCAGAGAACTCCGCTTCGCCCAGGTAGCCGCCGTCGGCTTTCGAGGTGATCACCCAGAAGCCGAAGTGCAGCAGCTCCCAGTGGCCCACCGAGCGCAACAACCGCGACCACACGTCGTCGCGAATCAGCGGCTCACCACCGATGAACCGGTACACCTCGGGCGTCGCGTACATCTTCGACATCGGGTCGAAGTCTTCGAGGCTGTGCGCGCGCAGCACCAAACGCTGCGTCACCAACTGCGGAGCGGGCATCGCTTGGTTACCCTTCGATTCGACCGGCGGGAGGTTGCCACTCCGAGGTGCCCTCGAAGATGCAGAACGCGGTCGAGCCATCGGGCGCCGGCGCCTCGGGAGTCTGCCACTGAAAGGTCATGCCGCCCCACGACTGCAGGTCGAGCCCCAAGTGCTTCTGGTACCAGGCTCGCAACGCGTTGGCGTCTTTCGCTTTGAAGAAGACTCCGCCAATGCCAGTGACTCGCTTCATCGTCAGCCCCCCGGTTCCCATCGAGGCGGGTGCCAGGCCCCTTGCTCGGCACCGTAAAATGCATCAGCGCTGACCACCAACGGCATGAACGGCTCGCGCGGAAAACGCAATCGCCCCAAAGCAGGCGGCTCGTTCGGTTTGGGCTCGACCGCGACCAGGTTGGTGTGCCCTCGAATGGCCAGCTTGCCGGTGCTGAGGTTGTCGACGCGGTAGTGAAAATCAACCGCGACCCGGCCCAGCTTGGTCAACGCGACCCGCACACTGACCCGGTCTTCGTAGGCGATGAAACTGTCAAACCGGCTGTTGAGCTGCCGTACGGCCAGGTACCACCCGCGCTGGTACAGCTCGAGGGCCGAGAGGCCGAAGCGCCGAAAGAAAATTTCGCGCGCCTGCTCGAACCAGACGGTCGCGCAGCGGTGATGCACGTAGCCCAGCGCGTCGGTCTCCGAAAAGGTGACGCGGTGCTCGAAATGGCCGGTGACGTCGTCCCAGTTCATGCGAGGGGCCACCTGTAGCACTTGCCGGCCGAGAGCCACACAAGAGCGCGCGCCTGTGTTTGATTACCCGCCGTGTTTCGACTCGCGCCCCTGCTGCTGCTGTTGGCCTGCGCCTCGGTCGGCAGCGTGCAAACCGCCAACACCGTCGGCCGTGGCAACCTGCAGATCAGCGCTGAGCCCGGAGCCCAGGTCTTGGGCGGCAAACCGGGCCTGCAGCTCTACCCCCACCTCGATGTCGCGGTTCGCTACGGCTTCACCGACCGGCTCGACCTGGGGCTCCGCGCGGGCTGGTCGTTTCTCGAAGCGCAGTCAAAGTATCAGCTCACCTCGCCCGGCAGCACCCGGCTCGCCATCTCCTTCGCGCCGAACGTGGGAGGCGTGATTCTCACCTCGAACTCGGTGAGCGTCGACCCACTCGGGGGCATTCTCAGCGCGGCGACCCCCTTCTTGTTCGGCATCGGCATCGGTGCGCACCAGCTCGTGCTCGGGCTCCGCAGCCAGCACTTCATCTTCATCGGAGGCCCCTCGACCCGCCCGATGTACATGCTCGCGGTCGGCGGCAGCTTGGGCTTCGCGCTGCGCTTCAGTGACGCGCTGACCCTGTTGCCCGAGCTCGCCGCGGTCTGGCCGGTGTGGGGCGGGCTCCCGGTGACCTACAGCGGCGATGGCGTGCACGCCGATTATCTCTACGGAGCGGTCGGCACTGGAATCTTTCAGTTCAAGCTCGGGTTTTTGCTCGATCGCAAGACGAGCTTCTCGAAGCCGAAGTAGACACAAAAAGGCGCCATGTCGAAAGCCTTCACCGACGAAGAATCAGCCGATTCGAGCGTGGTGGGGCGGCCCATTCAACGCGCCAACCGCGGCGAAGAACGACCGATGACCGTCGACGGGCACCGCGCCCTGCTCGATGAGCTGAAGCGGTTGACCGACATCGAACGCCCGGCGCTCAAAGCGAGCTCCGCTTTCGACGCCGAGGCCCGCGTCAAAGAGCTCGAGCACCGGGTCGCGCTGATCGCCGCCACCCTCGAGAGTGTGCGCGTGGTGCCCGCCACCCCCGGCACCGGCCAGGTTCGCTTCGGCAGCACCGTGTCGCTGCGCTGGAGCGATGGCCGTGAACAGCGCCTTCGCCTGGTCGGCCCCGATGAGACCGACGTGAAGCAAGGCCTGGTGTCGATTGAATCACCGCTCGCCCGAGGCCTGATCGGCCGTGAAGTGGGTGACGAGGTCGAGGTCGAACGCCCACGCGGCGTCGAGACCGCCACGGTGCTTTTGGTTGAGAACTAAGCGCGCTTACTTGAGTGAGTGGCGGGTGATCAGCTTGGCGCGCTCGATGACGTCTTCGGTCTCTTCTTCTCCAGTGCGCCCGTAGATCCACGGGTATTCGGTGAAGGCCTTGCCGATCTTGGTCAGCTCGACCTGGGTCAGCTCGGGTCGTTGAAACATGAAGAACGCGAAGGCCGCCTGGTTTCGCAAGTAGATGCTGGTCTTTCGCTCTTCGAAGGCCTCCGCGCCCAGGCTCGCCTCGTAGGCCGATACCATCTCGTCGCACACAGCCTGGTTCTGCAGAAATTGATCAGCCGCTTTTTTCCTCTTCTGAATCACCAGCCGGTCGCTCCAGGTGTCGAGGTGCGAGCCGATGATCAACATGTGCAGGGGGCTGCCAACTTCCGCGTTTTGCACCGCCGACGAGACGAAGCTGGTCAGGTCTTCTGGCTCACCACCCCAGCGGGGCGAGAGCTGGGTCAACATCGCCCAGTGCGCGCGGTAGTGATCTGGTTGAATCGCCACCGCTTTTTCGAACGTCTCGGTGCTCTGCTCGAGCGGCGCGTCGAGCCCTCGCAGGGCGATCATCAGCTGCCCCAGCGGAGTCGGATCATCGGGCGCGGCCTCGGCGCTGGCCTCGAGATCATTTCGGGCCTGGTCGAGCAACTCTTGAAATTTCTGCCACTGCGTCTTGCTCACCGAGTCGGCGTTGCCTCGGCCACGAGCCCTCCACGCTGCGTCGATGAAGTGAACGCCCCGCGCCAACAAGGTCGTCGCCGTCGGGGCGGTCTCGTTGAGCTGGTTGAGCCGCTCCAACGAGGCCAGCGGCGCGAGCTCGTGAACGTAGAAGTCTCTCGCGTCAAAGTCGGTGCCGCACTCGTCGAGCAGGGCGATCAGCTCGTCGACGCCGGCCGGTTGCTTCAAGGTCTTCGCGACCCGCTGCCCGACCTCGTCACCGAGCAGTGGTGAGATTTTGGAGCGCGGCCCTCCGGTTCGCCGATTCTGAATCGCTTGAAAGACGTAGTAGCCGAGCGTGCCGAATGCGATGAGCGCCGCCATGATCGGGCCGATGTTGTTCATTGGGCGCGCAAGGTAGAAGACGAATGCAATACGCTCAAGGTCTCTCAATGCGCGCGCGGCGACCCTGGCTGTTGATGTCGTTGCTCTTCACCGGGTGCTTCACGATTCAGAGCGCTCAGCGCGAAGACCTGGGCCCGCTCCAGCAGCCGCACGATGATCACGTCGGTTTGTTCGGCCCTCACACCGGTACCCGGGTCGCGCCGCACTCGCCAGTTCGGCTTCATTTCAAAGATGGAGGCGAATCACCCTGGTTCTCGCCTGAGCACTTGCTGGTCAACGAGTCAGGCGCGCGCCTCGACGGCCCGGGGCTCCCGATTGATTCACTGGCTCGCATCGAGGTGAAGCACCTGAGCGACGAGCGCCGGGCCCAGCTCGCCGGGTTGGCCGAGGGGCTCTTTCTTCGCAATCTGCCACCGCGCTTCGAGGTCGACGGCCCTGGAGCGGCGCTCCGTGCCTGGTTCGAAGCCGTACGCAGCGCCGAGCTGCCCGCGTCGCCTGAAGAAGACTGGGTGTTCGTCTGGCGTGGCGAGCGCACCGTTCGCTACGACGTGCCCGGCTTGGTAGTGCAGCGTGGCCTGACCTTGCCCGACACCCTCGTCGATGGCATTCGGTGGGACGACGTGGGCTCGCTCGAGGTGCAGCACCCAGATCACGGCTCGGCGGTCGCCTTCTTGATCGTGATCCCACTCTCGCTCTTCGTGGGCGGCAACCTCGCCGGAGTCATTACGACCTCCGGGAACCCACGCGCGGCGGTCGAGGTCGAGGCCCCGCAGGGCTCGCTGCTCTGGCGCCCCGGTCGAAGCCAGCCACAGCTCGAGAGCGCCCAGCCCTTGTTCTCCGAGCTCGCCAAGCGACGCGCCAACTATCGCGGCCTCGTGGCCGTCGAAGCGGGGTCGACCTTCTTGGGGCGCGGCAGCCAGACCTCGGTCTTCGGAGGTGTCAGGCTGTTCGATCTCTTCGAAGCCGGCCTGGGCATTCATGGGTGGTGGCCGAACCTGTTCGCGCAGACGCCGTTTCTCTCGACCGCGCCGCTCTCGCCTGCGATCTCCAAGTTCGCGCCGCTGATCTTTTGGACGCTGCGGCTCGGCTGCAACTTCGACCTCGACGCGAATCGCCGCGTGCTGGTGCCGGTGCACCTCGAGCTCGGGGCTGACTTTCGGGGTCATGCACAGGTGCGAATCGGCTGGGGCCTTCAAGTGCGCGTCTTTGAACAGTTTTTCATCGCGCTTCGGCCTTTCACGCCGCAGTACACCTCGGGCGATACCTCGGTCGCGAACTGGCAGTTTCCCACCACGCTCGAGCTGGGCTCAGCGCTCTGAGCGCTCGCAGCTCGTCGACGAACCGCGCTTGAGCACCACCGTTGGGCGCGCGGTGAAATCACCGTCGTTCGCCCACTGGGTGCGAAAGGTCTCGTAGCCGTCTTTTTCGACGCACCAGTTCCAGAAGTAGATCTCCGCGCCGTGAATGAAGAGAAAGACCTCGAGCCTCCACTCACGGTGGGAGTCGAAGTGGGTGGCTCCCGTCACATCGGTGCGCTTGAGCTCTCGGCTCTTTTCGAAGCCGTACGGGTACGCATTCGAGATCAGCGCGACGTTCGCTCCCTCGACCGGAGCCCCCGTTTCGCTCACCACCAGCGGCGACGCCTCGGGTTGAATCAACTTGTAAATCGGGTACGGGCAGCCCGTCAGCGCCAAGCCGAGGGCCACGATGGTGAGCCAGCGCATGGTCACTCCTTCTTCATGACCAGCCGGTCGACCGTGGTGTCGATGCTCAGCCCTGGAGCGCGGCTCACCCGATCGACGATCGTCTC